>NZ_CP014839.1:3507573-3826444 GCF_001931675.1 Pandoraea thiooxydans | reverse complement strand
CATCACGCCAAGCGCGCGGTGGTCGACTGGTATGCCTCGGCCTTTCCGGGGCTTTGCCTGGCCCCGATCCCCATGCTCGAGACAGTGTTGGCCGACGGCTTGGACCGTGGCCGCGCCGAGCTGCTCGGTGGCCGGTCCGCCACGCCCCGGGCGGCGGCCATGATCAATGGCGCGGCGGCTCACGCGGCGGAAGTCGACGACAGTTTTCGCGACGCGATGTATCACCCCGGCGCGGCGACCATCGCGGCCGCGCTTGCCGCGGCGCAGGAGGTCGGCGCAAGCGGGCAGCGCTTTCTGCAAGGCGTGATCGTCGGCTATGAAACCTCCACGCGCATCGGGGTGGCGCTTGGCCGCTCGCATTATCGGTATTGGCATAACAGCGGCACCGTCGGCACGCTGGGTGCGGCCATGGCTGCCGGCGCCATTCTGGGGCTCGACGAGGCCGGTTACGTCAATGCGCTGGCGACCGCGGCGACGTTCGCAGCGGGGCTTCAGCAGGCATTTCGCATGGATTCGATGTCCAAGCCGCTGCATACGGGCCGCGCGGCGGAAGCCGGCCTGCTTGCCGCGCAACTTGCCCGGCAAGGCGTCACCGGCAGCCGGGACGTGTTCGACGGGGCGTCGGGATTGGGGCGAGCCATGAGCGAAGCAGCCGACTGGACGCAGATCGGCGCGAGTCTGGGGCGCGAGTTCAACATCGCCCGATTGACGGTGAAGAATCACGTCGGCTGCGGGCATACCTTTGCCGCCGTCGACGGCGCTTTGGCGCTGCGGCAGGCACACCGCATCGCGGCGCAAGAGATTGCCGGCGTCCAGGTCCAGACCTATCGGCCGGCACTGGAAATCGCCTGTCATGACGAACCGAAAACGCCGAACGAAGCGCGTTTCAGCCTGAAATACGTCGTCGCGTCGGCGCTGACGCACGGCAGTTTGCGCTTGCTCGCCTACACGCCGCAGCGGCTGGAGGATGCAGCGACGCGGGCGTTGATGAAGCGCATCTGCGTTGCGGTCGATCCTGAACTGGATGCCGCTTTTCCCGGCGCACGCGCCGCGCGAATCACGATCGTCATGCGCGACGGCACCCGCCACACGCATTTGCAGCCGCACCGCAAGGGCGATCGGGAGTTGCCGCTTGGCGACGGTGAATTGAACGACAAATTTGTGGAACTGGCGTCGCCGGTCATCGGCGAGTCGCATGCGCACGGGTTGCTCGCCGAACTATGGCGGCTCGACACCAGGCATGACGTCTACGGCCTGCTGCGGCGAGCCCGGGACGGCACCGCATGAGGCGCCGCGACGCGATGCCGGGGTGAGCGCCAGATATTAAAAATGAGGGGACAACGCATGAAAGTTTCGAATTTTGGGAAAAGGGATTTCTGGGCGGGAACGCTGTTCGTGCTGATCGGCGCGGGCGTGTATTTGCGCAGCAGAAGTTATGGGATCGGCTCATTGAGCCAGATGGGCTCGGGGTTCTTTCCGGCTGCGCTCGGGGTGCTGATGGCCATCGTCGGATTGCTAATCGCCGCGACTTCGCGGGAGGCGGCGGTGCTCGTCAAGCCGTCGGGCAAGGCGCTGCGCGGGGCCGGCCTGGTGCTGCTGTCGGTGGTCGCGTTCGTGGTCGTCGCGCCGCATCTGGGCCTGCTCCCGGCGACTTTCGTCTCGGTGGTCGTCGCCGCCTTCGCGGACAGCAAAAACAGCGCGAGAGATGTGTTCCTGATGGCCGCGGTATTGACCGTCTTCTGCTTTCTCGTCTTCAGCTGGGGGCTGCACATACAGCTCCCGGCGCTCAGCTGGGAGTAGCATCATGCATCAGACCATCGTGGATCTCATGTATGGGTTCGGCGTGGCGTTGCAGCCGGCACATCTGATCTGGGCCATCGTCGGCGTGCTGCTGGGCAATCTGATCGGCGTGCTGCCCGGCATGGGGCCGATCACAGCCATTTCGATGCTGCTGCCGCTGACTTATTTCATGGCTTCGGTGCCGGCCATCATCATGCTCGCGGGGATCTTCTACGGCTCGCAATACGGCGGGGCGATCGGTGCGATCCTGCTGAATTTGCCGAGCCATCCGCCGCATGCGGTGACCTGTATCGACGGCTATCCGTTGACCCGCATGGGCAAGGGCGGCGCGGCGCTGGGGGTGGCCATGCTGTCGTCGTTCTTCGCGGCGACGGTCGGCATTCTGGTCATGATCTTTCTGTCGCCGCTGCTGGTGAGCGTCGCATTCAAGTTCGGGCCGGCGGAAATCGCCTCGATCATGGTGCTCGGACTGATCGCCGGCTCGACGATGTCACGCGGCACGCCGCTCAAGGGCATCGCCATGACCCTGTTCGGCTTGTTTTGCGGCACCATCGGCACCGATCTGATCACCGGGCCGTTTCGCTTCACCTTCGGGATGGCCTCGCTTTATGACGGCGTGGAACTCGGCGCCATCTGCATGGGCGTATTCGCCATTGCCGATTTTTTGATGCATGTGAATCGCGAGAAGATCGTCACCATCAAGGCGAAGGTGCGCATGCGCGACATGCGTCCGTCGCGTGCCGATTTGCGCAAGGCGTTCTGGCCAATGGTGCGAGGAACCCTGGTCGGGGTGGCTTTTGGCGGCATGCCGGGCACCGGTTCGACCATCACGACCTTCATCGCCTATGCGCTCGAGCGAAAGATCGCCAAGGACCCGGAAAAATTCGGCAAGGGAGCGATCGAGGGCGTGGCCAGCCCCGAGGCCGCCTCGCATTCGAAGACGCAGGTCGATTTCATTCCCACCATGACCCTGGGCATTCCGGGCGACGCCGTCATGGCGCTGATTCTCGGCGCCCTGATCCTCAAGGGAATTCAGCCGGGACCGCTGTTGATCACCGAGCATCGCGATATTTTCTGGGGGCTCATCGCCAGCTTCTGGATCGGCAACGTCATGCTGATGATTCTGAACGTTCCGCTGATCGGGGTTTGGGTCAAGATGCTGCAGGTGCCTTACCGCGTACTGTTCCCGGCCGCCGTGTTTTTCGTCTGCATCGGCGTCTTCAGCATGCGCAACAACTTGTTCGACGTCGGCTCCGTCGCGGTGTTCGGGGTGGCCGGCGCATTGTTCATGGCACTCGATTTTCCGGTCGCGCCGATTCTGCTCGGTTTCGTGCTGGGCCCCATGCTCGAGAGCAACTTCCGGCGCGCCTTGTTGCTGTCACATGGTGATCTGGGCGTGTTCTGGAGCCACCCGATCTGCGCGGTCGTACTCTCGATCGCCGGCATCATCCTCAGCTGGCAAGTCGGCTCCTACATCCTGTGGGGCTCCAATTCGATGTTCATGCGGCTCAGAGCGCGGGGGCAATACCGGCGCGCCGAGTAAGACGCCCGCTCGCCGGAGCCTGCCATGCATCGACGCCCGGCAAGCCGGGCGTGACCGCCAATCAGCGAAAGCGCGCCAGCGACGGATTCGTGATCGGTTGCTCCGGCAAATTCAGTATGCCCGGCAACGCGCTCAGATGCGGCAGGCCATCGAGACTGGCCCAGCGTCCGTCGCCGGTTTTATAAATGATGGCCGGCGTGCCGTCGAAGCCGAACGACGTGAACAGTTTGGCGTTGCCGTCGAGCTTGGCCTTCGCCGCCGCCGGTACCTTCGCCAGTGGCGCGATGCCGCCCGATTCCTTTTCCTCCGAGAATTTCGTCTCGAGTTCATGCAGCAGTGCCGGGCCGTTGGCAGCCTGCAGCAACGCCGCGGCCTTGCCGGCGGAGTCCGGTTTCAGAAAACCCATGGGGATCCAGTGCACCTGCAAACCGGCCGCCTCATAGGGCTGGAGAGCTTCCCAGGTGTAATGGCAGAAGATGCAATTGGGATCCATGAAGACGTAAATCGTCGATTTGACGTGAGTGCCCGAGGCGCCCTCGACGATCGCCGGGGCGTGTTCGAAGGAAGCGGCGGCCGAGGCGGGCATGTAATGCGGGGGTGGCTGCGTCGCGGCGACGGCCAGGCAGGACAGCGCGGCGGTTGTGGCGATAGCGGTGACAGCGGCAAGCTTCAGAAATCTCAACATAAACGGCTCCGATTCAGCGTGAACAGCACTCTACCACCGTGCGCGACGATCGATTCGGATCCGCTCCAGCCCTGGCTTGCGCACCCATGCCGCGGCGACACCCGCTACCACGGCAGGCGCTGGCCGTCGTAGGCCCAGAAGCTGCCGGTCTCGTGAGCGGGCAAGCCGTCGAGCACCCGCAGCAGTTCACCGGCCGCCTGCGCAGCCGGCCGCTTGTTGCGCGCCATCTGGAAAGGCGCCGATAGCGGCGAGTCGACGGTGCCGGGGTGAAGCGCGGCCACCACCAACTGCGGGTGCGTGCGCGCCAGCTCGATGGCCGCCGTCTTGAGCATCATGTTCAGCGCGGCCTTGGAGGCGCGATAACCGTACCAGCCGCCCAGGCGATTGTCGGTGATGCTGCCGACCTTGGCCGACAGCACGCCGACCAGGCTGCGTTCGTGCCGCGCGAGCAGCGGCGCGAAATGCGCCAGCGCCACGGCCGGGCCGAGGGTGTTGATCGCGAAGCTGGCCGTCAACTGAGCATAGCTGAGCTGGCCCAGCCGCTTTTCCGGCAAGCCATGCGCGCCGTGCAGCATGCCGGTGGCAATGATCAGCAAATGCAGCGGCCCCTGCTCGCGCAATTGGGCAGCCGCATTTCCGATGCTCGCTTCGTCTTCGAAATCCACCGGCGGTGTGCCATGCCGGCTGAGCGTCAGCACCTGGGCGCAGCGCGCATCACGCTGGAGGTGGGCGACCATCGCCGCGCCGATCGCGCCGGATGCGCCGATGACCAGCGCGCGATAGTTCGGTGGCAGAGAGTGCATCGTGTCCATGGCGTGAGTCGTCATCGAGAGGTTCATAGGTCGCCCAGGCGCGAGCGAATCCCGGCAGCCTGCGCGCGCAGTGCATCGCGCTGCTCGTCGGGCATTTTCTGCAGTTGCCGGTACACCATGCCAAGGCGCGGGTTACGGCCCAGCGCAGCGGTGTGGCGCGCGAAAAAGTCCCAGTACAGCGCATTGAACGGGCACGCCTGCGCGCCGAGCTTCTGCTTGTGGTCGTAGGCGCAGCCCTCGCAGTAATCGCTCATGCGATGGATATACGCGCCGCTGCTGACATACGGCTTGGTGGCGATCAGGCCGCCGTCGGCCCATTGGCTCATGCCCAGGGTATTGGGCAGCTCCACCCATTCGAAGGCGTCGATGTACACGCCCAGATACCAGCGGTGCACCGCTTGCGGATCCAGGCCGGCGAGCAGCGCGAAATTGCCGATCACCATCAGGCGCTGAATATGATGGGCATGGGCCGTTTGCAGCGACTGGCCGATCGCCTGTTGCAGGCAGCGCATGCGCGTCTTGCCGCTCCAGAACCAGTCGGGCAACGGCGTGTGGTGGCCGAGCGCATTGCGCTGTTGGTATCCGGGCATCTGCGACCAATAGATGCCGCGCACGTACTCGCGCCAGCCGATGATTTGGCGGATGAATCCCTCGGCCGCGGCCAGCGGCGCATCGCCGCTGCGGTAGGCTGCCTCGGCGCGCCTGGCCACTTCGAGCGGATCGAGCATTTTCACGTTCAGTGCGAACGACAGCAACGAGTGGAACAGGCGCTGGGCGCGGCTGCTCATCGCGTCCTCGAAATCGCCGAAGTGGCGCAGCGTGGTCTGCATGAAAGCCTCCATGCACATCAGCGCCTCGTCGCGACTGACCGGCCAGCGCACGTGCCCGGCCTGCGGCTCGCCGAAGCTGGCAACGCCGCAGCGCTGCAGCATCTCCCACAGTTCGCGGTGATCGTGCACCGGGCGTGCGTCGACCGGCTCGGCCGGCGTGCCGGGCCAAGGCTTGCGGTTGTCGTGATCGAAATTCCACTGCCCGCCTTCGGGCTGGCCCTGCGTGTCGAGCAACAGCGCAAAGCGCCGCCGCATGTGCCGATAGAAATGTTCCATCAGCCACTGCTTGCGCCCGGCGAACAGCTCGGCCATCTCGGTGCGCGTGGTCAGAAAATGCTCGCTGTCGACTTGCGCCGTCGTCAACGATTGCTGCGCCGCCCAGGCCTGCAACTGTTCGTCGAGCCGCCATTCGTCAGGGGCTTGCCACTCGACATGGCAGGCCTGGTAGTGCCGCGCCAGCGCGGCGAGGTTCTCCGTGATCGATTGGCGGTTGCTCGCATCGTCCAGCGCGATGTAGCGCACGCGGTGCCCGGCGGCGCGCAGCTGCCGGGCGAAGTCGCGCATCGCAGCAAAGATGGCCAGGATCTTTTGCGCGTGATGCAGCACGTAGTCGGTTTCCTGCCGTACCTCCATGAGCACGTAAATCACCAGCGGATCGACGGTTCGGAACCACGAGTGCCGGGGGTTCAGCTGGTCGCCGAGAATCAGGCGAAGAGTGTTGCCGGTGCGGCTCATGGCGCGCTCCATCGTTGCCGGTAGGTGCCCTGCGGGTCGTGCTCCGCAGCCTGCTTGTCGAGATTGAAGCGGCGTCCGCCGCGCGGGTCGTTGCCCCGGCCCGCGATATACAGCCAATTGCCCTGGTTGCTGTAGACGTCGTAATCGAGCAGCTGCGACTCGAACCAGGCGGCGCCGGCGCGCCAGTCGGCTCCCAGCTCGTGCACCAGATAGCTTGCGCTCACCTGGCGCAGCCGGTTGCTCATATAACCGGTCGCCGTCAACTCGCGCATCGCCGCATCGATCAGCGGCGCGCCGGTCGATGCCTGGCGCCAGCGCTCGAGGGCCCGCGCATCATGCAGATGGCTTTTCGGACGACATGGCGCCGCGCTCAGTCCGCGCTCGCGATACAGCTTCGCGCCATGCTGCAGATGCACGAAGCGAAAGTAATCGCGCCACAACAGCTCAAACCACAACCAGTAGCTGCCGTCGCTGGCCCCATGCGCGGCCTCGAACCGGCGCAGCTCGGCGACGATGCGCCGTACCGAGAGCGCCCCCGTGGCCAGCCAGGGCGACCATTTGCTGGAGAAGTCCAGGCCGCACAGCGCGTTGCGGGTTTGCTTGTAGGTGGCGGGCAGCCCGCGCGCCAGGTAGCGTGCCAGATGCGCGAGCCCGGCGGTCTCGCCGCCGTGCCACCCGGGAAGGCCGTAGGGAAACGATGCGCGCGCATCGGCCGGGCGAGCGGCGCCGGCCGGCGCCGCCACGCGCAGCGATGCAGGCGGCTCGAAGCCAGGCGGCCACGGCGGCAATGCCGTCGGCGGCGGCAACGGCGCGGGCGGCGCGAGCTCCAGCCGTTCCACCGCCTGCCGAAACGGCGTGAAGCTTGCCGGCAGCGCCTGCACCGGCCAGGGCAGGCTGGCCGGATCGAGCAGGGTGCTTTGCCAGACGGTGCGCACCGGCAGCCCGGCGGCGCGCAGCGCAGCGACTTCCGCCTGTTCCTGCGGCGCGGCGATTTCTTCGCACACTACGGCGCTGGCTCCCGCCGCGCGCGCCAATTGCGGCAGCGTGGTCGCGGGCGGCCCGGCGCATATCAGCAACGGACAATTCAGCCGTGTGAGTTGGTGCTCGAGGTCATGCAACGCATCGGCCAGCCAGCCGCGGCGATGCGGCCCCATGCGCGCGAAGCCCCACGGTGTGATTTCGTCCGGATCCGGCAGGCAAACCACGGGCAGCAGGTAGCGCGGCTCGCCGGCACACGCCGTGTGCAAGGCTGGCTGGTCATGCAGCCTGAGGTCATTGCGAAACCAGAACAGCACCGTGCTCATGTGTCGCTCCTGCCGCTGCCGGCGCGTTTGTGCTCATGGCGGCAGCGCTCGGAGCAGTACTTCACTTCGGTCCAGACGTTGCGCCACTTCTTGCGCCAGGCGAAGGGCAAGCCGCAGTGCTGGCAAAGCTTCTCGGGCAAGTGCGGTTTTTTATGCATGGTTAGAAGTCCAGACTTTGCTGCCTGGCTTCCGACCCGGTTGCTGCCGAACTCGAGCGCTGTGGCCGCCGGCCAGTGTCGCGCTGCAGGCGCGAGCCATGCTTTTCGACGATGCCCGCCTTGGCCGCGCGCACCTCCGGCCGAGCCCGCAGCGCGTGCACGCGCGCCTTGGCGATGCGCGTCGCGTTCTCCAGGTCGACCGGCGGCACGGGAATCTCCTCGCCCACGCGTACCCCGCAGCGCGCCTGCAAGTCGGCCGGCATCAGCCACGGTTGCCACAGCCACGCATCCGGCACCCGACGCATGGCCGGCAGCCAGCGGCGCACGAAATGCCCCTGCGGATCGTGGTCCCGCGCCTGCTTGATGGGGTTGTAGACGCGCGTTGTGTTGATACCGGTGGTGCCGGCCTGCATCTGCAATTGGCTCCAGTGAATGCCGGGCTCATAGTCGAGGAACTGGCGCGCCAGCCACAGGCCCACCGGCCGCCAATGCAGCCAGAGCGGATAGGCCGCCACCGACACCAGCATCGCCCGCATGCGGAAGTTGAGCCAGCCGGTCTCGCGCAGCATCGCCACGCAGGCGTCGACCATCGGCCAGCCGGTGCGTCCGGCCACCAGGGCTTCGAAGTGCGCGTCGTCCCATTCGTCCTCGCGCAAGCCGTCGTAACCCCGGTGCAGGTTCCGGTATTCCATTGACGGCTCGGATTCGAGTTTCTGGATGAAGTGGCAATGCCAGTGCAGCCGGCTCACGAACGCGGCCAACCCCTGCCGCTGCCAGCTCGCGCCGGGCGCCTCGCACGCCTCGAGCTGCCGCATGCGCTGCTCGGTGGCTTGCACCACCTCGCGCATGCCCAGGCAACCCAGGGCCAGATAGGGCGAGAGTCTGGAGCAGGCGGTGGCTGCCCCCAGCGGCGAGGAGATGCCGCCGCGGTAGCGCTGGCTGCGCTCTTGCAGAAACGCCTGCAATACCTGCAACGCGAGAGCGCGTCCGCCGCGCTGGCGGCGGGGCGGGTCGTGCTCGGCCAGCCCCAGCGCCTGCGGGTCGGGCCAGGGCTGCGCCGGCCACGGCAGCGCGCGGCCCTGCAGGCTGCCTGGGGCGGGCGCAGGCAGACAGGGCGCATGCATATGCGCCTGCCACCGCGCGTGCCAGACGTCGCGCGTGGGCAGGCGCCGCACCACGCCGTGTTGCGCCCACTCCTGCCACGTCACCCCATGCCGGACACACCAGTCGGCCACCGCCCGATCGCGTGCAAACGTGTGGCCGTTGCCGGTCTCCTCGTGCGACAGCAGGCGCTCGAACGGGCTGGCCGCATGCAGGCGTGCCAGCACCCCGGTGAGCTCGCCCACGGCGATCTGGAGTTCGGCGCCGCACTCCCGCAATTGCCGGTACAGATCGCGCAGGCTCTCCCGCAGAAAGAGGTAATGCTGCAACGCGCAGTCGGGCTGCGACCAGAGCGACGGCTCGACGACGTACAGGCAAAGCAGCGGGCCGCGCTGCGCGGCGTCGATCAGCGGCGCGTGGTCGTGCACCCGCAGGTCGCGCTTGAACCAGACGACCGAATAGCTCATGGGGCCGGCCTCGCAGTTCGGGTAGGCATGAGAGGTGCCGATGTCCGCTCAGCGCAGTCGTAAGCCTTCATGGCGCGCGAGGCTCTCCATGGCCGACTCGAACAGCACCCGGGCCGCGCCGGCAACCTGCTGCAGATACGCATGCAGTTCGGCATCCGCGTCGCTGCGGTTCACGCAACTCGCGCTGTACGCCTCGAAGCTCGACACCTGCATCAACAGTTCGGCGACATGACGCGGACATTCGCAGGCCAGCGTCGGCGGCAGGCCGGCGATGGCAGTCAGGGTGGCGTCGTCGTAGCGGCGTGGCGGCATCGCGACGTGAGGCTCGATGGGCGCACGCGCTTGCGCGGCACTGGCTGCCGATGGCGTTTGCATCGACGCCAGCCACGCGCCGAGCGCCTCGTCGCCGGCCGCCTCGCGCACCGCGACGACGCCCGCCTGTGCAAAGGCCTGCGTCGCCGCTCTGCCGGCAAAGCGATAGATCACCGCGACCCGAGGCATGCCCCAGGCGCGTCGGGCGGCCTGCAATTCGGCCGGCACGTCATCGTGCAATGCCGGCGCATGCCAGATCAGCAGGTCGGCGCTGCCCTGCGCGGCCTGTGCCGCTTGAGCCAGCGAGTCGAACGTGGCGACGACTCGCGCGGGCTTTGCCAGGCCTTGCGACACGGCTGGGCGCTGCAGGCGTGCGGCCAGCGCCGGGCCCACCACCACCATCCGCATCGCCGCCGACGGGCGCGCGGTGCCCTGCAATGAACCTGGCTGGTTGACGAGCTCCTGCAACTGCTTCGTGCTCAAGCCCGCAATGGCGCCGATGCCATGTCCCAGGTCGGTCAGTTGCCGCAGCAGGATCACGCGCTCGACGTCGGCGGGCCCATACAGGCGGTGCCCCGATGGCGCGGTAGCCGGCTGCACCGCCTGGTAGCGCTGCTCCCAGATGCGCAGCGTGGCCACCGGCATGCGCGCCAGGCGTGCCACGGTGCCGCTGCGAAATGTCGTTGCCGAGGATGCTCCCGGAGGTGCATCCGTCCTTGCCGCCGGCTCTCGCTTGGGTCGATTCATGGTAATGTTGAGTTGATTTTGAGTTATTTTACACAGATGAAGACAACAAAGTCGCGCTTATTGAGTTGTATGTGAATTCGATTTAATGGAATTTGCCATGCCAGAAGAAATTCCTTCGACGCGCCCCACGCTCTACTACGACGGGGCCTGCCCGGTCTGTTCGCGGGAAATTGCGATGTATCGCCGGCAGCCGGGCGCCGACGCGGTGCGGTGGGTCGACGTCACGTGTTGCCCGGCCGAGGCGCTCGGCCCTGGCCTGACGCGCGAAGCTGCGCTGGCCCGGCTGCATCTGCGCCGCGCCGACGGCAGCCTGGTCAGCGGCGCGGCGGCTTTCACGACGCTTTGGCTGAACTTGCCGCGCTGGGCGTGGCTCGGCCGCCTGCTTGGCACCGGGCCGGTGTTGTGGATACTCGAGCCCGGTTATCGCGTGTTTCTGAAGGTGCGGCGCGGCTGGCGTCGCGCCGCGTGAGTCTGGCGGCAGCCCGCTAGGTGACCCGTCGCGGCTCCGTGTATAGCGGCAACACGTCGTGCTCGATCATCGCGATGGCGCGGCTGGCCAGATGCGAGACCGGGTGCAGCGCGCTGGTGGCGACCACCAGCTGGCTGAACAGCGTCGGATGCGTGAGGCGCTCGACGGTGAACTGCCGCTTGAGCGGATCGCTGCTGGTGGCATTGAGCGGCAGCACCGCGTAGCCGTAGCCTTCGCTGACCAGGTCGAGAATCGACGATACCGCGTCGACCTCGAGGGCGATCGATAGCTTGACGCCCAGCTCCGCGGCCCGCGTCTCGACAATGTGCCGGATCGCGTGCATGCGCCCCGGGATCACCAGCGGGTACTGGCCGATGTCCTTGAGCTGCACGGCGCCCGGCGCGCGCCTGGCCGCTGTCCTGGCGGCCTCGCTGGAGCCGATCAGGAAGAGTTCTTCGGCGAACAGCCCGCGCTTGTCGATCATGGGGGTGTCGGCCGTGTCGTACATGACGGCCGCGTCGATACGGCCCATCATCAGCCACTCCACCAGATAGCTCGAGAGCGCCTCGTTGACGGTGATGGTGGCGGCCGGAAAGCTGGCACGAAAGCGTCGAATCATCTCGACCGTGGCGATCTTGGCCACGCTGGGCGTCAGGCCGATATTGAACTGGCCGCCCGGCGTGCCGCGCAGGCTCTCGAGATCGTCGGTGGCACGCTCGACCTGCTGCAGGATGCCCTGGGCGTGCGCGAGCAGCCGCTGCCCCGCTTCGGTCAGCGCGACCCCGCGCCCGTTGCGCACCAGCAGATGCTGATGCAGTTCCACTTCCAGTTGCCGTACCTGCCGGCTCAAGGCCGGCTGCGTGGTGTCCAGAATCGTCGCGGCACGGGTGAAGCTGCCTAGCTCGGCCACGTGCACGAAAGCCTGCAATTGCTTTAAATCCATCTCCAACCTCGCCCCAGCGTGCCGGCTGAGATATGTCAAATTGGTATATCAGGTAGTTACGTATGCCAATAGTAGCGACTCATGTCCGCTGCCACAATGGCCCCCATCGATAAATAGCAAGGCGGGAGACAGGACATGACGCGTGGCGTGCCGTGCCTTTTGATGCGAGGCGGGACATCCAAGGGGCCGTTTTTTCTGGCGAGCGATTTGCCGCAGGACGTGGCCGAGCGCGACCGCTGGCTGCTGGCGGCGATGGGCTCGCCTGACGCGCGGCAGATCGATGGCCTGGGCGGCGCCGATCCGTTGACCAGCAAGGTCGGCATTCTGGCGCGCTCGAGCGACGGCGCGGCCGACCTCGATTTTCTGTTTGCCCAGGTAGCGGTGCGCGAGGCCCGCGTCGACACCACCCCCAACTGCGGCAACATGCTGGCCGCGGCCGGACCGGCCGCCGTGGAGTTCGGCCTGCTGGCCGCGCGCGGCGACGCCACCACGCTGCGCATTCGCACCATCAATACCGGCATGATCGCCGAGTCGACCTTTGCCACACCCGGCGGCGAGCCGGCCTATGAAGGCGATGCGCGCATCGACGGCGTGCCCGGCACGGCATCGCCGGTCACGCTGAATTTTCTCGACACGGCCGGCTCGGTGTGCGGCAGCCTGCTGCCGACCGGCCGCGTGGTGGATTTCATCGATGGCGTGCCCGTGACCTGCATCGACAACGGCATGCCGGTGATGGTGGTGCCGTCCGCCGCGTTCGGCCTGACCGGCTACGAATCGCGCGAGCGCCTGAACGCCGACACCGAACTCAAGGCGCGCCTGAACGCGCTGCGCCTGGCCGCCGGACCGCTGATGAACCTGGGCGACGTGGCCGGCAAGGTGGTGCCGAAAATCACCCTGGTGGCGCCGCCGGTCAATGGCGGCACGCTGTGCACCCGCACTTTCATTCCGCACGACTGCCATGCCGCCATCGGCGTGCTGGGCGCGGTCACGGTGGCCACCGCGGCCGTGCTCGAGGGTTCGGTCGCGCATGCGGTGGCGCAGTTGCCGCCGGGCGACGACAAGCTGATTTCGGTCGAGCATCCGAGCGGCGAATTTTCCGTGGCTTTGTCGCTCGCGCGCGGCGCCGCCGGCGGCCAGCCCGAGGTCAGGCGCGCCGCGTTGTTGCGCACCGCGCGTCTGCTGATGCGCGGCGAAGTGCCGCCGCGCCGCTGACCCGTCAACCCACAACTCCGGCGCGTTCGCCCGAGCGTATCGACGGCGCGCGGATCGATCTCATTGAGGAGCCTACATGCAAGTCACTAACAAAACGGCGCTGGTGGTCAGCGCGCATTCGGCCGATTTCGTGTGGCGCGCGGGCGGTGCGATCGCCCTGTATGCCAAGCGTGGCTGGCGCGTTTGCGTGACCTGTCTGTCATTCGGCGAGCGCGGCGAATCGGCCAAGCTGTGGCGCCAGCCGGGCATGACGCTGGAGCACGTCAAGCAGAACCGGCGCGGCGAAGCCGCGCGCGCGGCCGAGCTGCTGGGCGCCGAGGCGGTGTTTTTCGACGCCGGCGACTATCCGATGCGCGCGACCGACGAACTGCTGTATCAATTGGTGGATCTGTACCGCACGCTGCGCCCATCGTTCGTGCTGACTCACTCGCTGCAAGACCCATACAACTTCGACCACCCGCTGGCGGCCCATCTCGCGCAGGAAGCGCGCATCGTCGCGCAGGCGCATGGCCACAACCCCGAGCAGGCGGTGCTGGGCGCCCCGCCGGTGTTCCTGTTCGAGCCGCACCAGCCGGAGCAATGCAACTGGAAGCCGCAGGTGCTGCTGGGCATCGACGAAGTCTGGGAGCAAAAGCGTCGCGCCTTCGAACTGATGGCCGCGCAGGAGCATCTTTGGGAGTACTACACGCGGGTCGCCTTGCAGCGCGGCGTGCAGGCTTCGCGCAATTCCGATCAAAAGATCACTTACGCGGAAGGCTATCAGCGCGTCTTCCCCCAAGTCACGGACGGCCTGTCATGAACCCTGTCGTCGTTACCACCAAACCGACTTTCCCGGCGTCGGTCGCCGCCCGCCTGGCCGCGCTCGGCACGGCCACCGTGCACGAGGCGCAAGGGCGCAGCGGCTTGATGCAGGCGTATTTGCGGCCGATCTACCGCGGTGCGTCGATCGCCGGGCCCGCCGTCACCGTGCTGGCGCAGCCGGGCGACAACTGGATGCTGCACGTCGCCGTCGAACAATGCCAGCCGGGCGACGTGCTGGTGGTCGCCTGCACTACCGACAACAGCGACGGCATGTTCGGCGACCTGCTGGCCACCTCGCTGCGCGCACGCGGCGTTGCCGGGCTGGTGATCGACGCCGGCGTGCGCGATGTCGCGACGCTCGAGCAAATGGGCTTTCCGGTGTGGGCCAAGGCGATTCACGCACGCGGCACCGTCAAGGCGACGCTCGGCAGCGTCAACGTGCCGGTGGTGTGCGGCGGTGCGCTGGTCACGCCGGGCGACGCCATCGTCGCCGACGACGACGGCGTGGTGGTGGTGCCGCACAGCCGCGTCGAAGCGGTCGCCGCGCAAGGCGAGAAGCGCGTGGCCCTCGAAGAGGAGAAGCGGGCCCGCCTGGCTGCCGGCGAGCTGGGGCTCGACATCTACCAGATGCGCGAGCGCCTGGCGCAAATGGGGCTGCGCTACGTCGCCTCGCTCGACGAACTCGATTCCTGACTCACCGATTAACCCGATCGAATAGAACGAAGATCCGATGACATTGAAATCCTGCCTGCCGCCCGATCCGAATCCGCTCAAACCGGCTCATGCGCTGCCCGCCGGGGCGTGCGACGCGCACTGCCACGTGTTCGGCCCGGGCAACGTATTTCCCTATGCGCCCGACCGTAGTTACACGCCGCCCGATGCGCCGTATGAGGGCCTGGTCAAACTGCACGACTGGCTGGGCATCTCGCGCGGCGTGATCGTGCAGGCCAGCTGCCACGGCACCGACAACCGCGCGATGCTCGATGCGATAGAGCGCAGCCAGGGCCGCTATCGCGGCGTGGCGATCGTCGATGGCGACGTCACCGACGAGGCGCTGGCGCAGATGGATGCGCAGGGCGTGCGCGGCGTGCGCTTCAACTTCGTCGCGCACCTGGGCGGCGCGCCCGACCTCGACGTGTTCGACCGCGTGCTGCGGCGTATTGAGGCGCTGGGCTGGCACGTCGTGCTGCATCTGGACGCGCAGGACATCGTGACCTACGCCGAGCGTATCGATCGCATTCGCGTGCCGTTCGTGATCGACCACATGGGCCGCATCAGAGCCGAGGCCGGTACCGATCAGCCGTCTTTCCAGCGCCTGCTCGGCTTGATGCGCAACCCGCTCGCGTGGGTCAAGGTGTGCGGCAGCGAGCGCGTCTCGGTGGGGCGCCGCCCGTTCGACGACGCCATCCCGTTCGCCCGCGCGTTGATCGAGGCCGCGCCCGATCGCGTGCTGTGGGGCACCGACTGGCCGCATCCGAATATTTCGAAAGACATGCCCAACGATGGCGAGCTGGTCGACCTGATGTTCCGCTTTTGCGACGACGCGGGACTGCGCGAACGGTTGCTGGTGACCAATCCGGCCCGCCTGTATGGGTTCGAGGCGATCTGACGCACGGCAGTGACGGCCGAACAGGCGGGCACGACACTGGCTCGCCGGGGGGCAGTCGCGCCCACGCCAGGACGGGCGCGGGCGGGCAATACAGCATGCAACACGCAACACGCAGCACCACAAATCTATAACGCAAGGAGACAGCATGAACAAAACACTCGCACGGGCACAGCGGCTCGGCCTGAGCGCGCTGGCCGGCGCGCTGCTGATGGGTACCTCGCTGGGCGCGGCCGCGCAGGCGGCGATTCCGACCAGCTCGGTGCAGGTCTACGGCCTGATCGGCGTGTACGTCGATAACCTCAAGCGCAGCGGCATGTCGTCGGGCGTGGTGCAGGAGGGCAGCGGCGGCCTGACGACTTCTTACTGGGGGTTGCGCGGCCGTGAGGATCTCGGCGGCGGCACTTCGGCGATCTTCGCGCTGGAGAGCTTCTTTCAGCCCAACAACGGCGACATGGGGCGCAAGAGCACCGATCCGTTCTGGTCGCGCAATGCCTACGTGGGGTTGACCAATCCGGCCTACGGCACGCTGACCTTCGGGCGCCAGACCAATCCCACCTACCTCAACATGCAGAAGGTCAATCCGTTCGGCGGCTCGGTGGTGTTCTCGCCGCTGGTGATGCAGACCTTCATTGCCACCTATGGCGGCAACATCATCGGCGACACGGTGTGGAACAACGGCGTTCAATACCGCACGCCCAACTGGCATGGCCTGGCGGGCTCGGTGTTCTACAGCGTGAGCAATGTCGCGGGGCAGGGCGGCGACAACAACCTCGGCCTGCATGCCAGCTATCAGCATGGCGGTCTGACCGCGGTGGCGTCGATGCAGCGCGACCGCATGTCGGCGGTGGCCCCGGTGGTGCAGCAGGACGTCTACCTGGCCGGCGCCGCCTATGACTTCAAGCTCGTTAAGCTGTACGGCGCGTTCGTCTCGACCAACAGCGAGGGCGCGCAGGCCACTTCGCATACGTACGAGCTGGGCGCCTCAGTGCCGGTGGCGCACAACAGCGCGGTGCTGCTTGAATGGGCGCGCACCAGCAAGACCGCGCCGCGCAATGGCGGCTACATCCGCAACACCGCATCGGCCGGCTACGACTATCACTTCTCGAAGCGCACCGACGTCTATGCGGTGTATTCGTTCGACAAGCTGACGAGCCAGGGCGCGGGCAGCACCTACGGGGTCGGCGTGCGGCACACGTTCTAAACCAGCCCGCGCCGACGCTCGCGATCCGCGCCGCGGCGGCAACTCGCCGCGGGCGGTGGCGACGGCCGGGCCGGGCATCAGGCATTATCCGGGGGCCCGGGAGCGACGCGCGCTCCCGGGGCACAGGCTTCATCCATAACAAGCGAGGAGATATCACCTTGGAAGCAACGCTCAACGCGCCGGCACGCCCGGCGCTGACACAGCGGCAGGTCGTTGCGGCCATCGCCTTTTCAGGCCTTGGCTGGGCCTTCGATCTATTCGATCTTTTCATTCTGCTGTATGTCGCGCCGATTCTGGCCAAGGTTTTCTTCCCGTCGGGGCAGCAGATGCTGTCGCTGGCCGGTGTGTATGCCGCCTTCACGGCGACCCTTATCATGCGTCCGGTGGGTGGCTATCTGTTCGGCCGCTATGCCGACAAAAACGGCCGCAGGCGCTCGATGGTGGTGGCCGCCACTGGCGTGGGCCTGTCGACCGCGTTGATGGGCACGCTGCCGACCGTGGCGGTGATCGGCGGCCTGGCCACCGTGCTGTTTCTCGCACTGCGGCTGATTCAAGGCGTTTTCATGGGCGGCATGGTGGCCTCCACTCATACGCTGGGCACCGAGTCGATCTCGCCAGGCCGGCGCGGCCTCGCCTCGGGGATCATCTCCGGCGGCGGCTCGGGTGTGGGCAAGCTGTTCGCCTCGCTGGCCTTCCTGCTGGTCAGCGCCGTGTTTCACGGCCCGAGCTTCCAGGTGTGGGGCTGGCGTGTGATGTTCTTCACCGGGCTGATCAGTTCGTTCCTGGGCTTGTTCGTATTTACGCGCCTGCATGAATCGCCGCTGTGGGAGGCGTTGCAGCAAGACGCGAAGCATGGGCGCAGTGCCTCGCCGGCGCAGGCCGTTGAGTCGTCCCGGCTCGGTCATTTCATGCCGACCATACTGCTGTGCATTGTGCTGACCACCGCGGGCGGCGGCTTGTCGTACCTCACCTCGGGCTACCTGCCGACTTTCATGAAACTGGTCGATCACGTCAAGCCGACCGATCTGGGACTCATTCTCAGCATGGCCGCGCTCGTGGTGATTGCCTCCTCGGTGCTGGCCGGCTATCTGTCCGACGTGATGGGCCGACGGCGCGCGATGGCCGTGTACGGCGTGGTGTCGCTGATCGCCATTCCGTTGCTGTATCACGGCCTGTCGATGACCACCGATCTGCGCATGATCGGCCTGTATGCGGTATTGCTCAGCGGCGTCGGCACGTTCTGTTACGCGCCGCTGCTGATCGTGCTCAACGAGCGCTTCCCGACCGCGCTGCGCTCGAGCGGCACGGCGATCTCATGGAACATCGGCTTCGCCCTCGGCGGCTCGATGCCGGTCATTGTCTCGCTGCTCGCCCGCCTGTCGGCGAACCTTTCCGTCGCGCTGGCGATTTCAACGGGACTGCTCGCCGCGCTCTATCTGATCGGCGTGTATCTGGTGCCGGCCAAAAAGAACCTGATGGGATAACCGGCGCCTGATGCGCTCGCGCGCCCGGATCAATTAAAAGCACATGGAGGAGACAATATGAAACTCGCAAAGACCATCATTTGCGCCGGCCTGTGGTGCGGTGCGCTGCTGGCGGGACAGACGCGGGCACTGGCCCGCGGCGTGGATTTTCCGCTGTTCGATACGCAGGTCCATTTCTACAGCAGCGATTTCGTGCAGTTCCCGCTGCATGCGCAGCACGCTTATATGGGCGAGGCGGTAATGACCGCGCGCGCGGCCCATCACCCGAACGACCCGGCGCGTGTGGACAGCGACTGGCGGCGCATGGGCGTCGCGGCCGGCGTGGGCATTCAGTACGGCGCCGCGTATCGGAGCGACAACCGTTATCTGCTTTCGGTGGCCGCGCACAGCGACGGCAAGGTCACGCCGGTAGTGATCGTCGATCCCGATACGCCCGATGCGCCCGCCGAGTTGGCGCGGCTGGCCGCAGCCCATGGCGTGGCCGGCTTTCGCAAGATCGGCAAGCGCGCGCCCGATGGCAGTTACCCGTGGCTGGCCAGCGAGGGCATGTTGCGCCTGTGGCAAGTCGCCGACCAGGCGCGTCTGGTGGTCGAACTGATGCCGTATCCGCGCAGCCCGGATCCACGATTCCTGCACGACATCGGCCAGTTGGCCGAGCGCTTCCCGCACGCCAGGATCGTCCTCGACCATTGCGCGTGGCCCGCGCCGATCGGCGCACCCAGCTATGGCTTCGACGCCTCGTATGCCGCCCTGGCCCAGCATCGCAATGTCTATCTGAAGGTGACCACCGAGAACTTCGCGCGGGTGCATTACGACAAGGCTTTGATGCGGGGGCAAGTCGAGCGCGCCGTGCATCTGTTCGGCGCCGGGCATGTGATGTGGGGCTCCGACATGGGCAACACGATGATTCCGTATGCCGACATGGTCAACCATGCGCTTGCAGCCACCGCCGGCCTCAGCCCGCAGGCGCGCAAAGACGTGCTGGACGAAACCGGTCGCCGTGTCTACGCTGCCGGGCGCTGATGGCGGCGCCCGCCATTTATGACTTGAGCCTGCCGGCGGATTTGCCTACCATGCTGACCAACACCGTTAACTTGTCATGCATGAGGGGTCTATGTTCAAGCGTTGTATCGCATTACTGCTGTTGGCCGGTGCGCTCCTGTCGCTGGCCGGCTGCAACACGGTGGCCGGTTTCGGTCAGGACATTTCGGATTCGGCGCGCACGGTGCAGCACGCGCTGTAAGTCTGTGAACGGGCCCGCTCGCAGGGCGCCGGAGGGACCGACATGGCGGCAACGCCGAACGACGACCTTCTGAAAATTTCCGAGGCCGACGCCTCGCGTGCGCTGGCGAGCCTGCCGGTGCCGTTTGCCGTGCTGTTCGAGCGGGGCGATGTCTCGGTGGAACTGTTCGCGCCACGCGGGACGGACACGCAGTCGCCGCATACGCGCGACGAGTTGTACATCGTCTCGTCGGGTTCGGGCACCTTTCGCCGCGCCGACCAGGTATGCGCGTTTACCGCCGGTGACGTGCTGTTCGTGCCGGCGCACGTCGAACATCGCTTCGAGACCTTCAGCGCCGACTTTCGGACCTGGGTCATTTTCTTCGGGCCCGAGGGCGGCAATCGCCCCTGAGCATGGCGCGGGCGCGTGACGGCGCCCCCGCTGTCAACGCGCCCGCGGCCGGGGCGCGCCCGTCGTGATGCCGCTGTGGTCCGCCCGGAAAATCGTCGTCAAAAACTCGCGCATCGCACTCATGCGCCCACTGGCGCGCAGGTCGCGATGGATCATCATCCATAACTCGCGCGACAGAATGTGATGGCCCGGCTCGACGCGCCGCAGACGGGCGTCGCCATCGCCGACGAAGGTCGGCAACACCACCACGCCGAGCCCCTGGCAGGCTGCCATGTACTGCACGTTCATGCTGTTGCTGGCCAGCGCGGGCGGCTGGCCGGCGAAGGTGGCGCGCAGCCATTTCGTCATGGCCAGGTGCGACCACGAATCGTCGCCGGCCAGATAGGGCAGGGTGCGCCAATCCTGGTCGGCGCTCGATATGCCGGCCGCGACATACGCGGCAAACGGCAGGCCGCCGAGCGGTTGCGCGATGTACTCGCCTTCTTCTTCCCGGGTCGGCGCGGCCATGCGCACGGCGATGTCGGCGTCGCGGCGCGACAGGTTGACGTAATTCACGCCGACGATGAGTTCCACGCGCAGCTTCGGGTATTGCGCCAAAAACGCCTTCAGACGCGGTGCGATCCAGTAGGAGGCCAGCGTCTCCGGCACCGCCACCCGCACCGTGCCCGACAGTTGCTCGGCCTGCTTTCCCACCCCCTCGGCCTGCCGCTCGAAGCCCAGCATCGCCTGTTCGACCGGCAAGGCGCTCGCCAGCAGGCGCTCGCCCTCGTCCGTGAGCAGATAGCCGGTTTGCCGTCGCAGGAACAGCGTCAGGCCCAGCGCATGTTCCAGCGCATCGATGCGGCGCGAGACCGTTGCCGGACTCACCGCCAGCTCGCCGGCGGCTGGCGACAGGCCGCCGGTACGGGCCACCGCCAGGAAATAGCGGAGATCGTTCCAGTCATTCATTTTTGAAAAATGATATTCAATTTATTTGCGTAGATTTTCAAATTCGAAAAACAAATAATACCCCTGTCTTCGCTAACAGGGGGTCATCATGAAAAAGAGCCTGGTTTATCTGACACTCGTTTTGAGCACGCTTTTCTGGGGCGCCAACTTCAATCTCGGCAAATACGTCGTGCATGCGATGGACCCGCTGGCCGCGGCCGCCTGGCGGTTCATTGCCGCCGGCGCGGTAATGGCGGCCTACACCTTTTACAAGGAGGGGATCGACTGGGCGGGCGTGCGCCGCAATCTGGCGCCGCTGGCCGTGATGGCGCTGCTCGGCATCTTCGGCTTCAACGTGGCGTTTTTCTATGGGCTGCAGACGACCTCGTCGGTCGACGGCTCGCTGATCATGACGCTCAACCCCACCATCACCGTGGTGCTCACCGCGCTGGTGATCGGCGACCGGATCTCGTGGCGCCAGGTGCTGGGCCTCGCGCTCAGTTTCACCGGCGTGGTGACCGTGGTCACCGGCGGCGCATGGAGCATGCTGGCGCATTTCACCCTGGGCCGCGGCAATGGACTGATTCTGCTCGGTAACCTGTGCTGGGCCGTCTACAGCATCGTCGGCAAGCGCTTCATCCGGCAACTGTCGGCGCTGCAGACCACCACGGCGACCATGCTGATCGGCGGTGCGGCAATCACCGGCCTGGCCATGGCCACGCACGGCGGCACGCTGCCGGTGCCGGCCGCGCCGAACGTCGCGGCGCTCGCGGTGATGGCCCTGTTCGGCTCGGTGATGGCCTATCTGTGGTGGAACAACGGCATCCGCACCATCGGCCCGGCGCGCACCGCGGTGTTCTTCGACCTCGTGCCGATCTTCACGATGGTCATCGCCATCAGCCTCGGCGAGCATGTGACCCTGGCGCAAGGGCTCGGCGCGGTATTCGTGATCGGCGGCGTACTGTTTTCGTCCGGTGCGCTGGACCGGCCGGCTACCCCCGCCCAGACGCGTCTGGCGCCGTCGGGCGGGCAGCGGACGTGCTAGAGGATTCGCCAAGGGGAACCGGATTTGGGCGCGCTCAATGGGCATGGGAAGCAGTTGGAATTGCATCGCGCCGGTGTAGATGCACGCACTTGACCTGAAAGCATTGCGTATCTACAATGGCTATACTTCATGGGGTGTGCAATGGAACTGTCGATTCAAAAATGGGGCAATAGCGCAGCGGTGCGGCTACCGGCCGCGCTCCTTGATCAACTTAAAGTCGCGCTGGGCGACAAGCTCGCTGTGGATGTGCGCCCGGAGGGGCTCATGCTGAAGCCGGCTCGGCGCAAGTATGCGCTCAGCGAACTCATCGCACAGTGCGACCCGAAAGCGTCGATGCCGAGCGATTTGGCGGTTTGGCATGGGAGTGCTCCGGTAGGTCGTGAGATATGGTGAGACGCGTCAAGTTTGATCGTGGCGACATCGTGCGCGTGAGTTTGAATCCGACGGCAGGTCGCGAGCAGCAGGGAGATTTTCGCCCCGTCCTGGTGTTATCGACGGCATTGTTCAATGCGCTAGGCGTCGCCCTCGTTGCGCCAATCACGCAGGGCGGCGAGTTCGCCCGATTCGCCGGCTTCGCGGTACCGCTGTCGGGTTCCGGCACCGAAACTCAGGGCGTTGCCTTGGTGAACATGGTTCGCGCACTGGATCTCGAAGCTCGCGGAGCGAAGAAGATCGAGCGCGCGCCAGCAGAAGTGGTGGAGAATGCACTTGGCCGGCTGCAAGCGATATTGGACTGACTGAAACAAGATCAACGCCAGGTAGTTTTCCAGCCGGCCGGGCTGCCACCGATGTGCGCCGCGCAGGGCGCAGCCGGAGCGGCTTTATTGCGTGTGAATATAGGTGCCGTCAAATACGTGGCGCGCAAGCAGAAAATCGCGTATGCCGACGGCGGCACATCCAGTTTCCGCCACGCGTACAATCCATCAGGCAGGCTCGGTTTGTCGATCGGAGGTGCGTGATGCGTCAGCTCGAACTCAGCAAAGCCTTCACCCTGATGGAGTCGGGGCCCGTCATTCTCGTGACCACACATGACGGCGGGCAAGACAACATCATGACGATCTCGTGGACCATGGTGATGGATTTCACGCCGGTGTTCGCCATCACGACCGGCGAGTGGAATTACTCCTACGCGGCGCTGCGCAAGCATCGCGAATGCGTGATCGCGATTCCCACCGTCGATCTGCTCGACAGGGTGGTGGGCATCGGCACCTGCTCTGGCGTCGACACCGACAAGTTCGCCAAATTCAAGCTCACCCGCGTGCCGGCCCGGCATGTCAAGCCGCCGCTGATCAAGGAGTGTCTGGCCAATATCGAATGCCAGGTCATCGACATCGTCGAGAAGCACAACATCGTCGTGCTGCAGGCCGTGGCCGCCTACGTCGACACGACGCGCAAGGAAAAGCGCGTGGTGCATGCGGTGGGCGACGGCACCTTCATCGTCGATGGCCGCAGGCTGGATAGGCGCAAGATGATGGCGAGCAAGCTGCCGGCGGGGGTTTAGGGAGAATTGAGGCGTCGGCGAACTCGAGATGGCCGCCAAATGGACGCCGCGCTCGCCGTCCGTTACCCATCATCACTTCATCAGGAGCGTCACGCATGGCAACTTACATCGTTTTCACACGCGAGAGTACTCAGGATCCGACCGAGCTCAAAGCCTATATGGCGGCGGTGGCAGATACCTTTAAAGGCCACCCGATCAAGGTGCTCGCCGCTTACGGGGCGCAGCAAGTGCTGGAGGGCGCGGCGCCCGAGGGCGTCGTCATCGTCGAGTTTCCCGACACGAATGCCGCCCGCGCATGGTATGACGGCGCGCAATACCAGAAGGTGGCGCAGCACCGCTACAAGGGCGCTACCTATCGGGCCGTACTGGTCGAAGGCGTGTAACGCGCCGTCGTGCCACCGGCATCCTTTTCAATAGGTTGCCGGTGTATTGACCCACAGGATCCGGGCCGTCGCCTCCCCCGCATTGCGATAGCCGTGGGGCGTCTCGCTGGTGAAGGTGAAAGCGTCTCCCGCATGCAGTATGTAGCTCGCATCCCGTAAAGTCAGCTCGACGGTGCCTTCGAGGACGTACCCGACTTCCTCGCCGATGTGCTCGATTTGCCCGTCGCTGCCTTCGCCCGGATCGAGGATATGAATGTTCGCCTGCAGCAAGCCGTTTCGGGTTGGCAGCACGACGCGCTCGAGCGCAATGCCTCCGCCGCGGATCACGGGTCGGTCGCCTTGCCGCATCACCGGCCCCCCGGTGGGTTCCGCCGGCGAGGTCAGCGCGGCGATATTGGTTTCCAGCGCGACCGCCAGCCGATGCAGGGTGGCCAGCGAAGGCGTGGTATTGCCTTTCTCTATCTTGGAAATCAGGCTTTCCGAGCAATTGGCCTTCTGCGCCAACTGCAACAGCGTCAGGCCGGACATGCGGCGTGCGTGACGCAGTCTGCCGCCGAGCAGCGCCTGGGGCGTGGCCGTGTCGTCCGGCGCGGGTTGGGTCTCGGTGCCGCGGTTGGATGTTTTCATGATGGGACTGGCTCGAGAGGTTACCGGCAAGCCAGTTCGGTCACGGCATAGGCCAGTGCCTTTGCGCCCAGATAAAGCTGGCGGGGCTCCGTATACTCGGCAGCATTATGACTGATGCCCGCGCGGCTCGGCACAAAAATCATCGCGGTCGGACATACGTCCGCGACGTACATTGCGTCGTGGAAGGCGCCGGATGTGAGCCTTATCGGCGCTTGCTCGCCCGCATTGGCGGCCGCACGGGCGCAGCCGCGTTCGATGAGGGCGGCCATCTCCGGTGGGAAGCGCGTCATGCCGCGTGCAAACAGGCTCTGCACCTGGGCGGCATAGCCGTCGGACGCATCGAGATTGGTCACGGCATCCCTTAGCGAGGCTTCGAAGCCGGCCAGCACCGCTTCGTCGACGCAGCGCGCGTCGACCGTGAATTCCACGTCGCCGGCAATCGTATTGATCGAATTCGGGTCGACCCGCCACCGGCCGAGCGTCATGCGCAACCCTTGAGCGCGCGCCGCATCGGCGCATGCGTACAACCGATTGGCCAGCGCCATTGCCGCGCGCATCGCGTCGCGCCGTACCTCCATGGGCGTCGTGCCCGCGTGCGCAGCAGCCCCCAAGATCTTGACGCTGAACCACCGCACGCCCTGGATGCCGGTCACGACGCCCAGCGGGACATTGGCCGCCTCGAGCACAGGCCCCTGCTCGATGTGCAATTCGACGCATGCGTGGACCGGGTGGCCGAGCGGGCAACTGTTGACATCGCCGACCTGTGCCAGCGCGGCGTCGAGCGCAGCGCCGAAGGTGACGCCTGCGGCGTCGCGCGAGGTACGATAACCGGTCAGGCGCTCGGGCTTGGCGAATGCGCTCGAGCCCATGGCCCCGGGTCCGAAGCGCGCCCCCTCCTCATTGGTCCAAACCACCACCTCGACCGGACGCCGGGTGGCGACGGAGGCATCGTTCAACGCCTGGATAACCTCGAGCCCCGCGATCACGCCGTAGGCGCCATCGAGTTTGCCGCCCACCGGTTGGGTGTCGATATGGCTGCCGGTGAGCACCGGCGGCAAGTCCGCTTGCTGCCCTGCGCGCCGAAAAAACAAATTACCGCACGCGTCGACACGAACCTCGCAGCCGAGCGCGCGGGCGCGCTCGATCAAATGGCGTCGCGCCTGCAAATCCAGCGGGGTCAATGTTTCGCGGGAGACACCGCCGTCGCTGCGTCCGCCGAACGCGGCCAACGCTTCGATGGCTTCGTTGAGGCGACCGCTGGCGACGGCATCCTGTGCGTGCGCCGCTGCATCGGCCGCTATGTGACTGACGTCGGTACTGCTCATATCGTGATTGCCTGAGATTGTGTTTATTGAATTGAGGGAATCGGGGCGCGGCACATCAGCCCGCGCCCAGGGCCTGTTCGAGCCGCGCGGCGGCCGATAACGCGGCCTCGTCGCGCCAGCGCGGGCCAATCACGGTTACGCCGATCGGCAGCCCGGCGGGGCCGTGACCGACCGGCACGTTCACGCAAGGGTTGCCAAGCAGGGTCCACATGCGGCTGAACAGCGGATCCCCGGTGGAAGCCAGCCCCGCCGGCGCTTCGCCGGCCGCGCTCGGCGCCAGCAGCACGTCGAACCGGTCGAACAGCGCCGCGAGCGCATGGCGACCCTGCTCGGCCTGGCGTTGCAAGGCCGCGTAGCGCGCACCGCCCAGCGCCGCGCCTGCGGCCAGCACTTCGCGAAACGGCTGGCTCAGATCGCTCAGGTGCGTGCGGCACTCGGGCGTATAGGCCAGCGATGCTTCGTAGCCCATGATCGCGGCTTGCACCTCGGCAAGATCGTCGCAAGCGTGCGGCAGCACCGCGTCGGCGATCTTGGCGCCGGTTGTCTCGAGCAAACCCGCCGCATCGATCAGCGTCTGCCGGCTGGCCGGCGTCGCGGCATCCCAGTATGGCGTCGGGCAGATGCCGACGCGCAGCGTGCTGGCTGTTTCAATGGCGAACTCGCGCTGCGCGAGAACCCCCACGAAAAAAGCCGCGTCATCGACGCGCCGGGTCAGCACGCCGAGCGTATCGAGGCTCGGTGCCAGCGGTTTGACCCCGGCGCTTGACAGCGTGCCGAAGGTCGGCTTGTAGCCGACGATGCCGCAGAACGAGGCCGGGCGCACGATCGACGCCGCAGTCTGGGTGCCGAACGCGACCGCCGCCATGCGGGCTGCCACGGCGGCGGCCGAGCCGCTCGACGAACCGCCTGGCGTGTGCGGTGCGCTCAGATCGGGCGAGCGAGGGTTGACGGTCGGCCCGGGCTGGAAGGTCGCGAATTCGGTCGTTACCGTCTTGCCCAGCACGATCCCGCCCGCGGCGCGCACCGCGGCCACCGCCGCCGCATCGGTCACGGGCCGGTGTGCCGCGTAGATCGGCGAGCCGTAACCGCTTGGCATATCGGCGGTGTCCATCATGTCCTTGACGGCGACCGGCACGCCGGCAAGCAGCCCGCCAGCACCCGCCGCGTCGATGCGGCGGGCCTGCGCGAGCGCCAGCGCCGCGTCGACATATTGCCAAGCGTGCAACACGGGCTCTTGCGCCTCGATCTGTTGGAGATACGCGCGCACGATCGCCTCGGCGCTCAAAGCGTGTTGTGCTACCCGACGCGCGAGTTCGCGTACGCTCAATGCCAGCATGTCAGTCATATGGTTTTTCCCATGCCCGCGCGCTCAGGCGAAGTAGGCCGCGCGCACTTCGTTATTTTCGGTCAACTGCTGCGCCGTGCCGCAGGCCACCACGCGCCCTTGCGACAACACGTAGCCGTAGTGCGAAATCGCCAGCGTCTGGTGAGCGTTCTGTTCGACGAGCAGCACCGTGGTGCCGAGCTCGTTGATCTGCTTGATGACCTTGAAGTTCTCCTTGACGAACAGCGGCGAGAGCCCCAGCGATGGCTCGTCGATCAGCAGCAGCCGGGGCGCGGCCATCAGGCCCCGGCCGATCGACACCATCGCCTGTTCGCCGCCCGACATCGTGCCGGCGAGCTGGCGCGCACGTTCGCGCAGGCGCGGAAAGATGCCGTAGACGCGCTCGATGCGCTCGCGTACCTGGGCACCGCCCTTCTCGAGATAGGCGCCGAGCATGAGATTCTCCTCGACGCTCATGCGGGGAAACACCTTGCGCCCCTCCGGAATGCAGGCGATGCCTCTGGCAATGATGCGATGGGTCTTCTCGCCGCACAGATCGGTGTCGTCCCACAGCACTTGGCCCGCACGCGGCGGCGTCAAGCCGAGGATTGCCCGGATCAACGTACTCTTGCCCGCGCCGTTGGCTCCCAGAATGCAGGTGATCTTGCCGGGCGCGACGTCGATTGAAATATCGTGGAGCACGTCCACCTTGTCGTAGCCCGTGCGCAGATTACGGATCTGCAGATGGCTCATGCGGCCTCCCCGAGATAGGCGGTTTGCACCAGGGGATCAGCGGTGATCCGCGCGAAGTCGCCGTCGGCGATTTTCCTGCCGTAGCTGAATACGATGCAGCGCTCGGTGACGCGCTCGATGACGTTCATTTCGTGTTCGATCAGTACGATGGTCAAGTTGCGCAGCTTGCCGCGCACTTCGAGAATATCGTCCATCAGTTCATGGGTTTCGTCGTGCGTCATGCCGGCCGACGGCTCGTCCAGCAACAGCAGTTGCGGGCCGCTCATCAGCGCGCGGCAGACCTCGATGCGGCGCCGGTCGATCATCGAGAAGGTGCCGACCGGCTCGAACAACCGTTCGAGCAGCGGCGGGCTGAAAATCGCCAGCAGTTGGCGCACCCGTTCGACGGCTTGCTCATATTCGGCCCGAAACGCCGCGCGCCGGAACAGGTTGAAAAACAGATCGTGCCGCAGGTGCTGATAGTCGCCTATGACGATGTTGTCGAATACGGTCAGCGGCAACGACAGGCGCGAGCGTTGAAACGTACGGGAGATTCCCGCGCGGTAAATCTCCTGCGGGCTCAGGCCGGTCATGAGCTTGTCCTGGAAGCGGATCGCGCCGGCACTCGCCTTGTAGATACCCGTGAGTACATTAAAGAAGGTGGTCTTGCCCGAGCCGTTCGGCCCGAGCAGGCCCAGCACTTCGCCCGCGTGGATATCGAGCGAGAGGTTATCCAGCGCGGTCAGCCCGCCAAAGCGCATGGTCACGTCCTGCGCTTGCACCAGAGGGGAGTTTGCGCTCATCGCGACGCCTCGTTATTGAAGAATTGGCGGGTCCGGCGCGGCAACAGTCCGTCATTGCGGAACAGCAGAATCGCGATCACGACCGCCGCGTAGAACAGGAAGCGGTACTCCTGGATAAACTGCAGCTTCTGCGGCAGCACCAGAACGATGAAGGCGGCCGGCACCAGGCCGAGTGGATTGCCCAGGCCGCCGAGGACCGCGATCGACACCAGCAGCAGCGAATCGCTGAAGGTGAAATTGTCGGGCGACACGAAACCGATCATCATTCCGTACACGCTGCCGGCTACGCCAGCCAGAAAATTGCCGAGCATGAAGGCGACCACTTTCCAGCGCGCAATATGAATCCCGAAGGCCGCAGCGGCCGTCTCGTCGGTGCGTACGACATCCATGCTCAAGCCGATCCAGGATCGCTCGAGCCGCTTGATCGTGATATACGCCGCGCCGAAGATCACGAGGCTGAGCAGTGCGTAGGGGACGTAGAAGGAGACATCCTGGTCGAACAGTTCGAACCCGTCGTTGAACGCATAACCGAATGTCGCGATGCCGGGCAGGCGCAGCCCCTGCGGACCGCCCAGCACGTTGTTGACCTCGACGAATGTGTGGAACAGCACGCCGAATGCGATCGTCACCAGCGCCGCATAATGGCCGCGCGTACGCAGGACCGGCAGAATCAGGATCGAGCCGATCGCGGCCGACACCACGCCGCTGAGCAAGATCAGCAACAGGTGCGATATGCCGGTGCGGGCCGCCAGCACGGCGATCGTATAGCTGCCGATGCCGAAAAATGCGGCGCCGGCAAAATTCGCGATGCCGACGTAACCGAACTGCACTGTCAGGCCGAGGCAGGCTGTCGAGAAGAGCAACACGGTGCAGATCAGCAGCAGCACATAGTGCACATCGTAGAACGCGGCTATCAGTGCCAGCGTGGCGAGCAGCGCGCACCACGGCCCGGCTCCGGGGCTCGCGCGCGACGCGGCCTCGATGCGCCGGGTGAGGCCGAAGCGGCTCGCGGCAAACACTGCGGCGGCCGCCAGCGCCAGCAGTACGCACACCTCGATTTGCGACTTGGCCTGCAGGAACAGCCATAGATAGGCGGTCATGACAACGGCCAGCGCGATCTGCAGGGCAACGCTGCCGCGGCTGCCCGCGTGGGAGGGGGGCATCGTGCTCATACTCGCTCACTCATTTGTTCAGCAATCAGTCCGGTCGGCTTCCAGGTCATCAGCACGATGACCACAGCAAACGCGAATACGTCCTTGTAGGCGCTGGGAATGTCGGGCACCAGGGTCGGCAGCGCGGCACTCCCGAGCACTTCGAGACCCGCGAACAGGAAGCCGCCGAGAATGGCGCCGTAGATGTTGCCTAGACCGCCCAGAATGGCCGCCGAGAATCCGATGACGCCAAGCAGCAGCCCTTCGTTGAAGTTGATCTCGTTGTAATAGAGACCATTCATTACGCCGGCCAGCGCGGCGATGGCCGAACCCAGGCCGAACGTCAGCAGTACCACTGCGCCGAAGTTGATGCCCATCAGCCGTGCGGTTTCGCCGTCCTGCGCGACGGCGCGAATCGACAGGCCCAGCCGAGTCCGCGTAATCAGCAGATGCAAGCCGACGATCACGGCGAGTCCGGCGAGCAGCAGAATGATGTTATCGACGCGCAGCGCAAAGCCGCCGAGCTGTACCGACGACCCGGGCAGCAGCGCCGGAAACGTGTTCGGATTGGCGCCATCCGGATAGAACAGGCGCACGCATTCGCGCAGTACCGAGCCGAGCATCAAGGTTGCCAGCAGGGTATTGAGCGGTGGCGCCCGATGCAGCGGCAGAATCAGGAAGCGAGCGATGGCCGCGCCCAACAGTCCGGTCAGGATGGTGGCGCACGCCACCACCGCCACCAGTTGCAGCCACGGCGAACCAATGCCGAGCGCCGAAACGCCAAGCGACGCGGCCAGGCCGGCGAACGCACCGACCATCAACACGTCGCCGTGTGAAAATTGAATCACGTCGAGCACGCCGAAAAACAGGGTGAAACCGACCGCGACCATGGCGTAGACCATGCCGAGCATTAGCCCGTTGACTAAGTACTGCCCTAACGCGTTCATCATTACCTCATCGAGCAGATCATCCAGGCGCGCGGCGCGTAGGCAGCGCCGCGCGGCTCAGCAGGTCAGAGACCCTTCAGCTTGCGTTGGCCCTTCGCGTACTGGCTGTCCTCCCAGACCACCCACTTGCCGTCCTGCACGACGTACTTGGTAATGAGCGGCACGATGTTCTGGCGATGATCGTCGAATGTGACTTTGCCGATGATGGTATCGGCGTTCGCCGTCTTGTTCAGCGTGTTGCGCACCTTGTTGCGGTTCGGGCCGTCTTTCTCGACGGCATCGATGATCAGGTTGGTCGCGGCGAACGCAAATGCGCCATAAGCTTCCGGCGGTTCGGCGTATTTCTGGGCGTTGTACTTGGCGAGGAAATAGGCGCCGCCCGGCAGCTTATCGGTGGGTGCGCCTTCGAGAAACGACAACGAGCCTTCGGCCAAGGCCGGGCCGACGCCGCTGATGTAAGCGTCGGACTTGATGCCCGAGGTGCCTTCGAACTGTGCCTTGATGCCGAGCTTTTCCATCTGCGTGCGAATGCGTACGCCGACCGGCGTCAACCCGCCGAAATACACGACCTGGGGTTTCAGCTCGCGGATTTTGGTCAATTCCGTCGTAAAGTCCTGCTGGTCGGCCGATACGCCAATGTCGGCGAGAATCTTGCCGCCGTCCTTGGTCAGCGCGGCGCTGAAGTATTTGTCATGGCCATTGCCGTAGTCGGTCGTGTCGTGAATGATCACGAACTTCCTGTAGCCGAGACCCGTCATGAACTTTGCGGCAACATCGTTCTGATTGATCATGGTGCCGTTAATGCGGTGAACTTCCTTGTAGTTGTTGCCGTAGGTGACATCAGGAAGCACGGCGCCCCACACCATGATCGGCAGGTGGAAGCGGTGGTACACGTCCACGCTCGCCATCGCCACGGCCGAACAGAAATTCGTCACGCCGGCAACGATGCTTTCGTCCGATGCGGCCTGCGTCGCGACCTGCACGCCAATGTTCGGTTTGCATTCGCTGTCGAACGCTACCAGTTGATACTGATATTTGGACTTTGGGTTCGCATTGCGCAGGCGTACGGCGAGGTCTGCGGAGTCGCGGCCGCCCAGGCCGACCGACGACACACCGCCGGTCAGCGGTCCAATGAACGCGATCTTGACGACGTCCTTCGCGAACGCCGACCCCCCCAGCAATGACCAACTGAGCGCTGCGAGTCCCATAACCTTCGAAAGCTTCTTAATGCCCACGGTTATTCCCCTTTCATTGAATTCAAGTAGGTTGATCTGCATTCAAGCGGCTGTAATCAACTGGGGTGATGAGCAAGAGGCGTGCCAATGTCACCAGGACGGGCGCTCGGCCTGCGTTGGCGGGGCGGCGGCGCGCTCAGGCATGCCGGCATGGCCGGCAGCGCGCGGGGTCACGCACCACTGCGATCAGGTGGACGCACGAAGCCGGTGCGCGCAGTGGCGCTATGCGTGCCGAGTCGGTGCATCGCAGACGTGGAATCTGCTTACGGGGTGGCCCCCAGAGCCGTCAATCAGGATCCGTGATTCTCGTGACCACGCACGATGGCGGGCAAGACAACATCATGACGATCTCGTGGACCGTGGTGATGGATTTCACGCCGGTGTTCGCCATCACGACCGGCAAGTGGAATTACTCCTACGTGGCGCTGCGCAAGCGTCGCGAATGCGTGACCGCGATTCCCTCCGTCGACTTGCTCGACAACGTGATGGGCGTCGGCGCCTTCATCGTCGACGGCCGCAGGCCGGACCGGCGCAAGATGTTAGCGAGCAAACTGCCTGCGGGGGGTAGGGGATAGGGGCGGGGTGCCTACGAGGGCCGCCCCGGTCCGGCGATAACCGCGGCTGGACGAGCCGAAGCCGGAGCCGTTAGTTGCTGACGCCGATCTGCTTCATCAACGTTGCGGTGTCCCAAAACAAATACTCCTCGTCCATCGTTCCATGGTTGTTCCAATGCCCCAGCGTCGCCATCGGCAGGTGGTAGCGCTTTCCGGTCGGCTGTATGACCTTGCCGTCGGCGAGCACCATGGGCTTTGTGAAGGTGCCGTCGAGGTAGCCCATGACCGCTGTCCAGCGACCGTCGGCGGTACCGAATCTCACCGTATGCTCAGTAATGCGATTATCGGGGGCAAAGGTCCACATGAATTTCAGTTCCTTGATGTGGTCGGGAATGCCTTTCGTGATGTGACCATCCGGGTAATGAACAACGATGTTTGCCGCGTGGCTCTTGTGCAGGTCCAGCCAGCGCTGCTGGGTATACACGTGAAAGTCCAGGTCGTCGAAATTCGCGAGGTGGGTTGCCAGCGCGGGCGGCATGCCGGGAATGATGGGCGTCGGCTTGCCTGCGGTGGTGGGCGGCCAGGGATTGGTTTTGGCAAACGATGACGAAATGCCAAACGCACTCACGGCGATCATGCCTGCTGCGATCGCGATCTTGATCTTTCGATTCATTGCATGGATTCCTTAATGTTATTTTCGGTGCTGGTCTAAACAACGGCGCAATATGAAATATGGAATCCCCCCGTCAGACGGAGTCTTCGTCGAGTATTCCTCACATGCGATCAAAACGCTGTATGCGTGACTCTTCCCGCCCACGTGGCGCTCTTGCCCCGTGGCGCACCTGCCAATGGCACTGAGGATTCACGGGAGTGCCGTCCGGGCGCGCGGGGGCGGTCTGGCGACCGACGGAAACTGGATGTGTCAGCAGGCGCACCACCGGCTGGCAACCTGGGCGATGCGTTGCCCGAACAGGTGCGCCGTGTGCAGATCGCCCGGGCCGGGAGCTTCGTCCGGCGAAGCGTCGGCCGGCGATTGCGCCATGGCGCCAGCGAAGGCGCCAAGGTAATTGATGTCGTCTCGACCGGACGCTTTCTTGTTGGCCGACATCAGGCCCGTTCCGACCCAGAGCATTGCATGCTGCATCGAAAGCGTAAAAAGGTAGCTCAGCGTCGAATGCTTGTCGCCGTTCATCGAGCCGGAGTTGGTGAACCCGGCCGCGAGCTTGTCGCGCCAGCCTTGCGCTGCCCACGCCTTGCTGCTGGCATCGGCAAAGCGCTTGAACTGCCACGGTACGCACCCCATGTAGGTCGGGCAGCCGAAGACGATCGCATCGGCTTCCTGCAATTCGTGCCAGGCGTTGTCCTTGATCAATCCGTCGCTGTCGACGACGATGCCGGTCACATGTGCGTCGGTAACCGATTGAATTCCCTCCATGACTGCTGCTGCCTGCCGGGCCGTGTGCCCGTAACCACTGAAATAGACTACCGCTACGTTGACCATTCTTGTCTCCTGGGTTTTACCGCACCACCGATGCTAGGCGTCAGGGCAAGAGATCAACAGGTCCAGGGTTATGTTTTGACTGTCCGAATTTCGCTTTCGCGCGGTGTCGGTGTCCGGGAGCGTTCCCGCCAGGCCGATGGTGTGAATTCATGGTGCAGGCGAAAACGCCTGATGAACGACTCGACCTCCGCATAGCCGAGCGCTTGGGCGATATCCGCCACGCTCATTTGCGTCGTGGCCAGCAGGCGCCGGGCCTCGATCATGCGTCGCTCGATAACCCATTCCCCATAGGTGCGTCCGGTGAGGCGGCGTAATTTTGTCGTCAAGTAGCCGCCACTGAAGCCCAGTCGGGACGATGCCTGACTCAGCAGGGAGGCGCCGCGAAAGTGGCGGTCGATGTCGGCAAATACCGTCGAAACCAGATCTGCCTGTTGCATAGTGTTTGGCGCCCCCGCACCTAGCCATGGCGCGTTGCGCGCCAGGGTTACCAGCAGCAGTTGCAGCGCAGCGCGCGCGGCGTGGACATACCCTTCTTGCCGCCCGTTCAATTCGTCATGCATGCGGCCGATGAGGCCGGTGACCTGCGCCAAGCTGAGTGCATCGAGTTGTATGGGGCGCAGCATCTGCAATACCGGTTGGCGAAACAGATCGAACAGCAATCCGACCGGCAGATTATCGATCGGGGCCAAACCATGAGGGCTGTCTGGATCAACGCTATCCGTCTGGAACAGGATCGCCCATCCGTCCGCGCTGGCAAAACTGCGCAGATCATGAATCGACCCGGGCGGCAACACGAAAACCGTTCCCGCAAGCGCTTCGTGATCGAGGCCGTCGACGATATGCCTGCCGTTCCCGGCGATGACGACAATCAACTCGAAAAACATATGGCCGTGCGGCGCCATGGTGCGCATGACGTGATCCTGGGCCAGGCGTTGCACCTCGATAGATACGGCGGACGCCGACTGCGGCACGTAAGGAAGAATGGGTAAGGCCAAGCGATGCTCCACTGCGGCATTGACTGGCGCTCGAGGATGATCGAAGCGACTGCGCGTTGTTGGCTATGTCGCGGGTTGACCGGATCGAGTGCCGAATTTCGGCGTCGACGTTAACATCGCGCCAGCAAAACTGTCAACGCGGGACATACCCCACAACGTGAGGCGTTCGACACATCGCGTGACGCGTTCTGCGCAATATCGAAATCCGGGACAGTTAAAACGCAAGGCGCGACCTTGTCGACCTGACCTGTCACTCGTATGGTCTGTGGGGCGGCGTTCCGCCTCGATCAATAAAACCACTGGAGACACCCGAATGCCACTGAAAATCACTCGCGCATTGGCGTTGGCCGCCGTCGCATTCGGCCTGATCGCCGGCCCCGCCAGCGCTGCCGCCACCAAGGCGCCGCTGTCGATTACCGTCTATAACCCCGGCACGAAATCGATCTTCCCGGTGTCGTCCGAGATCGTCACCGGACCACGCGATGCAATCCTGATCGACGCGCAGTTCCAGACCAACGATGCGCGCCGCCTGGTGCGTATGATTCGCGCCACGCACCGGCATCTGCAAGCGATCTACATCAGTCATAGCGATCCGGATTACTACTTCGGCCTGAGTGTTCTGAGCCGGGCCTTTCCGCATGCGCCAATCCTGGCGACACCCGAGACCGTCGCCGCGATTCGCATATTGAAAGACCGCAAACTGCGCTACTGGAGCCCGATCATTGGAAAGAACGCGCCCAAAACGCTCATCGTGCCGACCGCGCTCAACGGCAACCGGTTGATGCTCGACGGCCGGAGCATCCTGATCGAAGGGCTGGACGGCCCCACGCCGGCGCGCAGTTATGTCTATATTCCGAGCCTGCGCACGGTGGCCGGCGGCGCCGTGGTCTTCAGCGGCACGCACGTCTGGGTGGCCGATACGCAGACGGTTCAGGCTCGTGCCGACTGGATTGCTACGCTCGACTCGATCCTGGCGCTGCACCCGTTGCGAGTGATACCTGGACACTATCTCGGCGCACGTCCGGACGGTGTCGGCGCGGTTGTCTTTACCAAGCAGTATCTCCAGCGCTTTGATCAGGAACTCACCAAGGCCCCCGACGCGAAAGCATTGATCGGTGCGATGGAGGCCGCTTATCCCGGCTTGCCCGAGACCGATTGGCTTGCGCTGGGTGCGAAGGTGGTCAAGGGCGACATGGTGTGGCCGCAATAGCACACCTCACTCCCGGGATCTGGCTGCGCTCACCATGCTGGACGGACGCGCCAGGCACGTCTCAAGCCTTCGCAAACGCCGTCAACACGCCGGCGGCAATCAGCACCACCCCGGCGGCGCGGCCGGCCGCGCCGGCCCAGCGCCGGTCGGTGACGATCCCCTGGCTTTTCGCACCCAGCCACGCATAGAACGAATACGAGCAGAGATCCAGCAGGAAGGTCGTCAGGCCGAAGATCAGCATCTGCAGCCAGATCGACTGGTGCACGTCGACGAATTGCGGCAGCAGCGCCAGAAAGAACAGCAGTGCCTTCGGGTTGGCCAGCTCCACCATCAGACCCTGGGCCAACGCGCGCGGCCCGCTGAGCGAGGTGACCCCGGACGTGCGGATGCTCAGCGCGCTCGAGCGGTTGAGCAGCGCGCGCACACCGAGGTAAATGAGGTAGGCGACGCCGGCCCATTTCACCGCGGCGAACGCCTCGTGACTGGCGACGATCAGCGCCGACAGGCCGGTCGCCGATAGCGCGAAATAGATGGAATTGGCCAGCGCAATACCTGCAATCGCCCAGTAGCTGCGGCGCATGCCGTGCGAGATGCCTTGCGCGATCACCAGCAGTGCCGCGACGCCCGGCGTGAAGCACACGAGACCGGTGGTCATAACGAAGATCAACCAGATTTTCAGGGGCATGGCGTGACTCGCGCGATAGAGGAATATTCCTGTAATGTATCGGCAAATCGCGCATTTTTTAATGGGCGTTCAAAGCCAATTCGCACGAAAGCCATGTGATTCATTCGATTTATTCGAGAATTTCCATGAATATCAAAGTGGACCAGCACGACCGCAAAATTCTCGCGCTTTTGCAGCAGGACGCGCGCGCCTCGCACGCGGAAATCGGCCGGCGCGTGCACCTGAGCCAACCCGCCGTGTCCGAGCGCATCAAGCGGCTCGAAGCACAGGGCGTCATCGCCGGCTATCGCGCCATCGTCGATCCGGCCAAACTTGGCTACACCATCGACGCGGTGATCCGGATCCGGGCTCAGGCCGGGCGGCCGTACGAGGCGTTCGCGAAGGCGCGGCCCGAGATCGTCGAGTGCCACACCGTGACCGGCGACGATTGCGCGGTATTGCGCGTGCTTGCCACCGACGTGCTGCATTTGCAGCGCATCATCGAAGAGCTCAACGCGTTCGGCTCGACCTCGAGCGCCATCGTGCTGTCGACCCAGGTCAGCCACAAACCCATCAGTCCCGCGCAGCTCGACGAGTAGGGGCGCGCCAAGGCGAAGCCGGTGCCCTGGGCGCGCGCTGGCCGCGCTTTGTCGCCAACCGATCTAGCCGGCGAAACGCCCTTCGTCGAGATCGGCGATCAGCGTCGGCCCGCTCGGCCGCCAACCCAGGCGCGCCTGGGTCAGGGTGCTGGACGCCGGCATGTCGAGTCCGACGAACATCGCCATCCAGCCGAAATGCGCCGGGGCTTCTTCCGGCGCGATCGACACGACCGGCAGACCCAGGCCCCGGCCGAGCGCCTCGGCGATTTCCCGGCTGCGCACGCCTTCTTCGCCGACCGCGTGATAACGCGCGCCGGGCTCGCGCGCCTCGATGGCGAGCCGGTACAGGCGGGCGGCGTCGACCACATGGCCGGCCGGCCAGCGGTTATCGCCGTCACCCACATAGGCGACCACGCCCTTGTCGCGCGCGATACCGACCAGGGGCGTGATGAGCCCTTGCCTGAACACGTTGTGTACCTGCGGCAGCCGTACCACCGATACATTGATGCCGTCCTCCAGCAAGGCCTGGCCGGCCAGCTCGGAAGCCGCACGGGGATTGGGGTGGTTGGGGTTGAACACGTCTTCGCTGGCCGGCTCGCCGTGCTCGCCGCTGCCCATGCCGGTACCCGAGGTGATCACCAGCGGCCGGTCGGAGCCGGCCAGCGCGGCGCCGAGCGCGGCGATTGCGCGCTTGTCCTTTTCGCAGTTCTCGACGAACTTCGAGAAATCGTGATCGAACGCCGTGTGGATCACCCCGTCGGCCTGCGCGGCCCCCCGGCGCAGGCTTTCCGGGTCCTCGAGCGTGCCGCGATGCACCTCGGCGCCCGCATCGATCAGCGCCTGCGCGCCTGCCTCGGAACGGGCCATGCCAAGCACCTGATGACCCGCGGCGATGAGTTCGGGAACAAGGGTCGAACCAATGAAGCCGGTTGCGCCCGTCAAGAAAATACGCATAGTGAAATCTCCAGGGTGTTCACCCGAACACTATCCGCTCCTTGGTTATCCCGTTAAAGTAGTGACCTTATCCTAGTAAAACGACTAACAGGATCACCATGGCAGTGAGCACGGCCAAATCGCTGGGCGACTTTCTGAAAAGCCGCCGCACCCGCCTGGACCCGGCAAGCTTCGGGTTTTCCGGGCGTCGGCGCACGCCGGGGCTGCGCCGCGAAGAGGTGGCGCAGCGCGCCAACATCAGTCCGACCTGGTACACCTGGCTCGAGCAGGGGCGCGGCGGCGGGCCGTCGGCCGAAGTGCTGGAGCGCATCGCCGGCGCGCTGATGCTCACCGACGCCGAGCGCGAGCACCTGTTCATGCTGGGGCTGGGGCGACCGCCTGAAGTCCGCTACCGGCGCGTCGACGGCGTCAGCCCACGGTTGCAGCGGCTGCTCGATTCGCTCGAGGCGAGCCCGGCCATCATCAAGACGGCGACCTGGGACGTCGTTGCGTGGAACCGCGCGGCGGCGGTCGTGCTCACCGACTACGACGCGCTGCCGCCCGGTCAGCGCAACATTCTCCATTTTCTGTTTCGCAACCCTGCGGTACGCGCGCAACAGCACGATTGGGACAGCATCGCACGCTTCGTGGTCGGTGCGTTTCGAGCCGACGTGGCTCGCGCCGGCCTGACCTCGGAGGCCGCTGAGCTGGTGGCCGAGCTGCGCGGCATGAGCCCCGAGTTCGACGCCCTATGGCAGGAAAACGAAGTGTGGAGTTCGGGCAACGGCGACGGCGTCAAGCGCTTGGTGCATCCGATGCTTGGACAAATCGAATTGGAGTACTCCGCATTCGCCGTCGACGGCCGCCCGGACCTGAACATGATCGTCTATACGCCGCTCGACCCGGAGGTTACCCGACGCATCCGGGCGCTTGCCGCGCAGCGCTGACGTGCCGAGCGATGAGCCGGCTGCCAGTCTTGCCGAACAGGGCTATGATGCGATGCGAGAATTGAACACCTGACCTGCCACGGAGAATGCCCGGATGATTCACGTCATTGCCACTATCACAGCTCTGCCCGGCCAGCGCGACGCGGTGCTCGCGCTGTTCAACAAAAACCGCCCGGCGGTGCTCGCCGAGCAGGGATGCATCCGCTACGAGGCGGTCGCCGACGTACCGAACTTCGGCGCGATCCAGACACCGCTGGGCGACGACACCTTCGTCATCATCGAGTGCTGGGAAAGCGGCGACGCGTTGAGAGCGCACGCGGCCTCGGCTCACATGGCGGAATACGGCCGCAATACCAAGCCGTTGCTGGCCAGCCGGGTGATCAATGTGTTGCAGCCCTGCTGAGGCGCGAGTGCGCTGCGAGGCGGGCGCACGACGTGGCTGTCAAAAGCGGCCCGCCTGCCGCTATTCATAAAATAGACGCCCCCGGGAGCAACGCATGACGCCTCGCCCCAAGCCCACTACACAATTGCCGATCCATCACTTCGAGCGGCAACAGGACTGGTCGGTCTGGCTGAGCGAACATCACGCCACATCCCCCGGCGTATGGCTTCAGCTCGCCAGGAAGCGAGCCGAAGCATCGTCCGTCTCATACGAGGAGGCGATCGAAATCGCGCTTTGCTTCGGGTGGATCGATGGGCAAAAGAAATCTCACAGCGAGCAATTCTGGCTGCAGAAATTTACCCGGCGCTCGGACCAAAGCATTTGGTCGAAAATCAACAAGGCCAGGGCGTTGGCGTTGATCGAGACGGGCGCCATGACGCCGGCCGGGCTCGCGGCGATCGAGTGTGCGAAGAGCGACGGGCGCTGGGACGCCGCCTATGACTCGTCCAGCCGGGCGACTGTGCCGGCCGATTTTCAGGCGGAGCTCGACAGGAATCCGCGCGCGAAAGATTTCTTCGAGACGCTCGACAGTCGGAATCGGTACGCTGTGCTTTTCAGGATTCAAACCGTCAAAAAAGCGGAAACCCGGGCCCGGAAAATTTCACAGTTCGTGCTCATGCTGGCGCGACACGAGAAAGTGCATCCGTGATCGAGGCATTGGCCGTTCCCGCAATATGTCCGACCCGACGGCCGGGAAGGGCGGTGCGAAAGAAACCCAGGGGCGCCAGCTGGGGCGCATGGCATTGACATCGGAGATCGTCGCGCATGACGGACATCGAATGGGAATACAAATCTGTCCGAGAGCTGGCCGTCGCGCTGTCGGCCAGGCAGGTATCGGCTTGCGAACTTGCGGAATCGGCCATTGCCCGCATCGAACGACTCGAGCCCAAACTCAATGCCGTGTGCGTGCGCGATTACGAGCGCTCGCGCGTCGCCGCACGTGCGGCCGATCGCGCGTTGGCGGCGGGCGAGCAGCGGCCGCTGCTGGGCATTCCACTGCTCGTCAAGGAATCCTTCAACGTCGCGGGCCTGCCGACCACATGGGGCTTTCCGCAACACAGGAATTTCGTTGCGCCGCAGGACGCCTTGACGGTTTCGCGCGTCAAGGCCGCCGGCGGCATCGTGCTGGGTAAAACGAACGTTCCGTTGGGCCTTGGGGACTGGCAGAGCTACAACGACATTTATGGGACGACCAATAATCCGTTCGACGTCAGTCGCTCTCCCGGCGGCTCCTCGGGCGGGTCGGCCGCCGCGCTCGCCGCTGGCTACGCGCCGCTCGCGCTCGGCTCCGATCTTGGCGGGTCGCTGCGCATCCCGGCGCATTTCTGCGGCGTATACGCCCACAAGCCGACGCTCGGCGTCGTGCCGGCACGCGGGCATATCCCGCCGAGCCTCGCTCCCTTGCCGGATGCGATCGATCTCGCGGTCGTCGGTCCGATGGCGCGTTGTGCCTCGGACTTGATGCTCCTGTTCGACGTCATGGCCGGACCCGACGAAATCGACGCGGGGGTTGCCTACCGGCTCGATCTCCCGGCGCCGCGGCACGAGCGGCTGAGCGACTTTCGCGTGCTGGTTCTGGACACCCATCCGATCCTGCCGACCGACAGCGCTGTGCGAACCATGATCGGCAAGCTTGCCGAACGCCTCGGGGCGGCCGGCGTTCGCGTCGCTCAGGAAAGTGAACTGCTCCCCGATCTTGGCGATAGCGCGCGGCTCTACATGCGGTTGCTGATGTCTGTGCTGGCCGCAAACTGGCCAGCACAGGTCTACGCCGATCTTCAGAAGCAGGCGGCGGCATTGCCCGAAGATGCCGCCGGCCTGGAGGCCGAGCAGGTTCGTGGGGCGGCGCTGAGCCATCGCGACTGGATCGTCGCCAACCATGCCCGTGCCAAACTGCGTGCGCAATGGCGCGAATTTTTCAAGGGGTTCGATGCGCTGATCTGCCCCGTCTCGCCCACGACCGCCTTCCCGCACGATCACTCGGACAGAGCTGCGCGGCGGATATGGATCGACGGCGAACCCCATCCCTATGGCCGCCAACTCGTGTGGCCCGGCGTTGCCACGCTTGCCGGACTGCCGGCCACGTCCGTTCCGATCGGTGTATCGTCGCAGGGGCTGCCGATCGGTGTGCAGATCGTCGGGCCGTTTCTGGAGGATCGCACGCCGCTCAAACTGGCTCAATTGATGGAGGCTGAATTCGGCGGGTTTGTTGCGCCTGCGGGTTATTAAGTCGTCATCCGAGACGCGCGGTCGCCGGCCACCCGATGGCGATCGAATTCAGACGGCGTGAGCAAGCAGTGCATCGATGAACATTTGCGAGGCAATGGTGGGCTGGCGGTCCTTGCGGGTCACGAGACTGAATTCGGCAACGTGGCTCAGAACGTCCGGACGCAGCGCACGCATCAAGTCGTTGTCGGCCCACTGCCTGGCGTAGTGCTTCGGCAGGTACCCAATGAATCGCCCCGACAGTATCAGGGTCGCGACGGCTTCCATATGGTGGACGGTAGCTGTGGCCTTGAAGCTAACCGGGCCGCCTACTTCCTTGGTTTCGCGCATATATCCTCGCGCGACATAGTCGAGCGAGCCAAGAGCCTCCAGCGCAATGTCGAGCGGGGCCGAATCGAACAGCGCGTGCCCTCTGCCGCAATACAGATAGAGATCTTCGCGATAGAGCGGCTTGTAGTCCAAGCCAGGAAGTGCGTTGCGAAACGGGCCGATACCGACATGTAGCCTGCGCTCCTGAACCGCTTCTTCAATTTCACTTGGCGACTGAATCTGCAGTTTGATGTGGAGGTCGCCACCGCGCAGCTTGACTGCACGAATTGCCTCGGCCACGTGCATGCGTGCGTCCGTAATCGTGTTGTCCACGATGCCGACTGCCAGCTCGCCGCCGATTTGCCCGCGCAGGGCCCCGACATTCGCGCGGAAGTCCTCCACGCAGTCCAACAGCGTCGAGACGGATTGGTAGAGCGCCCGTCCTTCGGCCGTCAACTGGAATCCCCGGCGCCCGCGCTCGCACAGCCGTATGCCCACGCGCGCTTCCAGGTCGGTCATGTGGGTACTGATGGTCGAGAGATTCATGTCGAGCGTGGATTCGGCCGCGGAGAACCCGCCGCAATCCGTGACCGCCTTGAAGATACGCAACAGTCGGAGATCGAAGTCGGTCACCTTGAGCATGTGCGGATGCCTTTATGAGCGCTTGACCAAAATGGCTGACTCGCAAGCGTTTTGAGGAAAGTTGGGAAAAGCCAAAACTAAAGTTCGATCATTCGGGATTCATTCGATCGTCCCCGCATGAAACACTCGTTGTAACGCTTCACGCTGCACATGTCGTACGCGGTCTCGGCGTGGCAGGCGCATCTATATTGTCAGCAAGGAGTGGTTCATGCAAGGCAACAAATTCGCCCCGATTACCGGCACGGTGATGCCGCGTTATTCTGGGTTGGCGACGTTAATGCGCCTTCCCTATCTTGGGCTGGCGGATCCGGCTTTGGCGGAGGTGGATATCGGCCTGATCGGCGTGCCTTGGGATGGCGGCACCACCAATCGCCCGGGCGCCAGACATGGACCCCGGCAGGTCCGGGACATTTCCACCATGGTGCGCAACGTCAATCGCGCGAGCGGTATCAACCCGTTTGAATTGTGCAACTGCGCCGATCTCGGCGACACCCCGGTCAACCCCGTCGATTTGATCGATTCATTGGATCGAATCTGCGCGTTCTACACCAAAGTGTGCAAAGTGGGCATCGCGCCGCTGTCGGTCGGCGGCGACCACCTCGTGACCTTGCCCATCATGCGGGCCCTGGCGAAGGACAAGCCTGTGGGCATGGTGCATTTCGATGCGCATACGGATACCTGGGACAGGTATTTCGGCAATAACCCATACACGCATGGCACGCCGTTTCGGCGAGCCATAGAAGAAGGCCTTTTGGACCCGAAACGCACGGTGCAAATCGGCATTCGAGGCGCTCTCTACAACGACAGTGAAAATGACTGGGGCGAGCAGCAGGGCATCCGCGTAATCGACATTGACGAGTTCCACGCGATGGGTCTGCCAGCCGTCATCGCCGAGGCCCGGCGCGTCGTCGGCGACGGTCCGACCTATGTGTCGTTCGATGTCGACGCGCTGGATCCTGTCTACGCGCCGGGCACGGGAACCCCCGAGATCGGCGGGCTGACCACCCTCGAGGCGCAGCACTTGATTCGGGGGCTGCGCGGTTTGAACCTGGTTGGCGGCGATCTCGTGGAGGTCTCGCCACCGTTCGATCCGAGCGGCAATACGGCACTGGTTGGGGCGACGTTGCTGTTTGAAATTCTTTGCGTATTGGCCGAAAGCGTTAGACATCGCGAGCGGTGCTAAGAGGAGCGACATGCGGCGGCGGTACCCGTCGGCGCTCGTCTGCGTGGGTTCGGCTGTCGGTGTGAGGGTAAGAATCGATCGGCTTTCAAAGAAATATTAAGGAGCGAAGCATGAAATATCTGACTAAAAGCTTGAGTTCTCTGGTGCTTGGAGGGGCGCTGGCGATGCTGGTCGGGCTTGGCGGCTCGGCACAGGCCTCGCCAAAGGTGGTCAACGTCGCTTACCAAACGACATATAGCCCGTGGATCGAGGCGATGGTCGACGGCAAGTTCGAAAAAGCGACCGGTTACGAGATTCATTGGAAGAAATTCAACTCCGGCGCCGCCGTGATGAGTGCCATGGCATCCGGGGATATCGACATCGGCGTGCTGGGTTCGCCGCCGTTGACCGCGGCAGTCAGTCGCGGGATGGACATCCAGGTGTTTTGGATACTGGAAAATATCGCGAACGCCGAAGCATTGATGGTGCGCGACGGCGCGCATGTCAAGACGCCGCAGGACCTGGCCGGCAAGACCATTGCGGTGCCGTTTGCCAGCACCAGTCACTACCAGTTGATGTACATGCTCGACAAGTGGGGGATCGCGGACAAGGTCAGGGTGATCAATATGTCGCCGGAACAGGCCGCCGCGGCGTGGCAACGCGGCGATATCGATGCCGCCTTCATCTGGGGGCCGGCACTGGGGCGAATCAGGAAAACCGGGCACTCGATGATGAGCGCCGGCCAAATCTGCGCGCTGGGGCGGTGCACTTTCGAAGGCTTGGCCGTCACCAAGGGGTTTGGCGACGCACACCCGCAATTCATGTCGAAATTCGTCGGCGTCATAAACGCGGCCAATCAGGATTATCACGATCATCCGGATGCGTGGCGTGCTGGATCCAAAAACATCGGCGCAGTCATCCGGGGATTGGGGGGCGATGCCAATGACGCGGTGGAGGAAATGGCGCTCTACCAGTACCCGAGCTTGAAGGAGCAGGTTTCCTGTCAGTGGCTTGGCTGCGGCGCGCAGGGGGGCGTGGCGAAAACGCTGCAGCTAACGGCGGAGTTTCTGAAACAGCAAAAGAAGATAGACACCGTGAAATCGAACTACAGCGATGCGGTTGCCGCGCGCTATGCGGCGACCATCCTGGATGCGGCCAAGCAATAGACATCGCGACAGCCCGAGTCGGGCGCGCCCGGGGCAGCCAGGCGGTGATGATGCCGCAGGCTGCGCGGTCGTGCTCGCCCAAGCGGGCAGCCACTCTCCCGTCACCGCCAAAGCGCTTTAGCCGGCCGCAACCGCCCCGTCTGCGCGCGCGGCCGCCAGCGGATAAATGTATCGCCGAGCGTTGACCGTATGGCCGCCCATTTGCTCGACCTTGGTGCCGGCCCATTGCCAGCCCTGGCGCTCATAGAATGCCATCGCCCGCCAGTTGCCTTCGAGGGCGTAGAGATAGAGCTGCGCCGCGCCAAGTTCGCGCGCCCAGTCCCGCACCGCGCGAATCATCAGCTTGCCGGCTCCACAGCCCTGGTAATCCTTCAGGGCATGGAGGTTGTCGAGCAGGACTTCGCGTCCGGCGGCATCGCTTTGCTCCGCGCAGACAAAGCCGATCGGGGTGTTCGCGCAGCGCGCGACGAGGATCAGCCGATTGAATTCGGCTGGCTTGCCGAGGCGATCCGTCCAGTATGCCGCGCGCTCCGAGTCAACTTCCTTGTCGAGATACGGGTCGGGCAGCAGGCCTCGATACGTCGCCTGCCAACTCAGCGCGTGAATTTTTGCAATCGTCGGCGCGTCGGCCGGCGTTGCGTGATCGAGCGATATGACAATCTCCGACATGTGCATCAGGTTCCATGGGTGCGTAGGCTGCCAGTGTACCAATGGTCATTTCGGGATAACATGCGCTGACTTGTGTGGGATCCGTATACGCCAGGGTGAAAGCAGGCAACCCGGCGAGCCGCCGATCCTGTCCGAATGCACAGAAGGAGCCCCTCATGCATGGAAGCACGTTGCTTATTTTTTCCGCTGTGGCTTTTGTCGGTATCGCAACCCCCGGGCCAACGGTTTTGCTGGCGCTGACCAACGGCTCCCGCTACGGCCTGCGCCGCGCCGCCTATGGGTTCGCCGGCGCCGTCGCATCGGACTTCGTGTTGATCTTTGCGGTGGCGCTCGGACTCGGCGCGCTGCTCGCGGCGTCGGTGTTCTGGTTCACCGTGGTCAAGTGGGTGGGCGCAGTCTATCTCGGCTACATCGGCATCAGAATGATTTTGTCGAAGGGCTCATTGAGCGTCGCAAATATCGACGGCGATGCAACGCGCGGCAGCAACTCGGCGATCTTCCTGAAAAGCTTTTTGACCGCAGTCACCAACCCGAAGGGGTATCTGTTCTTCTCCGCGTTCCTGCCTCAGTTCATTGCGCCATCCGCGCCGCTGGCGCCGCAATATTTGGCGCTGGCCGCCACTTTCGCCGCGCTCGATTGCACGATCATGTTCGGATATTCGCTGCTCGGCGCGCGGGCGATTCGCTTGCTCAAGGCCTCGGGAGCGCTCTGGCTGGAGCGAATCTCCGGTGCCGCGCTGGTTGCGCTGGCCGGCTCGCTGGCCTTGTATCGGCGGCATGCGGCGTAGCGTGTGTCGGGGGGCCGTGATGAGTGCGCCGACGCTTGATTTGCAATCGTCATCGGGTCGACGAGCCCGCTGACGAGCACCTATTGCGTCTGCCGATAGACATCGGTACTCAGGTACCTGAGGCCGGAGTCGATCATGATGGTCGCGACAGTCGCGTCGGGGCCGAGGCGTTCGGCCACGCGTAGCGCCGCAATGACGTTGAGCCCCGACGAGGTGCCGGCAAAGATGCCTTCCTCACTGGCCAGACGCCGGCACATCCGGTTGGCTTCGTCGGTGGTCGCGGACTCGATCGCATGCACTTCTTCCGGCCGCCAGTGCGGCGGAATGAATCCGATGCCGATGCCCTCGATCCGGTGTGCGCCTTTTGGCCCGCCGGACAGAATGGCCGATTCGGCCGGCTCGGCCGCGGCAACGTACAGATCGGGATTGTGTTTGCGCAGTGCCTGCGTCACGCCGTTGAGCGAGTGAGCGGAGCCGACCGACTGAACGAACGCATCGACCCGGCCATGCGTCTGGCGCCAGATCTCCTCGGCCATCGCATGGTAGCCGCTCGCCGCGTCGCGGTTGTTCAACTGATCGAACCACCAGTGTTGCGGCTCCTGGCTGATCTGCCGGGCGGTGTCGATCATCTGCCTGATCAATGCCTCGGTGATTTTTCCGTTGTCGCTTGGAATGGAAATGATCTGCGCGCCGAAGGCCTGGGTGGTGCGCGTTTTCTCGACGCTGAAAGCGTCGGAAGTCACGATCTTGATGCGGTAGCCCTTGGTTGCGCAGACCAGCGCCAGCCTCCCGTCCGCTTCCGCGGCTTCGATGGCGGTTTTGGCCATTCTGTCTTTCATGTTCCCGGTCGGATTCGCGCCTTCCAGCTTGACCACCACCCGGGCGCAGCCGGGCGGCACTACGCGGCGCAACTGCACCAGGGGCGTGTTACCGATAGCGTCGAGTACATTCGTGGCGACATTCATCAACTGCATGATTCCCGTTCTGTATCAAAAGAAGCGAACCATCCAACCAGCGTGCCGCGATGCGCGTACGGCCCGCGGCACGTTGCATCGGAGGCAGAGCCGGCTGGCCCGGCACCGGCAACCCGCGCGCCGCATGCCATGTCGGCGCTGCCGCCTCAGGGGGTTGGCGCGGTTTGCTTGACCCCCAGCACCTCCATGGCTTCAATGGTCGGCGGCACCGCCAGCAGTTCGTCGGCCTTTGCCATCAGGGCCTGTGCGATCGGGCCCTGCAAGTGCGCGTCGCGGCCCGCCTGGTCGGCAAAGGCATCGAAAATCGCGAAGGTGCTGGGTGACAGGCGCAGTGCGAACCATAGCGGCGTGGTGTGCTCCTGGTTAGCCAGGGCCAGCCCCGCGGCGAGAAATTCCGCCACGGCGTTCTCCTTGCCGGGCTTGGCTTCAAGCCTGGCAAACAACGCATATTTCAGCATGATGGTGCTCCGGTGAAAGTCGTTGGGATCCCGCCGCGCGGGCAGCGACACCGCGAACGGCGGGGGATGCAAACACTTTACAGTCGCGGTCGGCTGACTGACACTGTCACGAATGACATTTTTGATAGCGATCGCGCCATGAATATCACTATCCTTGCGCTGGAGGGCTGTTTCGATACCGGACTCACCAGCGTTCTCGACGCACTGAGCACCGCCAACGAACTGGCGCGAGTGATGGGCATTAAGACCGCCGGCTATGAAGTCAGCGTCGTGGGCATGCGCGGCGAGGTGCGCACCGCGCAGGGACTGCGTGTTCCGGTGACGCCTTATCGGCAAGGCACCCAGCCGGATTGGGTGATCGTGCCCGCGTTGGGCAGCAAAATGGCGGAAATGCTCGTGCCTGCCCTCGATCGCCCCGACGTGCGCGACGGCGTGGCGGCGCTGCGCGATTGGGCAGCCGGCGGCGCCAATCTGGCGGCGGCCTGCATCGGCACTTTCGTGCTGGCGGAAAGCGGCTTGCTCGACGGCGGTGAAGCGACCACCACCTGGTGGCTCACGCCGCTGTTCCGGCAACGTTATCCGCGCGTGCGCCTCGATGCGCAGCGCATGATCATTCCGAGCGGCAAGATGCTCACGGCCGGCGCCGGCTTCAGCCACGTCGACCTGGCGCTTTGGTTGATCCGGCAGGGCAATCCCGAGCTCGCGAGTCTGGTGGCCCGCTACCTGATCGTCGACACCCGTCCGTCGCAGGGCACCTATATGATCCCGGCGCACCTCGCACATGCCGATCCGCTGATCGAGCGCTTCGACCACTGGGTCCGCGATCATCTCGACGAGCCGCTGACGCTGGAGGCCGCCGCGGCGGCGCTGGCGACCAGCAAACGCACGCTGACGCGGCGCATGCGCGACACGATCGGCAAAACCCCGATCTCGTATATCCAGGACTTGCGTATCGAACGCGCCGCGCACCTGCTCAAAACCAGCGACCATAGCGTGGAGCGCATTGCCGGGATGGTCGGTTACGCCGACGGCGGCACGCTGCGCACGCTCCTGCGCCGCCGCCTGGGGCGGGGTGTGCGTGAACTGCGGCGCTAGGCCGGGCAAACGCCGGGGAGTGAGATCTCGCAAATCCGCAACCTCTTGCCGTCGTGCGGGAAATGCAATCAATCCAAAGGTAACAAGGCGTGGAAGGCCTGGATGCAAAGCAATGCCCGGCTGTCATCAACTGTTAGGCGCATACGGGATATCGCCCAAAGAATCGGGCGGCTGAACGCCTACGAGAATTTCAAGGCGCCCACGAAAATGGATTTTGAGGCGATTGTTGGCGGCGAGGTTTGGGCGACGCATCAAAATAACCTGAAGCAGCTCCAATCGCTGATGCATGAATCGCAGCAGCTCGCGGCACGAATGAATGCCGAAACTTTCAGTGCTTACAGGGCGAGCCGCCCTGTCTGAGGCGGCTCCCTAGATCAGCTCCGCTGCGTCACGGATTCGCTGGGCGGTCGCGGGCAGGCCGCCGTGCTCCAGGGCCCGGGCGAAATTCTCCGGCGTGGCCCGAGGGGATTTCCAGCGCGCGCGCATGCGCTTGAAAGCAGTCATGGTCGCGAGCGGATCCAGATCCCATTGATTGATGATGAAACGGTCGGGACTGACTACCTCGATGCCGTACGCGTCGACGGTCGTCGACGGAAAATCACGGAGATTCTCAGTCACGATGCAGTCCACATGGCCGGCAACGGCAGCCGCGAGCACATGCCGGTCATTTGGATCCGGGAGTTCGTAACTCGCGACGAGCGGTGCCCAGGCAACTTCGGGAACCTCCCAGTCGGGCACCGCCTCGCGCATGCAATTCCGTCGAAACTCGAGCTTGCCCCTCAAGTCCGGTCGGCGCAGTTCGAGCGCCGCAATCCATTCCTGCTCGATTTTCGTCGACCACTTGGCTGCAAACAGTCCGGCGGTAGCCAGACTCATCAACGAGTCGGTCATGGCGATCGGATACAGAACACACGCATCCAGCAGGGCTGCATAACGGGCATTGCCGGCCATCTCAATAGTCCAGACCCAGCTCGCGCGCGTTGTCGGCCATACGCTCGAGTGCACCTGCCTGTTTCTCGCGCATCTTGTTTGCGTACGCCACCAGGTCATCCAAGGCAATCCGGCGATGTGTGCCCACCATGCGATGGGGCAACCGGCCTTCTTCAATTTCCTTGATCACGAACGGTCGCGACACATTCAAAAAATGAGCCGCTTCTACCGTGGTGAATTCCCGATTCGTCGGCATCAAGGTGATCGAGCGGCCCTCACCCATTGCGCCCAGCAGTTGGCCGATGAGTTTCAATGCCGCAGGCGGGACGTTTACCGACGGGTGCTCGCCCGTGTCGGTGGTGAGCGTGATTGCTGCCGCCCTGGAATGATCCAGCGCCTCCATGATGCAGCGCTGCGCGACGCGAGCCATCTCCAACTCATCGTCGGTGAGTGGTGGCGGCATCATCTCGCTAATTCGGTCTATGGTGCGCATATTGACCCCTTTCTCGTTATGTGGATTCACGCCTGGCAGCCACGGAACGGTGGCAAGGCGATATGCCGTCTATATTAAACGAAATAAGTGCATTAAGTGAAATTAATGAATTAAATGAAATTTCTGAAAATATTCGCGCCGCTGATCGTGTTCCGCATCTGCGACAGCGGGAATGCGGGCTTGCCCGACCGATGACCCGGGTGAATGCGCATGCGACTGAGAGTCCCTTTGTCACGACGAACAGCGCTTCGATGTTTGTTGTACGACCGCGCGGACTGCATCTATGTCTGGCATACCCGCGATAGAATCGGCCAAGACGTTGAGCGCAGCGGAGCCTGCCACCATGCGCACGGCCATCGACGGCAAGATTGCAACGCAGTCCAAACGTCACCCGTTGCGAGAACGCCGGGCAAGGCGGTGGCGAATCGCCTGGCCGCAATGGTCATTACTTGAGCGAGGGCATTAACCGTGGATGAACAAACCGTCGAAACCTACTCGACACGCGCAGAGCGCTTTGCCGCCGAGTGGCGTGACCAGCCGCCGCCGACAGACATGTACGCCATGCTGCAGCGCTATTTCGCTGCGGGTGGCAAAACCGCGGACATTGGTTGCGGTTCCGGCCGCGACGTCGCGTGGCTCAACGATCATGGCTATCCCGCGGTAGGTTACGACGCCGCCGAAGGATTGATCGCCCAGGCCGCGATCGATTTTCCGTCGCTGACATTCCGCCATGCCGCGCTGCCCGCGCTGGCTTCCATCGCAAGCGAGTCGTATGACAACGTGCTGTGCGAAACCGTCATCATGCACTTGCCGCCCGACGAGGTCACTCAGGCCTGTGCTCGCCTGGTCGACATCCTCCGGCCCGCGGGTACGCTGTATCTGAGCTGGCGAGTCGCCCCAACGGGTTCGAGCCGCGATGCGGGCGGGCGGCTTTACGCGGCGTTCGACGCCGCGCAGGTCAGGCAAGGGCTCGGCAATGCGCAACTGCTGTTCGATGCCGAAGCGGTCAACGAGTCGTCGGGCAAGCGGGTGCATCGGATCGTTGCGCGCCGGGGGGATTGACTGGGCCGGGGTGTGGCATGACGGGGTCAGCTACGCGCCGGTAGTTAGGGGGGGCGGAAGCGGCCGGCTAATCGGAGACGTATCGCTTCGACAATCGTTACGAAACAGGGACGCCAAGAATGAAAATATCCGCGCTGCCGATGATGCTTTGCGTTGCGACCGTGAGTTTCACGGTGACGGCAACGGCACAGAATTCGAGACCGGTTGAGACTCCCGGCACGCCTTCGGTCATGGTTAGCGGCGATTATGGCGACGGCATGCTGATCGGCGTGAACCCAGCGACTCAGGCTGTCACCGGCTACTACTCGGCAAATAACGTCAACGGGCAGTTCAGCTGCATTTTCTATCTGAGGGGCAAACTGGGCAGAGCGTCAGTCCCCGTTTCGACCTATTTTCCGGAAACACCCGCGAAGCAGATCAAAGGCAAGCTGTCCCTGGAGGCGCCCGATAAATTCATAGTGCGCCTGTCGGCCGAACACGGCGGCTGCTGGAACGTGATGCATTTTGCCGATGACAGTATTCCTGCCGAATTCACGCTGGTGGCGAAACACCCCTGGTTGTCGATCGCAGTGGTCAAGAGCGATCGTGCCTACTTCTACGACACGCCCACGAGTGTGCAACATCGTAGGGCCTACATTGTGCGGGGAGACGGCGTCGGTGTGCGTGCCATGCGGCCGGGTTGGCTCCAGGTGGACTTCCCTGGCGATAAGAAAATGACGTCGGGCTGGATAAGGCAGACGGAGGTATACCCGGTCGAATGATCGAGCCAAGGCGACCGCCTGGGCAGTTGGGCGCTCTTGGCCGGCGCGTTATCGCGTGCGCGTGTTGTACCACTCGATGGCGTCTTCGCCGGCGGGAATCATGAATGGACTCGACGCGTCGGTAGCGGCCAGCCACACGCCTTCGGCGACATCCGAGGCATGCGTGACGGTCGTATCCTTCTGCCAGTTCTCGAGGATCTGTTGCACGATTGCGCCGTATGGCTCGGCAAAACCGTCCGTCATGCGTGCTCGCGCGTTCTCGCCGAAGCGGGTCGACGGCGCGCGTCCGGGCAGCACCACGCGCACGCGCACGTTGAACTGTTCGAGTTCGAGCGCGAGCGATTCGCTGAATGCGTTGACCGCGGATTTGCTGGCGGTATAGACCGACAGCAGATGCAGCGGCCGGCACGTGACGGTCGAGGTGACGTTGATGATCACGCCCGCCCGGCGCTCGCGGAACTGCGGCAAGACCGCCTGCGTCATCGCGATGGTGCCGAGCGTGTTCGTCTCGAAGATATCGCGCACAGTGTCCATCGGCGTGCCTTCGAGCGCATTCAGAAAGCCGATGCCGGCGTTGTTGACAAGCACGTCGATAGGGCCGGCTGCGTCGATGGCCTTGCGGATGCTTTGCGGATCCCTCACGTCGAGCGCGAGGATCGAAAGGCGATCGGAACGTGGCAAGACGTCCTCCCGCGGTGTGCGCATCGTGGCGATCACGCGCCATTCGCGATCCAGGAAATATCGCGCGATCTCCAAACCAAAACCGGATGAGCAACCGGTGATCAATACCGTCTTCATGTGGACTCCTGTGTTCGTGACAGTGTCGACACGATACGCCGAGGCAGGCTGGACTCGCTACAATCGAACGTCCACATTTCATTTGCGTTCGTCCGATCATGACCGACCCTCTCGCTGAAGTCGTTACGCTGCTCCAACCGACCCCCACGTTCTCGAAAGTGCTGAGCGGCGCAGGACGCTGGCGCGCGAGCCGCACGGAAGTCGGACAGCCGTTCTATTGCGTGGTGCTCGAGGGATCGCTCCGTCTGTCGGTGAATGGCCGGGAGCCGCTCGTGCTCCAGGCCGACGACTTCATCCTCGTGCCCGAAGTATTCGGCTTCACGATGACGAGCATCGATCCGCCGGACGATGACGCCCCGGCCGATATTGCGCCGACCGCACAACCCGACGGCAGCTTTCGTTTCGGCGATGCGTCCGGCGCGCCGGACGCGCAATGGCTGGCCGGTCTTTGTGCGTTCGGGGCGCCGGATGCGGCGCTGCTCGTTTCGCTGCTGCCCGAACTTGCCCTCGTGCGCGGCGATCACCGGCTGGCGATCCTCGTCAAACTCGTGCGGGACGAATCGCGTGCGCAGCGGCCCGCGCGCGAAGTCGTGCTGGCGCGGCTGCTCGAAGTGCTATTCATCGAAGCGCTGCGATCGGTGCAAACGGGGGCCTCGCCCGGGCTGGTGCGCGGTCTGTCCGACGCTCGTCTCGCACTCGCCATCCGTGAGATCCACAAAAATCCGGAGAAGCCCTGGACCATCGCGGAACTGGCCAAAACTGCAGCGCTCTCACGCTCCTCCTTCTTCGATCGGTTCAGCCGGGCAGTCGGCGTCGCCCCGATGGCGTACCTGTTGTCCTGGCGTATGGCCATCGCCAAGAACCTGCTGCGTCAGAGGGAGTCCAGCATCGCTACCATCGCCGCGCGCGTGGGCTATGGCTCGGCGAGTGCGTTCAGCGTCGCGTTCGCACGTCATGTCGGCGTGCCGCCGACACAGTTCGCGCAACAGGCGGTCAAGAGTGTCGCCTGAGTCAGAAGGACTTGCCGTCACGGCTTCGCTGGCGATAAAACTCGATGTGCTCCATGAGCGCTTCGAGTCGCATCGACAAGGCCGCTTGTGGAATATTCACAAGGTAGCCGGTCAAGCGCTGGTTTGCCTTGAATAGCAGGCGAGTCAATGGCCCGCACCTGGCCAGGTAGTCGTTCGGATTGCGCAGCGCGACGCCGAGAAACTTTTGTCGTGAGCGGCGCGTGCTCTGGACGACAATCCTCGCGCCCGTAATGTCGGACCATGGAATAAACCCCACCGACGATGCCGATGCATTGTCGGTGAGCCCCTCGCTGTCGATACGGATGGCGGGTTTTCGCCATAGCAGCCGGTACAACGCAAAGAGACCGCAGGCGCTGAAAAACGAGATGGCCGCAACCGCCTTGACTGTGAGTATGGTTTTGGCGCCCATCGACGCCGGATGCTGTGCCAGCATCAGCACGCCAATGACATCGAAGGCAAATGAGCCAAGGAGTATGACGACGAGCTTGCCCCGGCTTTGGTATACGACGATGGGTTCCAATATGCGCTCCCGAAGTCTTGTTGTATGCGATACCGCCAATGCGCTCCCCGCGTATTCGGTAAGGCGAGTTCAGCGACAGCCTGATTATGCATAAAGGCATCCGGCGCGGACCAGACTCCGGACGCTTCGGCGTGAGCTCCATCCAGTAAATGGGCCTTCAATTGCCGAGAGCAAACGCCGCTTCTCGGACAAAGTGGCTGCCAGAGCAAGCGTTGCAAGAGCCTCAGATCTTCTTCAACTGATAGTGTCTGGCTGCCCTGGCCCGATTGCCGCAGGTCTCCGTCTTACACCATCGCCTGCGCTTATTCTTGGAGCGGTCGACGAACAACCAGGTGCAGCGCTCGCACTCCCGCACGTAGGGCATTTCGCTGCTGAGCAAGAGCCGCTGAGCGTCCAGAGCGATGCGGCTCGATAGCGTGTTCAAGCCCGCATCCTCCACTTCGACACTCCAATCGCAGCCATCAGGATGGCGCTGCAGATTGGCGAGATTGACCGCTTCGGCAACGGCGCGTCGCAAGCATTCCTCATCCGCTGGATCTATCGCCTGGTTGGACACCAGCGCGGAAAACAGACGATAGAGGCTTTCTCGAAAAAGCCGCAGTTGCTGAAGGCTGCGTGCTGTTTCCACTGGCTTCTGCAAAGCCACGGCTTGCAGAAGCCTGACCTCGTCTTCAGAGACCATATTCGCGCCATGGGCCCAGCCGATGGCTGCCAGGTAGCTGGGCAAGCGCTCGTCGTCTCGTGTCTTGTCCCGGCCGCCTTGAGTATTCGCAAAGTCCAGGCACAGGGAACCTCCGACAAAACTGTTCGCGCCCCACGCCTGATTTTCCAATGATGATCGATTCGCCATGCCTAACATTCTAACGGCGTTTTGTATGTTAGACGGGGCTTAAATGAAATATAATCCTTTAAGTGCTCTTAGACTGTTAGGAGGAGGCATGGGCTGGAAGCTGAATCGCTGTTACAACTTTCTTGGCCAGGCGGTGCGTTATGCCGTTCATGGGGATGGGCCGCCGCTGATCTTTGTGCACGGCACACCGTTTTCTTCGCATGTGTGGCATCGCATCATTCCGCATTTCTGCACGACCCATCGAGTCTATTGCTACGATTTGCTCGGGTATGGGCAATCCGAGCAGCGGGAAGGACAGGATGTTTCGCTCGGCATGCAAAACCAGCTTCTCTCGGCACTGCTCGATCACTGGGGTGTCGCGTGGCCGGTGTGGTGGCACACGATTTCGGCGGCGCAACAGCGCTAAGGACGCACCTGCTGGGGGGCAAAGATTTCCGCACTCTGACGCTCATCGACCCGGTTGCGCTGTCTCCATGGGGTTCTCCCTTCGTTCGGCATGTCCGGCAGCACGAAGCCGCGTTCAGCGGTCTTCCAGACTATATTCACCAAGCCATTGTGCCGGCCTATGTGCGCGGAGCAGTCCGGCGCACCATGCCAGACGAGGAACTGCATCCCTACGTGCGACCTTGGCTCGGCACAACCGGACAAGCCGCGTTTTACCGTCAGATTGCGCAGATGGATCAGCGCTATACCGACGAAGTGGCTCCGCTCTATTCGAGGGTGCGCTGTCCGAGCCTGGTGCTATGGGGCGAGGACGATCAATGGATACCCGCGGCACGTGGCCTGGAGTTGCAGCAGGCGATTCCCGGAGCAACCCTTCAGGTAGTTCCCCGGGCCGGGCATTTGGTACAAGAGGATGCGCCCGAGGCTGTTGTCGCGGCATTGTTGGGTTTTCTATCCAACGAACGGACATAACAGAGAGCCGCCATCCAGGCTTCGGGATGGATGGCGGCGCTGTCCTGCAACGGCAGGCACTCCTGCGTAAGCGAATGGTGACTCGCCTTCGAAAAGGGGCGTCGCCGTTGGCGAGACTCGAATGACGGCACCGGGTCGCCAGTGCCGACCACCCACCACCTCAAACCCTACCCCAACGCCCCCGCCCCCGCCCGAGCGACCTGCGCGTCCTGCGCCGATTGCATGCCGGAAACCCCGATCGCGCCGACGATCCTGCCGTCGACGACGAGCGGAATGCCGCCGTCGAGGGGCGTCAGATTGGTCATTCCCAGCAGGCGAAGGTGTATGCCGCCTTGGGCGAGCGCACCTTCGAATACCTTCGTCGAGCGCCGAAACCGGACCGCCGTTTCGGCCTTTTGTCTGGCCACTTCAATGCTGCCGAACTGCGCTTGATCGAGGCGCTGCTGCAACACGAGGTGGCCTGCGCTATCCACGATCGCGATGACCATCGGCCATCCCTGGTGGGCGGCTTCTTCTTCGGCGGCCTGGGCGACCTGCTTGGCCAGGTGCAGCGTTATCGGGGCGCCGTAGAGAGGCACGGTGGATGTCGGTGTTGCTGTGATCATGTCGATCTCCAAAATAGTGACGAGGCGGCGAGGTGCCGGGGTGTCGAGCTTCGAATGTATGATTTGTGCGCGCCCGTGAATAGCGTTCCGGGCCGATAGGCATTCTTCCGATTAGCGAGAGAATCACGATGGCAATTGCCGACGACTATGAAGTATTGCTGGCCGTTCTCGATCATGGCAGCCTGACCGCCGCGGCAAAATCACTGGGCCGCTCCCTGCAGGCGGTCAGCCGCGCGCTCGCCGGGATCGAGCGGCAACTCAATGTCTCGTTGTTCACGCGAACCACGCGGCAGGTGCATCCCACCCCGGCATGTCTTGCTTTCGCGCGCCGGATCAGGCCCGCGATGCGCGAAATCAACGCCGCGCGAGACGAGTTGATCGAGCAGAACGTTCAGTTGCGCGGCGCCATTAGGGTTGCCGCACCGTCGACTTTTGGCACCCAATATCTTGTCGGCCCGATTGCCGAGTTCATGGGCATACACGCAGGCGTCAGCGTTGAGCTGATTTTTTCCGAAAGGCACGCCGACCTTGCCAAAGAGGGCATCGATCTCGCAGTTCGCCTGGGCAATCTGCCCGACTCGGACCTCAAGGCGCGACGGGTCGCCGAATTTCGACGCGTGCTATTTGCCAGCCCGCAATACCTCGCGGCCCGCGGCTACCCCAGAGATCCGTCCGATCTCACAAAACACGAATGCATTCTCCGCAAAGATCCGCGCCATGACGTATGGGAGTTCGGCGCGGACGGCCGGGCGGTGGAGGTACACGGCAGATTGCGGGCCAACGCCGCCGATGCCTGCAACAAGGCCGCTGCCGCAGGCCACGGCATAGCGCGTGCGCCATTGTGGCAGGTGCGCGACATCGTCGAATCAGGAGCAGTGGAAGTTGTCCTTGCCGAGTTCGAGCCGAAGCCCGTCCCTGTGAATCTGGTATGGCTGGCCGGCCGCTCACTGCCTCGCCGGGTAAGGGGGCTTGTCGACTTTCTCGCGGAGCGGATTGCCGCACAGGGGCTGTAGTTGGGGGCGGAAGCGCGGCCCATACAGCGGCCTTCGATAGAGGCGAATCCCTCCCGACTCGCGTCGCCAAATACGGTCGGCAGGTGCTTCCGTCACAGACGCCCTTGCCGACCCACCAGACACCCAATCGGCTTCGAACCTGGAAAACTAAATTTGACAATATCTGACTTATCAGATAATTTGCTGGAAAACGTCACCTGAGCCGCACATGAAACACTATGTCAAAAGCCGATTCCTGATTACCGACAGTATCGGCTTCTATATCGCCCGTGCCCGAAATTCCCTGCAAATGGATATGGACGCCGCCCTGAAAACGCTGGGTGTCAATGCGCCGCAAATGGGCGTCCTGCTGTCGATAGCGAACCGGGGTACCGCCACGCCGTTTGAATTGAGCAAGGACCTGGTGATCGATACCGGTTTGATGACCCGCATGCTCGATAAGCTTGAAACCCACGGGTGGCTCAAGCGGGAACGCAGCCTGGAGGATCGGCGCGTGGTCAATCTGTACCTGACGGAGGCTGGCGAACGCATGTCGGCGGAACTCGCCAAGATCGTGCCCGACGTGCTCAATACCCGCCTGCAGACGTTTACGAAAGAAGAGTTCGAGGAGTTCCGCCGCTTGCTCAAGAAATTCACCGCAGCCTAAGGGCTGTTTTTTTAACCAATTATCTGACTTATCAGAAAATGCAAAATCAAATTAAATATCGCCGCTGGCTTGATACCGGCGTCAGTGCCGCCGGGCATTTGGCTGGTGCGCCTGCGTGCCACACCAACTGAGCGAGGGTACGATGGCACACTCCGAGACCGCCGAGACCGCCGAGACCTCCGAGACCGCCGCACCGCTGGCCGGCGCACAACTGATACTGGCGACCGTGGCCGTCGCCTTGGCGACGTTCATGGTGGTGCTCGACTCGTCGATCGCCAACGTCGCGATTCCCACCATCTCGGGCAATCTCGGTGTCTCGGTGGATGAAGGCACGTGGGTCATCACGCTGTTTACCGCCGCCAACGCCATCTCGATTCCGCTGACCGGCTGGCTGACACAGCGCGTTGGGCAAATCCGCCTGTTCGTCAGCGCCATCCTGCTGTTCGTGACCTCGTCGTGGCTGTGCGGCATCGCGCCGAGTTTGCCGATGCTGCTGGCCGCGCGAGTCTTGCAGGGCGCCGTCGCCGGCCCGTTGATTCCGCTGTCGCAGTCGATCCTGCTCAACTCTTATCCGAAGGAGCGCAGTTCGACGGCGCTGGCGCTGTGGGCCATGACGGCCACGGTCGGCCCCATCGCGGGGCCGTTGCTGGGCGGATGGATGACCGACAGTTACTCGTGGTCGTGGATCTTCTACATCAATATTCCGGTAGGTCTGTTCGCGGCGACCGTGACGTGGTTCATCTACCGTTCGCGCGAGACCGCCACACGCCGCCTGCCGATCGACAAGGTCGGGCTCGGCGCCCTGGTGGTCTGGGTGGCGGCGTTGCAGATCATGCTCGACAAGGGCCGGGATCTCGACTGGTTCAATTCGTCGACGATCGTCGTGCTGGCGATCGTGGCGCTGGTCGGTTTCGTGTTCTTCCTGATCTGGGAGCTGACCGAGGCCCACCCGATCATTGACGTGCGGTTGTTTGCCGGACGCAATTTTCGCGGCGGCACCATCGCGATCTCGATCGCCTATGCGGTGTTCTTTTCGAACCTGGTGCTGCTGCCGCAGTGGATGCAGCAGTATCTCGGCTACCCGTCGTTCAACGCCGGACTAGTCACCGCGCCGCTGGGAATTTTCGCGGTGATCCTGCTGCCGGTGTTGAGCAAGGTCATGCCCAAGGTCGATGCGCGGACGCTGTCGACGCTCGCGTTTCTGGGCTTCGCGGGGGTATTTTTTATGCGCTCGGACTACACCACGTCGGTCGACACCTGGACACTGGTGCTGCCCACGCTACTGCAGGGCATTCCGACGGCGCTGTTTTTCGTGCCGTTGACGGCCATCATCCTGTCGGGTCTGCCGGCCGAGAAGATACCGGCTGCGGCCGGCTTGTCGAATTTCGCGCGGATCTTTTGCGGAGGTGTCGGGACTTCGCTCGCCGGCACGCTATGGAGCGAGCGCAGCATCTTGCATCATGTCCGGTTGACCGAACAGGCCAGCGTTGACAACCCGGTGTTCACGCAATCGCTGCATGCGGTGCAGGCTGCCACCGGTGTCGGCCCCGCCCAGGCGCTGGGAATCTTCGAACGCGGTGTCGTCTCCCAGGCCGCGATGCTGGGTTTGAACGATGTGTTCTGGGTGTCGGGCATCATTTTCGTTGCCATCATCCCGCTGATTTGGCTGACCCGGCCAGTCAAGGGCGGTGGCGGGCAGATGCCGGCCGCGCACTGAAGGTGCGCGATTGCGCGAGCGAGCCTCAGCTTCCGGATACGGTCCGCGTCAGATGCCAACCTTGGATGCGTCAAGAATCAAACGCAGTCCGAGTGCCGATATGGCACAGGCAGCAATCCGATCGACCCATTTCTTCGCTCGCAAATACATTTCGCGAGGCGCCTTGCTTGAAAAACACAGCGCGACGACCGTGTACCATCCGCATTCGACTGCAAACACCAGGGGCGGCAGTGCGAAATAGCACCAGAGCGGCGGATGCTGAGGAAGTAATGCTGCAAAGATGCTACCGTACCAGATGGCTGTCTTGGGATTGCTTAGCTGAGTCGTCAGGCCCATCCAGAACGATTTGCGCGCACTGCCAGACAGGGGGGTAAGCATGCCATCGACCGTAATCGGACGGCCAGCACCGCGCCATATCTTTGACGCAACGAAAAGCAGATACGCGCCGCCCGCGATTTTTAGGCTGATGTAGAGCCATTCGACGGCCTGTAAAAGTGTGTAGAGCCCGGCGAGCGCGACACCGCCAAAAAATATACCTCCCAGCCCCATCCCGAGAGCAGTCGCCAGTCCATCACGACGGGACAGGCCGATCGCATTGCGTGCGACTAGCACGAAACTGGGCCCCGGAATCATGGCGCCCAGCCAAAGCGCGGCAACAATAGCAAAAACGGCGGCTGATGCAGTCATCTGGCACTCCTTGGAATGGAATATGCACGCGTGGACTTTAGCACAGGCATGGGCACGCCTCCGATTGAGAGGGCATTGAACGCCCGTTGTATCTCGACAGCGTACGGGTGATGGTGGGTGAAGGCATAGCCTGGATGGAATGGGGCTCTTACGCACGAGTTGGAAGTCATCCTTGCCGAATTTGAGCCGAAGCCCTTCCCCGTGCATCTGGTATGGCCGGCTGCGCACTGCCTCGCCGGGTAAGGGGGCTTGTCGACTTTCTTGCGGAGCGGATCGCCGCACAAGTTCTATGGTTGGGGGCGGCGGCACGGCACGAACGAAGTCTCCCGTCCGACGCCCTTACGCTTCATCGCCCCAATCCGCTACCCGACAAAGCTCGTCCCCCGCCAACCCGGCAATTACCCGCACACCAGTGAGCAACCCGGCCGCCAAATGGGGCGCCAACGGTGCGCCGTCTTCATCGCCCGAGCCTTCGGTCTGATTCGCAACGAGAATCGATGAAATCGCCCGAATCGCGCAAAGCGCGTCATACGCGGTATTCAACCCATCCCGCACGTGCTCGGGCATCGCCGGCGACGAATCGAAGCGAGCGGCATCGCCGTTCAGTGGCTGCCGATCAACGATCGTGTCATCGCCGCTTGCAGATGCCTGAGCAAAATGCCGAGCGCGACGAACGACTTCTGAATCGATGGAAGTGGAAAAAGAATGCTCGGAACGAGCGGGGCTGCGAGCCATTTATAGAATCTCCCTTTGTTGCAGATACTTCCCGCTCCTCATCGCGAAATGAGGGTGGCGGGCGCGAGGCAGGGTTGGCGAACCGGCACAAAGGAACCGGCAGACCCGAAGGTCTCCCCGCCAAGGCCCGCCATGGAAGTGGCACGCAAAGGCGGCACGAGCGACAACGGCCGCAATGCGGCCGTTCGCTCCTTTGTGGATAGGGTCGCCAAACCCGGCAACTGCTGTTTCAGTTGCGCGGCCAGCATAGCGCCGCGGCCGTGGGGCGGTCAAGCACGCTCGTGTGCTTGCGTTACCCGAACCCGCTGAAACTGCGAAGCATTTCACGCGGGTGAATTCTGACTTTGCCGCGCTTGATTCTCCTCAAAACGGCTTGACCGCACCTTGACTTTCCGGCGATAGGAAGGTTTAGCATGGCCATATCGTTTCCGAGGCTGACCTTTTGATGCCTTGCCAGCTCGCTCATCAACGGAGAATCGCGATGAATGCAGCAACCCACGGGGCAATTTACACTTGCCCTATGCACCCGGAAATCGAGCGCTCGTCGCCAGGCGCGTGCCCGAAATGCGGGATGGCACTCGAGCCGAAGATGCCGGCGGCGAGCCACGCCGAATGGACGTGCCCGATGCATCCTGAAATCGTTCGCCCGGAACCCGGGGTCTGCCCGAAGTGCGGCATGGCGCTCGAACCGAGAGCCGCTCAGGCCAGCGAAGAGCAGAACCCGGAACTGGATTCGATGACCCGCCGCTTCTGGGTGAGCCTGGTGCTGAGCGTGCCGCTCTTTGCGCTGGCCATGGCCGGCGACATGCCGGGGATGCATTTCGGTGGGCTGCCGGGGGCGTCGTATTTTTCCTGGATCGAATTCGCTCTCGCGACGCCGGTGGTGCTGTGGGGCGGCGCGCCGTTCTTTGCCAGGGGCTGGCGCTCGATCGTCACGTGGAATCCCAACATGTTCACGCTGATCGCGCTGGGCGTGGGGGTGGCTTACGGCTACAGCGTGGTGGCCCAGACCCTGCCCGGGCTGTTTCCGCCGGCGTTTCGCGATCCGGGCTCGGGGCGTGTCGGCGTGTATTTCGAGGCGGCCGCGACGATCGTGACCCTCGTGCTGCTCGGGCAGGTGCTCGAATTGCGCGCGCGCGGCAGCACCAACGCGGCGATCCGCGCGCTGCTGGGCATGGCGCCCAAGCTGGCGCGGCGCGTCGAGGCCGATGGTAGCGAAAAGGATGTCGCGCTCGACCGGATTCAGGTCAGCGACCGGCTGCGCGTGCGTCCCGGAGAAAAGGTGCCGGTCGACGGCGTGGTGCTCGAAGGGCGCTCGTCGGTCGACGAATCGATGCTGACCGGTGAGTCGATCCCGGCCGAGAAGACGCCGGGAGAAAAGGTGGTCGGCGCCACCGTCAACGGCAGCGGCACGCTGATCATCGAGGCACGGCGGGTGGGCGCCGACACGCTGCTGGCGCAGATCGTGCACATGGTTTCCGAAGCCTCGCGCAGCCGCGCGCCGATCCAGCGCCTGGCCGACGTCGTGGCGACCTACTTCGTGCCGGCGGTCGTGCTGGCGGCTATCGTCACCTTTGTCGTCTGGGCCGTGTTCGGCCCGGCGCCGGCGATGGCCTACGCGGTCATCAACGCCGTCGCGGTGCTGATCATTGCCTGCCCCTGTGCGCTGGGGCTCGCCACTCCCATGTCGATCATGGTGGCCAGCGGCAAGGGTGCCTCGGTGGGCGTGCTGTTCCGGAATGCGGAGGCGATCGAGACGCTGCGCCGCGTCGATACCCTGGTGGTCGACAAGACCGGCACGCTCACCGAAGGCCGTCCGCGGCTGCAGGAGGTGGTGCCCGCGGCCGGCTTTGGCGCCGACGAGGTGCTGCGCCTGGCTGCCAGCCTGGAGCGCGGCAGCGAGCACCCGCTTGCCGCCGCCATCGTGCAGGGCGCGCAGGACAAGGGGCTCGAGCTGGAGAGCGCGCAAGGCTTCGAATCGGTCTCGGGCAAGGGCGTGACGGGCGACCTCGCCGGGCGCCGGGTGCTGCTGGGCAATCCGGCGCTGCTCGAGGACGAGGGGGTCGATACGGCCGCGCTCGCCGATCAGGCCGAGGCGCAGCGCACCAAGGGCCGCACCGCCATGTTTCTCGGGGTCGATGGGCAAGTCGCCGGCCTGGTCGCGGTGGCCGATCCGGTCAAGGAAACGACACCGCAGGCCATCCGCGATCTGCACGACGAGGGCCTGCGCATCGTGATGCTGACTGGCGACAACGAGACCACCGCCAGGGCCGTCGCGGGTCATTTGGGGATCGACGAGGTCATCGCCGGGGTGCTGCCCGATCAGAAGGCGCAGACCATCAAACGGCTGCAGGCCGAGGGGCGCTTCGTCGCGATGGCCGGTGACGGCGTGAACGACGCGCCCGCGCTGGCTCAGGCCGAAGTGGGCATCGCCATGGGCACGGGCGCGGACGTGGCGATGGAAAGCGCCGGGGTGACCCTGGTCAAGGGCGATCTGCGCAGCATCGCGCGGGCGCGGCGCCTGAGCCGCGGCACGCTGCGCAATATCCGTCAGAACCTGTTCTTCGCGTTTGTCTACAACCTGCTGGGCGTTCCCATTGCCGCAGGCGTCCTGTATCCGTTCTTCGGCATCCTGCTCTCGCCCGTGATCGCGGCGACGGCGATGGCGCTCAGTTCGGTCTCGGTGGTGGGCAACGCCTTGCGGCTGCGCCGGCTGGGCATCTGAGCGGCTGGCTGCGAGAGGCGGGGATGGATCAAAGGAAAGTGCAGGCGCGGGATCGTAGGGATCGTTGATGCAAGTCATGAACCAAGCGGCATTGCACGACTATCGTAAATAAAAAGCGATCCTCAATTTCACGTTGGGCGCTAACCGGAGTAATCGATCATGTGGTTTGGACATCCTGGCGGCTTCGGATACGGCATGATGGGTGGGTTTGGATTCCTGATGATGATTCTGCTCATCGTGGTCTTCGTCGCAGTGGTTCTCATGCTGACGCGTCGCGCCACCGGCATCGGGCCCGAACGGCACGAGCGCCGCAGCAAGGCGCTCGACATTCTCGACGAACGCTATGCGCGCGGCGAGATAGACGCCGACGAGTACCAGCGGCGGCGCGCCGATCTGGAGCGTTGATCCCCATGTGCATTGCCTGGCGTCGTGCTTACCGGCTTCACGTGCCCCCCATGGCAGCGGTGTTGGCCGGCGTGCGGCGCCCTTGCTCGGCTGCCGCTCAATCCGCCTGCCGAGGTAGTTCGTCTGCCGCCGACCCGGCCATCCCCCGCACGCCGGTGAGTAACCCGGCGGTCAAATGCGGCGCCCACCGCGCCTCATCTTCATCGTCCGAGCCCCTTGCCTGACTCGCAACGGGCATCGAAGTCTTCGACCGATTCACCGAATAGACCGAAGCGCCTGAATCTCGCGGCGCGTCATGCGCGTCATGCGTGGCCTGTCGCCCGCTCCGGCTCGGGCATCATGGGCGATGGGCCAGGCAGTCCAAAGCAAAACTTCCCGTGAGGGTTTATATTGACGGTCCGATGTCCTGGCCCATCCCCACGCCTGCGCCGCGCTCGCGCGCTGCGCTTTGGCGGCAAGACACCCTGACGGAATCCCATGTCCGATCTGTCCGCTTTTCCGATCACGAAGAAATGGCCCGCGCAGCATGCCGAGCGCATTCAGCTGTATTCGCTGCCCACGCCCAACGGCGTGAAGGTGTCGATCATGCTGGAGGAAACCGGCCTGCCGTACGAGCCGCATCTGGTGAGTTTTGGCACCAACGACCAGATGTCGCCCGAGTTCCTGTCGCTCAACCCGAACAATAAGATTCCGGCGATCATCGATCCGAACGGGCCGGGTGGCAAGCCGCTGCCGCTGTTCGAATCGGGCGCGATTTTGCTGTACCTGGCCGAGAAGACGGGGCAGCTCATTCCCGCCGATGCGGCCGGGCGCTATGAAACCATTCAGTGGCTGATGTTCCAGATGGGCGGCATCGGCCCGATGTTCGGCCAGGTCGGCTTCTTCAACAAATTCGCCGGCAAGGAGTACGAAGACAAGCGCCCGCGCGACCGCTATGTCGGCGAGGCCAAGCGCCTGCTGGGCGTGCTGAACGATCGGCTCGCCACGCGCCAGTGGATCATGGGTGACGCCTACACGATCGCCGACGTCGCCACCTTCCCGTGGGTGCGCAATCTGATCGGCTTTTACGAGGCGGCCGATCTGGTCGGCATCGCCGGCTTCCCGCACGTTACGCGCTCGCTCGATGCGTTCCTGGCGCGCCCGGCGGTCAAGACAGGCCTGGAGATCCCGGCGCGAGGGTAAGCCCGGCGTCGCACCTGGCGCGAGACGATCGCCGGGGCGGCGTTTGCCGGCAATCGGGCGCAAGCCCGGACCGCGAGCGATGTGCCGGCTCAGAACACGTGGCGAATGCCGGCCATGACTTCGGTCTGCACGTTGGTGCTGGAGGCGGGCAGCATGTTGAGTTCGGCGTTTTGCGCGTCGCCGGCGGCGCGCTGATACAGCCCGACCAGATAGAGATCGGTGCGCTTCGAAAGAAAATAGTCGGCACCGAGGTTGATCTGATGGTACTTCGGCCGCTGCCCGGTGTCCGAGCGGCCGTCGGTGTAGACGTAGGCGGCGCCCAGCAGCAAGGCCGGCGACGCCTGGTAACGGCCATTGATTTCATAGTTATCGGCCCGGGCCGAGGCGCCTGTCGCATCGAACAAGACATGGCTATATACCAGGCCCAGAGTGGCGCGCCCAGCAATGTACGATCCGCCGGCCGCGAAGGTCTGATGGCGCGTGATCGTGCCGCTGCCGTCGAGCGCCTTGAGCGCGAATGCACCGCGATAGTCCGAGCCCGTTCCCGCGCCGGAGGCGCCGACCGCCCCCGCCGTGCCGGGCGCGGCGGGGTGATTGAGCACGAAATATCCGAGTGCCAGCACCAGCGGGCCGTGCGAGTAGCGTGCGCCCAGGCTCCATGCCCGGTTGGTCGCGAACTCGCCGGCTTGATTGCTCGCGCCGTACAGCCCGCCGAAGCTGAAGCCGTTGTAGTTGACGCTGGTGTACTTGATCGCGTTGTTCACGCGAAAGGCCGGCGCCAGGTCGTCCATGCCCGCGACGTGGGCGCCGACAATCGAGGCCCATTGCGCCGCCGAGCTCAGGCGCCCGACGTATTGCAGCACCGATTCGTACTGACGTCCGAAGGTCAGGGCGCCGTATCGGCGGCTCTTGAGCCCGACGTAGGCCTGGCGGCCAAATTCTCTTTTACCCTGCGCCATCGCGCCGCTGTTGATGTCGAAGCCGTTTTCCAGCAGGAAGATCGCTTGCAGCCCATCGCCGAGATCCTCCGCGCCACGCAGCCCCCAGCGGCTGCCGCTCAGGTTGCTCGATTGCGTTTTCCAGGCCTGGCCGCCGCCCTGGTTGCTGAGGTAGGCCACGCCGGTGTCGACGATGCCGTACAGCGTGACGTTGCCCTGCGCCGCGCACAGGGTGGGAAGCGCGGCCAGTATGGCCAGCGTGGTCAGGGCGAAGGTCGCCGCGTGCCTGTTTTTCACGATAAAAGTCTCCTGGGATTCCACGCGGGAATCCTGATTCGATGTGTTGTAAAGGATGGGGCGGGCTGCGCCCCGGGGCGCTCAGCTGCTGCGTGCGAGTGGCTCGCCGAGCGTCTCGGATGAATGCCGTTTGACGTGCGCGGCGAATTGGTAGCGGCCGAGCGTGGTGACCAGCAGGGCGGCCAGGAACATGCAACCCATCATCACGTAGAGCGGCAGCGAGTAGTTCTTATAGTGGTCGTAGTACAGGCCCAGCAACGGCGGCACGGCCACACCGCCCAGGCAGAAGGCCGCCATGTTGAAACCGAAGAAGGTGCCGAAGGCACGCATGCCGAGATAGCGGCGCACCAGATAGGCCATCATGTCCTGCTCGGTGCCGATCGCGAAGCCAACCAATACGCAAGCGACTCTGAGCAGCGCCAGGCTGCTGGTGTCGTGGAAAAGCCAGAAGCCGATGCCGCTCATCATGAAGAAGAAACACGACACCAGGGTTGCCGGAAAAATGTCGACCAGCACGCCGCACAGCAGGCGGCTGATCAGAAACCCGAGGCCGACCAGCGAGGGCCCCTGGGCCGCCTGAGCCACCGTGAAGCCGCGATCGGTGAGCAGCAGCGGGATCTGCGGCTCGAACGCGAGCGCGCAGGCAGACACCAGAAAGAAGGCGATCAGCATGGTCCACATATGACGCCCGCGCACGCCTTGCGCCACCGTCAGCCCGACCGCGCCAAGGCCCGTCTCGCCCGGGGCCGCCGGCCGGCGGCGCTCCCTGAGCAGCAGCATCGCGATGACGCCGCCGAGAATCGGAAACGCCGACACGATCCGGTAGCCCTCGCGCCAGCTCCCCGACCAGGCAATCAGATGCTGGGAAACCACCGGCCACACCGATTGGCCCAGGCCATAGCCGACCGTGGCCAGGGCAATCGCCGCGCCGAGCCGCCGGTTGAACCACTGCGGCAGCACCGAGACATAGCCGAGCGACGTGGTGGGCGCGCCGATGAAACCGATCGCGAAGGTCAGCGTGACAAACAGCGCGAGCGTGCCGCGAAAGAAAGACAGGGCGAACATCAGCACGCCCATCAGCACGGCCGATGCGAGGGCCACCGGCCGCACGCCGAAGCGGTCGATCAGATGTCCGCACAACGGCGCGCCGATGCCGCAACCCAGCAGTGCGGCCGAAAAGGCCAGCGACAGGTCGGCCCGGCCCCAGCCAAACTCCGCCAGAATAGGGCGCATGAAAATCATCAGGCTCGGGAAGAAGAAGCAGCCGAACCCGACGAAACCGCCGATCGCCACCCCGCCGATAATCGCCGCATACCCAAGCGCGGGCAGCGCGCGCTCCGTATGATTTGTCATTGTGTTGTCTCCTTGATGTATATGCGCCGCTATTCGTGCGGCTTTTCGATGCCAACCGTTGCTAGAGGTCGATGCGCATCAGGTCGTGCGCCAGCCGCAACGGGCCGCCGTAATGCTTGCGAATATCGGCGACGATCTCGTCCATCAGATGCGGCCCCATCAGATCCACCGGCAGATGTTTGGCGGCGGCGCGCTTGAGCACCGGGCTGGTCGAATCGAAGTGCCCGAAGTGCGTCGCAACCAGGCCCTTTACGTTGGCGCGCGTCGCAATCTCGCCAAGCGCCGTCGGGCTGGTGTGCGAATACGTGCCCACGCCGGTTTTCGCGCGATGGGCGATGAACGACTCCGGGAACGTGCATTCGTGGATCAGCAAATCGGCATCCCTGGCCAGATTGACCATCGCCTCGCATGGCGCGGTGTCGCCGCTGAAGGCGATGACCTTGCCCTCGGCCTCGACCCGCACGCCGAAGCATTCGCAAACCTCGCGCGGCAGGTGCTCGACCCAGTCGACGGAAATTTTCACGTCATTGTCTTCGAAGACCACGCCGGGGCTGACCTCCAGCACCTCCGGGCGCATCGCCTCGAGGTTTTGCTGGCGCACCGGATAGGCGCTGCGTGCCTGGAAATCGGTATGGTACGCGCCGTGCTCGAACAGATGATTGACGAAATGGCGCGTGCCCTTTGGGCCGAGCAGCAGCGGTGCGCCGGTCTTGTTGAGCATCCAGCTCGAAATGACGAAATACGGGTAGTCGCAAATATGGTCGTGATGCAGGTGGGTCAAAAACACGAAGCCCACCGAGGCGGGATCGACGTTCGCGCGCACCATCTGGCGCGTCGCACCCTCGCCGCAGTCGAATAGGTAGTGCCGGCCGTTGTTCAACGTCAGAAGAATGGCTGACTGGGCGCGGTCGGGGTCGGGCAGCGCGGCGCCGGTGCCGAGCATGGTGATTTTCATGGTGTCTCCTTGATCGATTTTCTCTAGCCAGTATAGTGGGCGGTATAAAAACCAATTAATGAAGAATTCGGCGTCAGTGACAACCTATAGGAATAGCTGAATGACAACGGAAATTCATGTGCCGCCCATCCAGCGGATTCGCTCGCGCCTGCGCATCAGGCACCTGGAACTGCTGCTGGCGCTGGACGAAGCGCGCAGCCTGCATCGGGCCGGCGCGCGCATGAACATGACGCAATCGGCGGCCAGCAAATTGCTGGTGGAAATCGAGGGCATGTTCGGCGTGCAGCTTTTCGTGCGTTCGCGCCGCGGCATTACGCCGACCGAGGTCGGCGCCGCGCTACTGCGTAAGGCCTCGCTGTTGCTGGCCGAACTCGATGGTGCGCGCGATGAAATCGAGAGCCTCACGCAAGGCCTGTCGGGCCGCATACGCGTGGGCGCGCAGCAGGTGGTGCTGCCGTTGCTGGTGCCGCAGGCGCTGGCGCATTTGCGCGCCACCCACCCCGGCATCACGATCGAATTGCAGGAGGGCGCCAACGACGTGCTGTATAACGCGCTCGGGCGCGGCGAGATCGACTGCGTGCTGGGGCGCCTGATCAGGCCGGCCGCATCCAGCCAGTATCACTGGGAGGTGCTGCACGAGGAGCCGGTATGCGTGGTGGCCCGGGTGGGCCACCCGCTGGCCAGGGCGCGGCGGATTTCTGCGAGCGTGCTGGCGCGTCAGGCGTGGATTCTCCCGCCCCGCGAGGCGCCGCTGCGGCAGGCCATGGAACATTACTTCATGAGCGAGGGCCTGAGCCTGCCGACGGCCGCGATCGAGTCGCTATCCGAGTTGTGCAACAACGTGATCATGCGCGATACCGACATGGTCGGCGTGATGCCGCTGGGCGTCGCGAATTACTACGCGTCGCTCGGTATCCTGGCCATTCTGCGCTTCGACCATCAATGGGCGCTACCGCCGGTCGGCGTCGTCATGCGCGCCGAGACGCGCGATTCGCCGGCATTCGCCAATTTCCTGTCGACCCTGCGCGCGGTCGCGAAAACGATGGCGCCGATCGCCCGGCAAAATCTCAAGCGCCGATAGGCCGAACGCGGCCGGCGCGGTGTCGGGGGCACGCTTTGGCGTGCCGCGGCCGCACGCCCGGCTAGCCGGCGATTTTCTTGAGTGTCGAGCGTGCCGCCGGCTTGCCCTTGCCGGTCTTCGCCTGCGCCACGGGCGCCTGCCACGACGCGAAGCCGTCGAGCAGCAATCTCAATCCCTCGTTGAATGCCTGGTCGGCATCGAGCGCGGAGAACGCGCGCCCCACCACTTTGGCCGCTTCGAAGCGCGCGTCGGTGATGGCCTCGAATTTTTCCAGAATGAACTGATGATGCTCGGCCGGCGATTGGCGGCCGGCCACTGCCACGCTTGAAGCCAACAGGAATTGCGCGAGCAAGTGATACGCCAGCGCGGCCGCTTCCGGCGAAAAGCCGCCTTGCAGGAACGCCGAGGTGATGTGATTGAACACCGCAATGCCGTAGTCGGTCTCGCCTGGGCCCACGTCCTGAAACAGGCGAAAGCGATTATGCGAGGCGAGGTAGAGACTGATGCCGGGCACATCGGCCGCCGCCGCGAAACTGATGCGGGCGATGTCCTCCACGTCGTGCCGCCAGTCGCCGGTGAGCGCCGGCAATTTTTCGAGCCGATCGTGATGGTACTTGTTCATCACGCCCGAGATCAGGCCTTCCCGGCCGCCCAGGTAATAGTGAATCAGGCCCGGTGCCACGCCGAAGTCCTTGGCGATCTGCACCATCGAGATTTGATCGAGCGGCGTGTGCCGCGTCATGGCTGCCGCATGATCGATCAGCGCATTGCGCGACAGCAGCGGCGCGGTGCCCAGCGGCGCCTCGACCTTCGGCGGGCGGCCGCGCTTGCGCGGCGGCGTTGCCTTGGGCGAAGCGGCGGGCTTCCTGGTGGGTGTTTTCATCGTCGATTTCAGCGAAGAGGCGGTCGACCGACCGGTGCGAGACGCGCCGGCCGGACCAATATGAGTCAGAGTTTACACGGATATTTGAGATGCCATCAATTAATTAATTGACACTGGCTCAATTAATGTCTAACCTATTTGACACCATATCAATTATTCGACGGAGTCGACGTGAAACCCCTTGCCACCTCTCATGTAACGGCGGGATTGCGCGGCGCGCACTGGGATGCGGCCTTGATGGCGCGCCCCTACAAGGTTGAGCCCTATGCGCTGCAAACGGCCGATGGACAAAAGACGCTCGGCTTTCTATTTACCGCCACCGGCGCGGAAAAAACGGTCGTGTCGCTGATGCATCCACGCGAGATGTCGGTCACGCACTATCTCGTGCCGTTCATTCTCGATGCCGGTTGCGCGTGCTGGGTCCAGGCGCCGCGCTCGATTGGCAACGACTTGCGCCTGGAGCACGAGATCGCGTTGTTCGACGTGGCCGCGGGTGTCGCGCACCTGCGTCGAGCCGGCTACGAAAACATCGTACTGCTTGGCAATTCCGGCGGTGCGGGTCTTTATGCGTTCTATAACCAGCAGGCCACCCTGGCGCCCGAACAGCGTATTGCCAAAACTCCTGGCGGGCGTTCGACCGGACTGATGCATCTCGATATGCCGCTGGTCGACGGCATGATTTTCGTGTCGCCGCACCCGGGCCAGGGGGCGTTGCTGATGAGCGGGCTCGATCCCAGCGTGGTCGACGAAAACGACCCGATGGCCACCGACCCGGCGCTCGATCCGTTCGCGCCGGCCAACGGCTTCGATGTGGCTGCCCGCCGCGGCCATTACGCTCCGGAGTTCGTTACACGTTACCGCGCCGCGCAGGTCGCGCGCGTCGAGCGTATCGACCGGATGGCTCGCGAACTCCTTGCACGCAAGCTGGCGGCGCGCCAGCGCGTGAAGGGCGGTTCGCTGGATCCGCTCGATCGCCGCCTGGCCAGACATGCGCCGATTTTCCAGGTGTGGCGTACCGATGCCGATTTGCGCGCGTGGGACCTCAGCATCGACCCGTCCGACCGCGAGACCGGCTCGCTATGGGGCAACGATCCGTTCGTTTCCAATTGGGGCAGCGTCGGCTTCGCACGCATCGTCACGCCCGAGTCGTGGCTATCGACCTGGTCCGGCCTGTCGTCGAACGCGACGCTGGCCAAATGCGCTGGAGCGATCGCCGTGCCCACGCTCCTGCTGGAGTACACCGGCGACCAATGCACCTTTCCGCGGGATATCGAGGCGATTTTCGCGAGCATCGGCGCGCCGCACAAAACGCACCGGCGAGTTCGCGGCAATCACCACGGCATGGCGCTGTCCGAGGGCGAGGAGTCGGGGCGCGTGGTGGTGGGCCGGCATATCGCCGATTGGCTGCAGAACGCCATGCAATGAGTCTGGCGTAAAGTCCTAATTAGAATGAGTGAGAACCATGTCTGACCGAGAACTCTATCGTCCCCGCATATTGCTCGACGGCGTGCGCTATCCGGATATGACCCGTCTGCGCGGCTATGTCGAGTCCGGCATCCTGCCCGAGGCGACATTGGCCGAGGCGTTGCGCGCGTCTTTCGAGACACATGCCGGGCGCACGGCGGTGGCCGGCCCCGACGGCGTGCTGTCGTATCGCGAACTCGACGCGCTGACCGACCGCTTCGGCGCGGCACTGCTGCGTCTGGGGGCGCGGCCGCTCGACCGGGTGTTTTTCCAGTGCGGCAATTGCCAGGAATTGCTGATCGCCTTTCTCGGCTGCCTCAAGGCCGGCTTGATTCCGATCTGCGCGCTGGCGGCGTTTCGCCGTCACGAGGTGTCGTATCTGGGCAACCTGGCCGAAGCCCGGGTGCATTTCGTGCAGGGCGACGATGCCAAATTCGACGACGTCGCTTTCGCGCAGGAGATGCAGTCCGAGGTGCCGTCGCTGCGCCTGATCGTGCAAGCGCGCGGCGAGCGGCGCGGCAACGCGCACCACATGCGGGCGCTGATCGACGCCATGCCGCTCGACGAGGCCCGGACGCTGCTGTCCGAGGTCGAGCACGACCCGTACCAGGCAGTGGTGTTTCAGTTGTCCGGCGGCACCACGGGTGTGCCCAAAATCATTCCGCGCTTCCAGAACGAATACCTGCTCAACATGAACGCGGTGGCCGCGTGGAACGGCTATACGGCGCACGACGTGCTGTTCATGCCGACGCCGTTGATGCACAACATGAACATGGCGTGCTTCTTCGGCCCGTTCCTGCTGTGCGGCGCAACGGTGACGGTATGCGCCGACATCGCGCAAGCAACCCTGTGCGGCCTGATCCGCGAGTTCCAGCCGACCTGGTACGGCCTGGCGGGGCCGATCTTCGCCCGGGTGGCCGATGAAATGCGTCGCGCCGACGTGGCTGCCCGGGCGCAACGAAAATTGATCGCACCAAAGAATGCGGCCGGTCTGAGCGAAGTGCTCGGCTCGCCTTGCTATCACATCTTCGGCATGACCGAGGGCGTGATCATGTTCGCGCGCGCGGGCGACTCCGATTACGTGTTGGCCGAATCCGTGGGCCGGCCCGTGTGCGCGGCCGACGAAGTGCGCATCGTCCATCCGGGCACCGAAGAGGAGGTGGGCGAGGGCGAGATCGGCGAGGCGATTTTCCGAGGGCCGTACACCATCGCCGGCTACTACAAATCCGAGCGCGAGGACGTGCATCGCTTTACCTCCGACGGCTTTTACCGCTCGGGTGACCTGATGCGCTACGAGCTCATCGACGGCCAGCGCTATTACTTTTTCCGGGGCCGCACCAAAGACGTGGTCGATCGCGGCGGCGAGAAGATCAATGCCGAGGAACTCGAGAACGTCATCAACCAATGTCCGGGCGTGCTGGCCTCGGCGGTGGTGGGCATGCCGGACCCGGCCTATGGCGAGCGCGTGTGCGCTTTCATCATGCCGCGCGAGGAGTGCCCGCCGGTCACGCTCCCGGACCTGACGGGTTTTCTCGAGGCGTATGGCATCGCCAAATTCAAATGGCCCGAGCGTGTCGAGATCGTCCCGGAATTTCCGGTGACTGCCTCGGGCAAGCTCAGCAAGGTGCTGCTGCGCAAGCGCATCGCCGAAAAAATCGAGCGCGAGCGCGCACTCAATCCCTCACACGAGTAATTCATCATGACGAATCTTGCATCTCGCGCAGCGGGCGCGATATCCGAACTCGCCCTGCGCGGTGTCCATCACACCGCGCGGCCCACCTGGAAGCTGGAGCAAACCGTGCATTTCTACCGCGATCTGCTCGGCTTGCCGCTGGTTCACGCGATCTCGGCGCGCGGCTGGGGGCCGGCCGATCATGCGGACTTTCTGCACTTTTTTTTCGATAGCGGCAACGGCAGCACGATCGCCTTCTTCTACTACATCGGCACCGAACGGCCTGCGCATCTGGTGCCGAGCGATCACTATCAGGATCGTGCCACCCATACCGCCTGGCAGGTCGCGAACCTCGAGGAACTGATGGCCTGGCGCGCACGGGTCGAGCAGGCCGGCATCGAGCTGCGTTACCAGGTGCGGCACGAAGTGATCGAATCGATCTACTTCAACGATCCCAACGGCTATCCGATCGAAATCACCTACCAGACGCGCCCGTTCGTCCAGTCCGACGCGGACGACGCGACCCGCACTGTCGCGGCTGCTGTCGAACTCGAACGGTGCACTGCGCGAGGCGCGGCATTCGCATCGATCGACGCGGTATGGCAACGCAAGGGCGCGGCCTTGCGCGAGGTCTCGGGGGCGGGCGGCACCGAGCCTGCCGCCGCCACGATGTTCGTGCTCGATGTGCCGGAGTTTCAGGCATTGGCCGAAGTCGCGGCGCGGCGCGGCTACCGGGTTGGTCCGGCGCACGGCGACTACCTGCGCATCGACGGCACGCCGTCGCTGGAATTCAAGCGACGCGAACTCGGCTTCAAGCCGGCCGTCTGGTACGGCGCGCTGACCGGCGGCCTGGTCGGGCGCATCACGACCTTCGACGCCGAAACGCTCCTTATTGCACCGTCGGAGGCCGTATGAAAGCCGATATCGTTGGCGGCGGCCCGGCAGGGTTGTTTCTGGCCATTCTGTTGGCACGGCGCGTGCCCGCCGCGCGGCTCACGGTGTTCGAGCAGAATCCGCGCGATGCGACCTTCGGTTTCGGGGTCGTGCTGGCCGATACCGGGCTCGCGCGCTTGCAGGCAGCCGCGCCCGAAGTCTGCGCCGATCTGGTCGAGGCGATGAAGTTTACTGACCAGCAAGGGATCGTCCTGAACGACACGGCGGTGGTCGTGCGCCGGCCGGGCGCTGGCGGCGCGATTCCGCGCATTACCCTGCTCGAAATCCTGCAGGCGCATGCCGAGCGGCTTGGCATCGAGGTGCTCTACGAGACGCGTGTGACCGATTTCGAGCGCCTCGATGGCGACCTGGTGGTCGGCGCGGACGGCGTGCACTCGAAAATTCGCGCTGCCGATGAAGCCGGGTTCGGCACCACTCACTACAACTTGAGCAATCACTTCGCGTGGTACGGCGTGGCCAAGGCCTTTGAGTCGCCGGCCCTGGTGTTCCGCAAATTTCAGGGCGGCTATTTCGTTGCGCACTATTACCCCTACTCGGACAGCATGAGTACCTTCGTGGCGGAGTGCGACCACCAGACATGGCTCGACCTGGGAATCGAGACGCTGTCGGACGAACAGCGCCAGGCACTGTTCGAGACGGTCTTCGCGGCCGAGCTCGACGGCGAGCGCCTGGTCTCGAACAATTCGGTGTGGCGGCAGTTCCCGGTGATTCGCAATGCGCGTTGGCATGCCGGCAATCGGGTGCTGCTTGGCGACGCGCTGGCCAGCGCGCATTTTTCGATCGGCTCCGGCACGCGCATCGCGATGGAAGACGCCATTGCGCTGGCCGAGGCCGTGGCGCTGTCGCCCAACGATATCCCGGCGGCGCTGGCGCGCTATGTCGAATCGCGCGGGCCGCACAAGAAGCAGCTGATCGATGCGTCGAGCGCGTCGTTTCTCTGGTACGAGCGCATGCGCGAATGGATGGACACCTATTCGCCGCATGAATTCGTCTACCGCTTCATGACGCGCACCGGTCGCGTCGACGGGGCACGCCTGCGTGACCAATACCCCGAGCTGGTCAGGGAAATCGCGGATGCCGGCGTGGTGCTGGCCGACGAGGCATGACCATGATCCGCAGCGCGGAATATGTGTTGAGCGAGCGGCCATTTGTGGTCAGGCGGCAGGTGCGCTGGGGCGATTGCGATCCGGCCGGGGTGGTCTACACGGGACGCTTCACCGAATACCTGCTCGGCGCGGTCGGGTTGTTTGCCGATCACCTGGCCGGCAACACCGGCGAGTCGCTGGGCCAAGTGCACGGCGTCGGCACCCCATGCCGGGGGATGGCGTTCGATTTCGCTGGCACGCTGTGGCCCAACGATGTGGTCGACATCACCTGCACGGTCGGCGAGATTCGCGAACGCTCCTATGACTTCCACTGCGTCGCGCGCAAGCCCGACGGCACGCTGATTTTCCGCGCGACGTTCTCTCCGATCTGCGTGCGGCTCGAAGCGCGCCAGAGCGCGCCGATTCCGCCGTCGTTGCGCGCCGTGCTGCAAACGTATTGCCATGCCGAGGCCACCGGGCCGACCCGGCAACGCAAAAACCACGAGTGAGACGAACCATGAATTTTCGTATCGGGCAAATTGTGCCCAGCTCCAACATCACCATGGAAAAAGAGATTCCCGCGATGCTGCAGGCGCGCATGGCGGCGTATCCCGACGACTCCTTTACCTTTCACGCGAGCCGCGTGCGCATGCATCGCGTGGTGCCGGAAGAACTCGAGCGCATGAATCGCGACATGGGGCGCTGCGCGGCCGAGCTCGCCGACGCCCAGGTCGACGTGCTCAGCACCGCTTGCCTGGTCGCCATCATGTGCATGGGCAACGGCTATCACCGGGAAGCGGCCGAGCAGTTGGCGCGGGCCGTCACCGCGGCCGGCAAGGTGCCGCGCGTCATGACTTCGGCCGGTGCGCTGGTCGACGAGCTCAAGCACTTCGGCGCCCGCAAAATTTCGCTCATGGCGCCCTATACCAACGCGCTGACGCACAAGGTTTGCGAGTACATCGAGAGCGAGGGCATCGAAGTCCACGATGCGCTCAATTTCTCGATCGAGGACAACCTCGAGGTCGGTGCGCGCGATCCGCTGCAGTTGCTCGCCGACGTCAAACGGCTCAACACGCGCGGCGTCGACGCGGTGGTGTTGTCGGCCTGCGTGCAAATGCCCTCATTGGCGGCGTTGCAGGCCGCGCAACGCACCTTGGGCATTCCCGTGACCTCCACTGCGGCATGCACGGTGCGGCAGATGCTGCGCCTGCTCGAACTGCCACATCGCTTGCCGGGCGCCGGCGCCTTGCTGGGCGACACGGCCGGTCTGTAGGCCGCTGCCGACCTGACAACCCCCTCTGAACGCAAGGAGAACGCCACCCCCCATTGAAACGGTTTTACCGCACCGCCTGGCACCCGCCAATCGGGTCCGCCGGGCGTCGGATCGGCACGCGATGCCAAAAAATAATATTCGGAGACATGTACTGTGAAAGCTAGCTATCTCATCCTCGCGTCGTTGGCCGCGCTGCCCGCGCTGTGCGCGGCGCAAAGCCACGTAGTGTTATACGGCATCGTCGATACGGGCGTGGCCTACGTCAGCAACCAGCAGGGCAGCCAGGCCTGGAAGGCGCAGTCGAGCAACCTGAGCGGCAACCGCTGGGGGCTTAAGGGTTCGGAAGATCTGGGCGGCGGCCTGCAAGCGGTTTTCTTGCTGGAAAACGGCTTCGATATCAACAGCGGAAAATCCACTCAGGGCGGGCGCGAGTTTGGGCGGCAGGCCTACGTCGGCTTGAGGAGTCGCCAATATGGCAGCCTGACCTTCGGGCGGCAATACGAGTCGGTGCTGCAGTTCGTCGGCGTCATGAGTTCGGCCGCCCGCTGGGCCTCGATCGTCGGTGCGCATGAAGGCAATATCGACGATCTGGCGCCGGCGTTTCGCGTCAACAACTCGGTCAAGTTCACCAGTGTCGACTATCACGGCTTGACGTTCGGTGGCCTGTACGGGTTCAGTAACCAGCCCGGCGCTTTTTCCGATAACCAGGCATGGAGCCTGGGCGCGCGCTACGCGCATGGCCCGTTGGTGCTCGCCGCCGGCTACTTCCGCCTGAACCATCCGGCCGCGCCAGGCACGGCCGGCGCGGTAGGCGCTGCGGGCAGCGGTGCTCAATCCGATTACGGCGGAGCCAACGGGCTCGCCTCGCTGGGCGGCAGCGGCACCATCCTGAGCCATCAGGTATTCGCCGCCGGCGGCACCTATGCGATGGGCCACGCCACGCTCGGGCTGCTGTTCAGCCACACCGTGTTCGATGCCTCCATCGCCTCGGCCCGGGCCGACAACTATGAACTCAACGGCAGATATCAGTGGTCGCCGCAACTGGGTCTGGGCGCCGCCTATATCTACACCGACGGACGCAACGATGCGGGCGGGCGTCCCAAATATCAGCAAGTCAATCTCGGGGCGGATTATTACCTCTCGAAGCGAACGGACCTTTACCTGGTGGGCTTGTACCAGCACGCCTCGGGTGACGCGGCCCGTGCCGCCCTGTTTACGCAGCCGGCCTCCAGCACCCGCTCGCAGACCTCGGTGATCGCCGGCATTCGCCACACGTTCTGATCCGCGCCGCGCGGGCGAGCGCAGCCGCGTTCCCGCCCGTACGGTCATGACCGCCTGCCGTCAGGCCATCCCCATGGATATGTCAAATGGAAAACGCTATTAGTCTGCCTCATGCCGAGGCTTCGAATCTGCAGAAAGTCTCCGTCCTGATCGGCTGCGCGCTCGGCATGGCCGGCGGCATTGCCACGGTGCATTTCGCTACGGTCGGCATATTTCTGAAAGCCATTGCCGCGTCGTTCCACTGGAGCCGCTCGGAGATCTCGGCCTGCGCGCTATTTTTCATGGTGGGCCTGGCGTGCGGGTCGTTCGTCGTCGGCCGGCTGTTCGACCGGTACCCCGCGCGCCGGATCCTGTTGGGCTCCGGCATCGTGTTCGCCGTTTTGCTCGCGCTGCTGAGCATGGCGCCGGGCAATCCGTTCATCTTTGCGCTGTTGAATTTCGTGATTGGTTTTGGCGGCGTAGCAACCGGCCCGGCAGGCTATGTCACGGTCATTTCCCGCGTCTTCAGCGCTCGGCGCGGCGCGGCGATCGGATTTTCGATGATCGGCGTGGGTCTGGGCGCGGCCGTCATGCCGCTCGTCGCCCACGCGCTGCTGCAGGCCTACGATTGGCGAATCGCTTACCGCGGCCTGGCGCTGATCGCGCTGTTGCTGGCCGTCGTGGCGCGGCTTCTTTTGCGCGCCAGCGTGGTCGACCCGGCCAAGCCGGCATCGCCGACGGACCTCGCGTTGCGCGAACCCGAGGGCGATTCGGTGCGCGACGCGTTGCACCGGCCGATGTTCTGGCTGCTGATGCTCGTGACGTTCGTGATCTCGGCGATCAGCCTGGGCGCGATGGTGCATCTGCCGGCCATGTTCACCGATCGCGGCATTTCACCGGGCTTCGCCGCGCGCGCCGTCGCGGTGGCCGGGCTTGGCGTGGCGCTCGGGCGCGTTGGCGTGGGCATGCTGCTCGACAAGGTATTTGCCCCCTGGGTGGCGGCCGCGTGCTTCATGCTGGGCGCCATTGGCATTCAACTGGTCAGTCACGCCGCCGCAGGGCAAAGCGACACGATTCTGGGCGGCGCGATCCTGATCGGCTTTATCGTCGGCTCGGAGGGCGACTTCGTGCCTTATTTCGTCACCCGGTACTTCGGCTTGAAGCATTTTGGCTTCCTGTACGGGCTGACCTATTCGGCCTTTGCCCTGGGCGGCGTCGCCGGTCCCACCTTGTTCGGTCGCTGGTATGACTCGGCCGGCAACTACTCGGGTGTACTGGCCGCTTCATCCGTCATCTGCGTGATATGCGCCGGCGTCATTTTCCTGTTCCGCAAATACCGGTTTTGAGGTCGAGTGCCCTCGGCCGGGCGCTTCTCGTTCATCTATTTTTCGAACGCAAATCTCATGGACAAGACACGCAGAAAAGTATTGACCGGCGCCGGATCGCTGGCGCTGGGCGCCACACTCGGCAGCCGGCGCGGGTCGCGCGCGGCGTCACCCGATCCGGTGCCGACACAGGCGCGCACCCGGCTGGTTCTGTTGGGCGTGGGTGCCGGCAGAACGGCCTGGCGCGGTTGCAGTTGCGGCGGCATTTCGTCGGCGGTGGCCGTCGGCAAGGATGTCTATCTGGTCGATTTCGGGCGCGGCTGGCTCGACGCCTACTATGCCGCGGGCCTGGCGAGTCCGGGCCCGCAGGCCAGGCCCGGCGGGCTGGAGACATTGCGCGCGGCATTCATCACGCATTTGCATGCGGACCACGTGGTCGATTACTCGGAGTTGCTGCTGTTCGGCTCGACCGATGGCCTGCTGCGCCGCAAGTCGCCGGTTCAAATCCATGGCCCAGGGGCGGTTCCGGCGCAGCGCAGTGCCTTTCTTGCCTCCGGCCACCATGTCGACCTGGTCAACCCGTCGAATCCTCAACCGGGCACCCGCGAGATGACCGAGTCGCTTTACCGCGGCTTTGCCTCCGACCTGAACGACAACATCACCGATAGCGGCAAGCCGAACCCTCATCGCTATCTCGATGTGCACGACATCGTCCTGCCGGCCGGCCTTCAAGCATCGTTCGCCAATCCCGCCCCGCGCATGCGGCCGCTTCCCGTCTACCGCGACGAAAACGTGGCGGTGTCGGCGATATTGGTCAATCATCGCCCGATGTTTCCCGCCTTTGCCTTTCGCTTCGAGACGGCCGATGGCGTCATCGTATTTTCGGGCGATACGACCCGGTGCGAAAACCTGATCGAGCTGGCGCAGGGGGCCGACATACTGGTGCACGAGGCCATCGATCTCGGCTGGGCGAGAAATCTTTTCCCGCAGCCGCTGAGCTTCGCGCATGCGGCCAAATTACGGCATCTGACGCAGGCGCATACCGATGCGGCGGTTCTCGGCGAGATTGCCAGCGCCGCCCGCGTCAAGACCCTGGTGCTGTCGCATCTGGCGCCGCCGACGTTACCCGACTCGGCGTGGCTGTCGCAAATTCATGGTTTCGACGGCAAGGTCGTCGTCGGCAAGGCGCATTTGACGCTGGCGTTGTGATCGTGGGCAGGCGCCCCGGCTTGCCGCCAGCGGCCGCACGCTACACCCCAAGCTCCACCTCGTCGAGCCGCCGCCATTTGTAAATCGCGATCGAGATTGTCCAGCTCGCGGCGAACAGGCCGATGATGAGAGCGCCGAGCGTGCCGAAGTCGCGATTGAGCGAAGCGATCGCTTGCCAGGCCGCACCTTTGAGTTGCAGGTGGTCGACGGCCAGCCCGAGCGTCTCGATCGCGGCGACGGCGAAAGCCACCACGACCGAGATCGAGGTGATCGTGAGGTTGTAGTAGAGCTTGCGGATCGGCTTGACGAAGGCCCAGCCGTAGGCGCCGAGCATCAGCAGGCTGTCGGTGGTGTCGATCAGCGTCATGCCGGCGGTGAAGAGCATCGGAAACACCAGGATCGACCAGACCGGCATGCCGCGTGATGCTTCGGCTGCCGAAATACCGAGCAGGCCGATTTCGGTGGCGGTGTCGAAACCCAGCCCGAACAGCACGCCGAGCGGATACATGTGCCAGCTGCGCGAGACGAGCCGGAACATCGGTTTGAAGAGCCGCGCGAGCAGGCCGCGATTGCCGATCAGCAGATCGAAATCTTCGTCCGCATAGCGCTCGCCGGCCCGCACGCGCCGAAACGAGCGCAGCACCGAGCGCAGCACGAGCAGATTGAGCCAGCCGATGCCGAACAGGAACAGCGCCGAGACGGCCGTGCCGATCAGGCTGCCGGCCGCCTGCAGCGGGGCGAGGCGCTGCCCGAACGCGAGCGCGGTGGCGGCCATCGCGGCCGAGGCCAGCACCACGATGCTCGAATGCCCGAGCGAAAACATCAAACCCACCGAGACGGGGCGCTGGCCCTGCTGCATCAGCTTGCGGGTCACGTTGTCGATCGCGGCGATGTGGTCGGCGTCCACCGCATGGCGCAGGCCGAGACTGTAGGCCAGCAGGGCGGTGCCCAGCAGCAGTGGCCGCTCGCGAAAGGCGATCCATGCCCACGACCAGGCGAGGGCATTGAAGGCGATCAGCAGCACATAGAGGCCGCCGATCCGGCGTTTGAGGCTCAAGCCGAAGGGGGCGCCGGGCTCGGCGTTGATACGGTTGGATGGCGCGGGGGGCGGGCTTTGCATGGCGGGCGCGGCGAACGGTCTCTCACGGGTGGGCGTTGATCCCTGAAGCCAGCAAGACGCGTGCCGAGCGCCGCGCGGCATCTGGCGCGAGAGAGGGTGACCGTTGCGGTGCAAGCGCGCACCTCGGTGGTGCGGGTTTGCACGGCGCTGCCCTCAATCGTCCTGCGCCCCCGCTTCAGCCGCTTCGGCCGCCAGTTGCAGCACGGCGTCGCGCTTTTCCAGCAAGTGCTGGCGCAGGATGGCTGCGAGGCGCTTGCCGTCGCGCGCCTCGAGCGCCTGAATCATTTCGTCGTGCTCCTGCACCGCGCGGTCCCACTTCGCGGTCTGGAAATTGGAGCGAAAGCGCAGCGATTGCAGGCGGCGGTTGACCGAGATGTAGATTTGCCGCAGCGCCGAGTTGCGCGCGGCTTCGTTGATGCGATCGTGAATTTCGCGGTTGCGGCTGTAGTAGCCGGGCAGGTCGTTTTGCGCGCGGCACGCCAGCATGGTGTAGTGCAGCGCCTTGATCTCGGCCAGCTCGGCCGGCGTGATGCGCTCGCACGCCAACTCACCCGAGAACGCTTCGAGCCCGCTCATCACTTCGAAGGTTTCGCGGATCTCCGCTTCGGTCATGCGCGAGACGGTCGCGCCGCGATTGGGCGAGATGTCGATCAGCCCCTCGGCCGCCAGCACTTTCAGCGCCTCGCGCAGCGGCGTGCGCGAAATCCCCAGCGTGTCGCACAGCTCGCGCTCGTTGAGCTTGGTGCCCGGTTTCAACACCCCTTCGACGATGAAGTTGCGCAGATGCTCGACCACGGTGTCGTGCAGCCGCAGCCGCGTGACCTTGGGCAGCGCGGGTGTCGCGGCGCTCAAATCAGCTTGATTGGCGGAATTTTGCATACAAAATTTGCATAGATAGTTTCGTCCGATTTTACTGCATCTCGTCCTGATTCGGTATTTGCCTTGTAAATACGGGGTAAACCCGACAATTCCCCAGCGAAATTTTTCTTTGACAAGCGGACGGAATTTGGTAAAGTATTTTGCATGCAAAATTCAATTAACAGGAGATTCGCATGATTCAGCTGGACTTCCATCCCGCCGGGCGTCACTTTTTGCAGATCCCGGGGCCGAGTCCGGTGCCGGACCGCATCCTGCGGGCCATGAGTTATCCCACCATCGACCATCGCGGGCCCGAGTTCGGCGCGCTGGGCCTGAAGGTGCTCGACGGCATCAAGAAAATTTTCAAGACAAAGCATCCGGTCATCATTTACCCGGCCTCGGGCACCGGCGCGTGGGAGGCGGCGCTGTCGAACACGCTCAGCCCGGGCGACACGGTGCTGATGTACGAGACCGGCCAGTTCGCGTCGCTGTGGAAGAAGATGGCCGATAACCTCGGCCTCAAGCCCGAGTTTCTCGGCTTGCCGGGTGCCGAGGGCTGGCGCCACGGGGTCGACGCCGCGGCCATCGAGACGCGCCTGCGCGTCGACACCGGGCACCTCGTCAAGGCGGTGTGCGTGGTGCATAACGAAACCTCCACCGGCGTGACGTCCGATATCGCGGCGGTGCGCCGTGCGATCGATGCGGCCGGACACCCGGCGCTGCTGCTGGTCGACACCATCTCGGGCCTGGCTTCGGCCGATTATCGTCACGACGAGTGGGGCGTCGACGTGACCGTCTCGGGCTCGCAAAAGGGCCTGATGCTGCCGCCCGGCATCAGTTTCAACGCGCTCTCGCCCAAGGCGATCGAGGCCAGCCGCCATGCCGGACTGCCGCGCAGCTTCTGGGGCTGGGACGAAATCATCGAGATGAACAAGAACGGCTACTGGCCCTACACGCCCAACACCAATCTGCTGTACGGGCTGGCCGAGGCGCTCGACATGATTCTCGGCGAAGGGCTGGACAACGTCTTCGTGCGGCACCAGCGCCTGGCCGAAGCGTGCCGGCGCGCGGTGCGCGCCTGGGGGCTGGAGATTCAATGCGCCGACCCGGCGGTCTATAGCCCCGTGCTGACCGGCGTGATGATGCCCGAGGGCGTCGATGCCGACGCCGTGCGCAAGATCATCTACGAGCGCTTCAACCTGTCGCTCGGCGCGGGCCTGGGCAAGGTCAAGGGCCGCATGTTCCGCATCGGCCACCTGGGCGATTGCAATGAACTCACGCTGATGGCCGCGCTCGCCGGCTGCGAGATGGGGCTGACGATCGCCGGCGTGCCGGTGGCCGGCAGCGGCGTGAGCGCGGCCATGGCCTACCTCGCCGCCACGCCCGCCGCGGCCGCACCCCTGAAGGCGGTGGCGTAAGCCGCACCGCCAGCCTTCCAACGCAGGCATCGGCCAGCCGCCGCCAGAAGCGGGCACCGATGCCACGACAAACTCACCGCGCGGTCACGCCGCGCGACCGACAATAACGGAGACAACACACCATGAAGCGTTTTCGCGTGACCAGCACCGTGCTGCTGATGCTGTGCATCATGTATTTCATCACCTACCTCGACCGCGTCAATGTCAGCACCGCGGCCGCTGGCTTCGCCAAGGACTTCGGACTGAGCAAGACGGAAATCGGTTTTGTGTTTTCCGCCTTTGCGTATCCTTACCTGCTGTTCCAGATCATCGGCGGCTGGGTCAGCGACCGCTTCGGCGCCGGCAAGACCCTGGTCGGCTGCGGTCTGATCTGGGCGCTCGCGACGATCCTCACCGGCATGTCCGGCGGACTGTTGACGATGGTCATCGCCCGCCTGCTGCTGGGCTTTGGCGAGGGCGCCACGTTCCCCGGCGCGACCTCGATGATGTCGCGCTGGGTGCCTAAGGAAAAGCGCGGGTTCGCGCAGGGCATCACGCACTCGGCCGCGCGCATCGGCAATGCGGTGGCGCCGCTGGTGGTGGTCGCGATCATGGTCAATTACGGCTGGCGCGCCGCGTTTTACGCCACCGGCGCGCTGAGCCTGGTGTGGGTGGCTGTCTGGGCGCTGACCTTCCGCGAGCATCCGAAGGATCATCCGCGCATCACGCAGCAGGAACTCGACAGCCTGCCCCCGCCCAAGCCCAAGGCGCCCAAGGTCGCCTGGGCCAAACTCTTCAAGCGCATGATGCCGGTCACCATCGTGTACTTCTGCTACGGCTGGACGCTTTGGCTGTTCCTGAGCTGGATCCCGCAGTATTTCCTGCACAACTACGACCTCAACCTGAAGAAGTCGGCCGTATTTGCCTCGAGCGTATTCCTGGCCGGCGTGATCGGCGACACGCTGGGCGGCATCGTCACCGACAAAATTCTCGTCAAGACGGGCAACCTGCGGCGCGCGCGCAGCTGGATGGTGTCGATCTGCATGCTGCTCACGCTGATCGTGCTGATCCCGCTGATGTTTACCCACGACCTGGTGATCTCGGCGATGTGCCTGTCGGCCGGGTTCTTCTTCGCGGAAATGACGATCGGGCCGATGTGGGCGATTCCGATGGACATTGCGCCCGAGCATGCGGGCACGGCCGCCGGCATGATGAACACCGGCTCGGCGCTGTCGGCGATTCTCAGCCCGGTGGTCGGCGGCTTCCTGATCGACCGCTTCGGCAACTGGAACCTGCCTTTCGCGACCAGCATGGCGTTGATGGCGCTGGGCGTCGTGCTGGCCTTCCGCATGCAGCCTGAGAGCAGGTTCGATGCCGGCGCCGAGGCCGGCGCGCCAGCGGCCCCGGTGTTGTCGGGCAAATCCTGAGCGCGTGGCGGCGCGACGCCGCCCGAGCCCGCTCGATGCCACGTTCCCGGCCGCCGGTGCCGGGAACGCGGTTTTCGCAGTACCGCCGGACTTGATTTATCGCCCCACTGCTTTAGTGTGGCTGCATTCCCGTTCCCTGTTGCAAGGATGTTCATGAGCACTCCCGAGATTCAAGCCCTGGCTGGCCAACTGGCCGCCGCCCATGCCGGCAGGTCGACGCTGGCCGAATTGCCGGCGGCCCTGGTGCCGGCCGACGAGGCGGCAGCCTATGCGGTGCAGCTTGCCACCCTGGCCGAGCGCGGTAGCGAGGCGGCCGGCTGGAAGGTCGGCAGCAAGTCGCACGATGGTCCGATCCAGGGCGCGCCGCTGCCGGCCGAGGGCGTATCGATGAGCCCGGCCACGGTCGAGCGCGGCGCTTTTGGCGTGCTCGGCCTGGAGCTCGAAATCGGCTTCGTGTTCGGCGAGGCTTTCGAGCCTGCGGCGCGCCCCTATAGCGACGACGCCGTGATGGCGGGCGTGCAGGGCATGGTCGCGACCATCGAGATCGTCTCCAGCCGCTTCGCCGACTGGCCGCGCACCGACAAGCTTGCGCAACTGGCCGACTTGCAGAACCACGGCGCGTTGATCGTCGGCGAGCCGGTGCCTTACCAGGCGGCGTTTCCGTTTTTGCGTCCGCCGATGCGCTTCTCGCTCGATGGCGCCGATCTGATTCAGGGCACCCCGGCCAATCCGGCCGGCGATCCCCGCCGCCTGCTGCCATGGCTGGTCAATCACTGGACCGGGCTGGGGCGGCGTGTCGCGCCCGGCATGGTGGCCACCGCCGGTTCGTACACCGGCATTTATTTCCCGGAACGTCCCGGCGTCTATGTCGGCGAGATCGCTGGTCTGCCGCCGGTCCGACTGACGATCGCCTGAGCTCTGCCCGATGGGCCAGGTGGCCCGGACATCCGATTGCCTGATTTGCCATGACGCAGAAATTCCCCGACTCGCTGGTCCAGCCGATTCACCTCGTGCCCTCGCGCGGCGCCGCCACGACGCCGCTGGCCGCGCGCCTGCGCCAGGCCCTGCGCGGCGACGTGCTGTTCGATGCCGGCGCACGCGGGCGCTATGCAACCGATGCGTCGATCTACCAGATCATGCCGCTGGGCGTGGTGGTGCCGCGCGACCAGGCCGACCTGCTGGCTGCGCTCGAGATCGCGCGCGAGCAGCGCGTGCCGGTGCTCGCGCGCGGCGCCGGCACCAGCCAGTGCGGCCAGACGGTCGGCGAGGCGCTGGTGATCGACAGCAGCAAATGGCTCAACCGGGTGATCGATTTCGATCCTGCCGCGCGCACCGTCACGGTCGAGCCGGGCATCGTGCTCGATCATCTGAATGCGTGGCTCAAGCCGCACGGCCTGTGGTTTCCGGTCGACGTCTCGACCGGCGCGCAGTGCACCATCGGCGGCATGGCCGGCAACAATTCGTGCGGCTCGCGCTCGATCGAATACGGCAATATGGTGCACAACGTGCTGGCCATCGATGCGGTGCTGGCCGACGGCACCCAGGCGCGCTTCGGCTCGCTGCGCGAGCCGCTGGTGGGGGCGCGCGTCAATGAAATTCTCGGCGGCCTGCGCCGCATTGCGATGCGCGAGCACGGCGAGATCGCCGAGCGCGTGCCCAAGGTGCTGCGCCGCGTAGCCGGCTACAACATCGACCTGTTCGATTGCCAGAACCCGCGCGCTTATACCGACGACGGTTTCGCCAATCTGTCGCACATTCTGGTCGGCGCCGAAGGCACGCTCGCCTATAGCCGCCAACTGACATTGAAGCTCGCGCCGCTGCCGCCCCACAAGGTGTTGGGCGTGGTCAATTTCCCGACCTTCTATCAGGCGATGGATGCGGCGCAGCACATCGTCGGGCTCGAGCCGGTCGCGGTGGAGCTGGTCGATCGCACGATGATCGACCTGTCGATGGGCAATCCGGCGTTTCGTCCGGTCATCGAAAAGGCATTGGTCGGGCAGCCCGAGGCGATTTTGCTGGTGGAGTTTGCCGGCGAGGACAAGGCTGCGCTGCTCGCGCGGCTGGGTGAGCTCGAGGAATTGATGGGTGAGCTGGGCCTGCCCGGCGCGGTGGTGCGCCTGCCCGAGGCGGCCGCGCAAAAGGCGCTGTGGGACGTGCGCAAGGCCGGGCTCAATATCATGATGAGCATGAAAGGCGACGGCAAGCCGGTATCGTTCATCGAAGACTGCGCGGTGCCGTTGCAGCATCTGGCCGAATACACGCGCCGCCTGACCGAGGTGTTTCATCGGCACGGCACCGAGGGCACCTGGTATGCGCACGCCAGTGTCGGCACGCTGCACGTGCGGCCGATTCTGGATATGCGGCGCGACGGCGCGCGCAAGATGCGCGCGATCGCCGAGCAGGCGGCCGAGCTGGTGCGCGAATACAAGGGCGCGTATTCGGGCGAGCACGGCGACGGCCTGTGCCGCGGCGAATGGGTGGCCTGGCAATATGGCCCGCGCATCAACGCGGCGTTCGGCGAGATCAAGGCGCTGTTCGACCCGGACAATCGCTTCAATCCCGACAAGATCGTCAACCCGCCAAGAATGGACGATCGCCGCAACTTCCGCTTCGCGCCCGGTTACGCTGTCGCGCCGCTCGGCGCCGCGCTCGATTGGTCGGCCTGGAACGTCGAGCGCGATGCGCAAAGCGGTGCGCAGAGTGCGCCGGGCACGGGAGCCGACGCCACGGGCGGTCTGGCCAGCGCGATCGAGATGTGCAACAACAATGGCCACTGCCGCAAGTTCGACGCCGGCACGATGTGCCCGAGCTACCGCGTCACCAAGGACGAACAGCACGTCACGCGAGGGCGCGCCAACACGCTGCGCCTGGCGATCTCCGGCCAGCTCGGCGAGGCCGGTCTGGCGCATCCGGAGGTCAAGGCGGCGCTCGATCTGTGCGTATCGTGCAAGGGCTGCAAGCGCGATTGCCCGACCGGTGTCGATATGGCCAGGGTCAAGATCGAGGCGCGCCACGCATGGAGCGCGCTGCACGGCATCACGCTGCGCGAGCGTCTGGTGGCCTTCATGCCGCGCTATGCGCCGCTGGCCAGCAGGATGCCGGGCCTCGCGGCGCTGGCCGACAATATCCCCGGCGTCTCGGCGTGGGCCAGGCGCCGGCTGGGCTTTGCCCCGGGCCGCTCGCTGCCGCGTTTCAAGCCCGCGTTCCTGGCGCGCGCGGCCGCACCGGCCGCCATTCGGGGCAACGGCCGCGAGGTGTTGCTGTTCGTCGATACCTTCAACAATTACCTTGAGCCTGAAAACGCCCGGGCCGCCGTGCGGGTCCTCGAGGCGGCCGGCTACGCCGTGCATTTGAACGCCAGACCGGGCCAGCGGCCGCTGTGCTGCGGGCGCACTTTTCTCTCGGCCGGACTGGTCGAGCAGGCTAAGCATGAAGCGCGCCGCGCGCTCGATGCGTTCAGGCCGTTCGTCGAGCGCGGCGTGCCGATCGTCGGTCTCGAGCCGTCGTGCCTGCTGACGTTGCGCGACGAGTTTCTCGCTTACGGCTATGGCGACGAGGCGCAACGACTTGCCGCGCATGCGTTCCTGTTCGAGGAGTTCCTGGTGCGCGAGGCGCGGGCGGAGCGCTTGCAACTGGCCCTGAAGCCGCTGGGCGTGACGCAGGCGCTGGTGCATGGGCATTGCCATCAAAAGGCGTTCGATGCACTCACGCCGGTGCAAACGGTATTAGGATGGATCCCCGGTCTCGAGGTGTCGACGATCGAGTCGTCGTGCTGCGGCATGGCCGGCAGTTTCGGTTACGAGGCGGAGCATCACGAGGCTTCGCAAGCGATGGCCGAACTGTCGCTGCTGCCGGCCGTGCGAGCCCGGCCCCAGGGCGCGCTGGTGGTCGCCGACGGCACCAGTTGCCGCCATCAGATCGTCGATGGCGCGCAAACCGAGGCCGTGCACGTCGCCCGCGTATTGGCCGATGCCCTGGCCGACGCGCTGGCCGATGCGCCGGACCGGAGCGGGCCGACCCGCTGACGCTTGACGTTTTTTGACGAGGAATCACGCTGTGTCACTGCAACTTCCGCCGATCGCCGCACCGGGCGATCGACTCGATCGGGTCGGCACGCCGGCGCTCCTGATCGATCTCGACGCATTCGAGCATAACCTCGCGCAGATGGCCGAATTTGCCGCCCGGCACAAGGTCGCATTGCGCCCGCACGCGAAGGCGCACAAGGCGCCGGCGATTGCCCATGCGCAATTGGCGCGGGGCGCCGCCGGCATCTGCTGCCAGAAACTGAGCGAGGCATATCCGTTTGCCGCTGCCGGCATCCAGAGCATTCACATCAGCAATGAATTCATCGGTGCCGACAAGGTGGCGATGGCGGTGGCGCTCGCCGGGCATGTTGCGTTGAGCGTATGCGCGGACGATGTGGCGCAGGTCGCGGCGTTGGGCGCGGCGGCTTCGCAGGCCGGCGTGTCGATCGCCGTGCTGCCCGAGGTCGATGTGGGGCAGGGGCGTTGCGGTGTCGACAGCGCCGATGCACTGAGTGCGCTGGTCGATGCGATCGCGCGCCATCGCGGGCTCTGCTTCGGCGGGCTGCAGGCCTACCACGGCGGCATCCAGCACCAGGACGACTGGGCCGGGCGACGCTCGGCGGCCGGGCGCGCGGCCGACGCCACCGCGGCCCACGTGCGGCATCTTGAGGCGCGCGGCGTGCGCTGCGGCGTGGTCACCGGCGGCGGCACCGGCACGGTCGAATTCGACGCCGCCAGCGGCGTCTATACGGAAATCCAGCCGGGCTCGTACGTCTTTATGGATCGCCACTATGGCTCGCTTGCATGGGAGGGCGAACTGCGGTGGCGGCACAGCCTGTTCATTGCCGCGACCATCATGAGCCAGGCCAGACCGGGCATGGCCGTGTGCGATGCCGGCCTGAAAAGCGTGGCGGTCGACTCCGGCCTGCCGCGCCTGTGGCCGGCCGAGCGTGCCGATCAGTTGCGCTACACGGCGGCCAACGATGAACATGGCATGCTGCAAGTGCTGGCTGGCGATGCGCACGGGCTGCTCGGCGAGCGCTTGCTGCTGGTGCCGGGCCATTGCGACCCGACTGCCAATCTGTACGACCAGTACGTCGGCTTTCGTGGCGAGCGGGTCGAATGCGTGTGGCCGATCGCCGCGCGCGGCCTGAGCCGTTGATTCGACCCGCTGCCGCCACCGGCGGCCGACCGGCGCGGCAGGCAGCGGTCGGCCGTGCCCGCTCCCGCATGCGCTGACCCGGCTCAGCGCGCCACGATCGCGCCTTCGTCGCGCAGCGCGGCGATCTCCGCCTCTGCAAAACCATACTCGGCGAGCACCTGCAGCGTGTGCTCGCCCAGCAGCGGCGCGGGGCCACGCACCTCGGCCGGCGTTGCCGAGAAGCGGATCGGCAGGCCGATGCTGCGGGTTGGCCCGGCCAGCGGATGCTCGGTCTGCACCACCATGCCGCGCGCGGCGATCTGCGGATGGGCCACCGCCTCGGATATCGGCAGCACCGGCCCCACGGGCATACCGGCCGCGTCGAGCCGCGCGACCCATGCATCGGTGGTGTCGCGTTCGAGGTAAGCGCTCAGCAGTTCGACCAGCGCGACGCGGTTGGCGGTGCGCAGCGCATTGGTCTGGAAGCGCGGATCGCGCGCGATCTCGGGCGCGTCGAGCACTTGCAGCAGGCGCTCGTAGTTGGCCTGATTGGCCGCGCCGATATTGATCCAGCCGTCCTTGGTGCGAAACGCCTGGTACGGCGTGCTGGTCGGGTTGGCCGAACCCATCTTGGGCGGGTTCTCGCCGCTGGCGAAGAAATTGGCCGCCGCCCAGTACATTTGCTGGAACGCCGCCTCGAGCAGCGACGTGTCGACCACCTGGCCCTGTCCGGTGCGCTGCCGGTGCGAGTACGCGGCGACGATGCCCAGCGCGGCGAGGATACCGGCGTTGATATCGGCAATCGGCGAGCCGGCCTTGATTGGCGCCTGCCCAGGGTCGCCGGTCATGCTCATCAGGCCCGCCAGCCCCTGCGCGATGAGGTCGAATCCGCCTTTGTCGGCGCACGGCCCGGTGCGCCCGTAGCCGGAGATCGAGCAGTAGATGAGCCCCGGGTTGTCTTCTTTGAGCGTCTGGTAGCCGAAGCCGAGCTTTTCCATCGTGCCAAGCCGGTAGTTCTCGGTGAGCGCGTCGGCCCCGGCGATCATGCGGCGCAGCACGCGCCGCCCGCCCTCGGTCTTGAGGTTCAGCGCGATGCCGCGCTTGTTGCGGTTGAGCATCATGAACGAGGCCGATTCGCCGTGTGCCATGAGCGGCGCGAAGCGGCGCGCGTCGTCGCCGTCGGGCACTTTCTCGACCTTGATCACGTCGGCGCCCATATCGGCGAGCATCATGCCGCACACCGGGCCCGACATGATGTGCGACAACTCGATCACTTTCATTCCCTGCAGCGGTCCTGCCATCTCAACGTCCTCCGAATTGCGGTGTCTGCTTGGCCAGGAAGGCGCGGTAGCCGATGCGGAAATCCTCGGTATCGAAACAGGCGAAGCCCTCGTCCAGGTCGGCGGCCGACAACGGCGCGCGCGCGGCCAACTGGCGCACGAATTTCTTGTGCCAGCGCGCCACCAGGGGTGCGCCCTGCGCGATGCGATCGGCGGCGGCCAGCGCCTCGTGCTCGACTTCGCCGTCGGCTACCACACGGCTGACCAGACCCTTTTGCAACGCCTCGGCCGCTCCGAACACACGCCCCTCGAGCAGAATTTCCAGCGCCACGGCCGGGCCGACAAGGCCCACCAGGGCGCTGAGTTCGGCGTGCGCCATGACGAGCCCCAGCTTGTTGATCGGCGCGCCGAAGCGGCTCGACTCGCCGCAAATGCGCACGTCGCAGGCGGCTGCGATTTCCATGCCGCCGCCCACGCAGATGCCGTGGATCATCGCCACCAGCGGCACCGGGCAGGTCGTCAGCGCGTCGAGCGTGCGATGCATCAGCGCGCCATACGCGCGCGCCTGCGCGGCGTTGGCACGATCGGTTTCGAACTCGGCGATGTCGTTGCCCGGCGCGAACGATTTCGTGCCGGCCCCGCGCAGCACGATGCAGCGCACCTCGGCGTCGGCCGACAGCGCAAGCACCGTGTCGCCGAGCGCTTGCCACATGGTCTTGGTCAGTGCGTTGAGCTTGTCGGGGCGGTTCAGGCTCACGACGGCGACGGGCCCGCGCCGCTCGGTCAGTACGGTCGAAGTCACGTTGTCTCCCGGGGGATTGGTGTTCTCATCGAGTAAACAAAATGGGATGCCAAAAAATAAAATAGCGAAAAATATGTCGGTAGTTTGCGTGCATCTGTAAAACGGGAATATATGACTTTATTGGCGAATTATCAAAGGATTTTTGATTGACGGGTCGTTCGATTGCATGCTAATTTGGTATCCCAATTTTGCAAAGGATCGTAACGTGGAGAACGCGCCGCTGAATGCCTCGGCCTACGAGGCGCTGAAAAGCCGCATCATCAGCGGCGAGCTGGCGCCCGGTGCGCCGCTCTCGGAGCGTGCCTTATGCGAAGCGCTGGGGGTGTCGCGCACGCCGTTGCGCGAGGCGCTCAAGTTGCTGGCCGGCGAAGGGCTGGTCGATATTTCGGCGACCCGGCGCGCCAGCGTGGCGCGCCTGACGCTCGAGGAGGCGGCCGATCTGCTGGCGGTGATGGCCGCGCTCGAAGGGCTCAGCGGCGAGCAGGCCTGCCGCAAGATCGACGACGACGATCTGGCCGAGCTCGAGCAGTTGCAGGCCCAGATGAGCGATGCGCACGCGCGGCAGGATCGCGCGGCGTATTTCGCGCTCAATCAGCAGATTCACCTGACGATTTTGCGCGTCGCTGGCAACCGCGCGCTGACCGAGTATTTCCACAACCTGAATGCGCGCCTGCGGCAGGTTCGCCAGCGGCTCAATCCGACGCCCGAGCGTTGGCAGCGGGCTGTCGACGAGCATGCGGAAATGCTCGAACTGCTGCGCCGGCGTGACGGCAAGCGCCTGCGCGTGCTGATGGAAAATCACCTGCTGGGCAAGACCGACGGCTACCTGGCAGCGATGCTCGATGGCGGTCTGGTCAGCGCCAGCACTGGGCGCCCCATGCCGCGCGCCAAGCGGCGCGTGGCGGCATAACGCAGGAACTTGAAAACGAGGCGGCGCAGGGGGGGCAGTCGCGCAGCGGCGCCCGGCCGCCGCGCCGCAGCTCAGGCGAGCTGGCCGAGGTAATCCATTTTGCCCAGCGGCACGCCGCTATGGCGCAGGATGCCGTAAGCGGTGCTCACATGGAAATAGAAATTGGGCAGTACGAAATTGAGCAGATAGAACTCGCCGGTGAAGGTGACCGGTTTGCCGCCGAGCTTGAGCGTGATGTCTTTTTTCTCGGTGCCGTCGATCTGGCCGGCCTCGAAGCTCTCCAGATAATCGATGGTTTTCTGCAGGCGCGCCGCGAGTTCCGCGAAAGTCGTTTCGGTGTCGTCGTACTTCGGCGGCTCGACGCCGGCCAGGCGCGCGGCGCAGCCTTTGGCGGTGTCGGTGACGATCTGCACCTGGCGCGCCAGCGCGAACATGTCGGGATACAGCCGGCTGCCCATCAGCACCGCCGGATCGATCTTTTTCTCTTCCGCATGCGCGGCCGCCTTGGCGAGGATCGCATCGAGATTGCGCATCATGCGCGTCATCACGGGTAGGGATGCTTGATACATCGAAAGGGTCATAGGGGGCTCCAGGTCAAGCGTGACAAAGACATAGGCAAGATATGCGACGCGCCCGGCGGCGCGTCGCCCGGGCCAATTATGTCACCGGCTGGCGAAGGCCGCTGGCGGCCCCCTCGACCCCTTCGACTTCTTCGATCCCTTCGCCCCCGCCTACGGCTGCGGTGGGACCAGCGCCGGATCGTCGCGCTCGAACGCGAGCCGGGCAGCGTACTCGCGCACGTCCTCGGGCCAGCCGGCCACCAGCGTCCCGAAGCGCGGCCGGTCGTCGGCGAACAGCGCGCGGACCGCTTCCTCGAAGTGCGGCAGGTCGCCGGCCATCGCCGACATGAAGTGATAGGCGCGCTCGTGCGCCGCACGGCGCCGGTCCTGTTCGCCAAGAGCATGCCGCGCCTGGTCGACCAGTCTGCGCAAGGCGACCGATGCGCCGCCGGGCTGAGCCGCCAGCCAGTCCCAGTGGCGTGGCAGCAGCGTGACTTCGCGAGCCACTACGCCCAGCCGGGGCCGCCCGCGGCCGCGCGGCCCGGCGGCGGATGCGGGGTCGTCGCCAGCCGCGTGGCGCGCCGCGACTTCCGCGTCGGTGCCGCGCGTATCGATGTCGGTCACCCGCCCGGTGCGGTCGTCGTAGACCAGCACCGGCCCGCTCGCGCCCTGTGCGAGCGCGTGCTTGAACGCCAGTGCGGCGGTCGCCAGCGAGCCGGCGGCAATGCGGCGCGGGCCGTCGAAAACGGTGTAGCGGTTGACGGTGGCTGGGTTGGATGTGTTCGTCATCATGGCAGTCCGAAGATGGAATGGCCAGAATATTATCCGGATATTAATCGGTCGTCAATAACACCCGGATTTAATTTGACGGCTTGGCAGGCGGGTGTTGCGGCGCTCAATGCCGATGACGATGGTGAATGTCCGGAAAATGCGGGTGGGAGTGCGTGACGACCTCATGCCGGTGGGGGTGCGTGTGGGGTTCGTTGCCATCCCACGGAAAGTCGTGCGTGTGCTGATGGTGCGCGTCGTGACGATGACTGTGGGTATGCTCGAGCGCTGCGTGCGTATGCTCGTGCTCGTGCCGCTCGCGCAGATGAAGCCATACACCCAGCGCCATCAGCGCGGTGGCCACCCAGAACAGCGGCGTGGGCAGTGCCGGCCAGAGCGCCAGCGCGAGCGTTACGCCGAACAGCGGCGCGACCGAAAAATAGGCGCCGGTGCGCGCCGTGCCGAGATGGCGCAGCGCCACCACGAACAGCACCAGGCTCACGCCGTAGCCGGCGAAGCCGGTGAGCATGGCCGCCGCCGCGCTGGCCAGGCCCGGCAGGCGCGCGCCCAGCGCCAGCGCCAGGCCGAAGTTGACCGCGCCGGCCACCAGCCCCTTGATGCAGGCGATCGTCATGGCATCGTTGGCCGAGACCTTGCGCGTGAGGTTGTTGTCGATCGCCCAGCACAGGCAGGCGCCGGCGATCAGCAAGGCGCCGGGCGAGACACCCGTGGCACCGGGCTGCCAGGACAGCGCCACGCCGCCGGCGACGATCGCGGCCATGCCGAGCGCGACCTGGGTGTCGACGTTCTCGCGAAAGACCACCCAGGCGATGAGTGCCGTAAAAACGCTTTCGAGATTGAGCAGCAAGGCGCTGGTGGCCGCCGGCGTGGTGCTCAGGCCGAGCATCAGCAGCGCCGGCCCGGCGACGCCGCCGGCGGCGATCGCGCCGGCCAGCCACGGAATGTCGGCGCGCGGAATCCGGTTCGAGTCGGCCGGCGCGTCGGTGCCGCGGCGCCAATGCCGCACGCCGATCAGCGCCGCCAGGCCCAGGCCGCTGCCGAGATAGAACAGGCCGGCGACCATCACCGGCGCCAGCGTGCCGAGCAGCGCCTTGGCCAGCGGCGTGGTGGCGCCGAACAGCGCGGCGGCAAGGAGTGCCGTGAAGGCGGCATTCAGGCGGGTGGGCATGATCTCTCTCATTGGTACAGGTCGCGAAGTCGCTGTGGTGCGGGCCGAATCTTACTTATTTTGCGCCGGTTTGTGCGCCGGCGTACTCTCCAGCAGCAACGGCATGCCCGTCGTGGGAGGCGCCGGTGCGTCCAGCAGGGCAGCCAGCGACCGCCCCGCGGGCGACGCCTGGCGATCGATGCGCACGATATTGACGAGCCGCAGCGTGTGCGACACCGATTCGTGTGCGACCGAGCCGAGCCAGAGCGGCTGGGCCGGCGCGCTGGCGCTCTCGCTCACGCGATAGCGGGTGGGCCATAAGCGCAACACCAGGCGCGTATCCGGCGTGTCGCCGGCATGAATCAGTTGCAGTGCGGGCGGCGTGCCGTCGTTCAGTTTGGGCAGCACCGGCAACTGCATCACCGGCGTGTGGGGCGCGAGCAGCAACAGCAGCCGGCTTGCCGAGAGCGGCGCGGCGGCGCGCCAGCCGTGCGCCTGCAAGTGCTGGTCGATGCGCTCGAGCGGGCCGGCCCATTGCATGCCGAAGGCCTCCTGCCGATCGCCTTCCAGATCGGATCGATGGGTGGGCAATTGCCGCCAGCCGGCTTCTCGCCACTGCCGTGCGCCTATCGACGTGACGGGGCTGGCAGCCGGATAGGGCGGTGGCGCGCCGGCCTGGCCGATGTGCCATTGCAGGCCGACACTGACCAGCAGCACGGCCGCCGTCAGCGACGCTACCTCGCGCACGCGCAACGCGGCGACGCGGTGGTATGCGTACACGAGCGATACCACGGCGACCCAGGCAACGCCCAGCGCGATGCCGCCAATTGCATCGGAGAGCCAGTTGCGGCCCAGGTAAAGATCGGCCAGCGCGACGAGCAATACCAGCGCTGTCGCCGCGCCGGTAATCACGGCACGCCAGCCGTCGCGCGCGCGTTCGCCGGTGGAGCGCGCCAGCAGGAACGCGAGGAACCCGAACACCACCGCGCTGCTGGTGACGTGCGCGCTTGGAAACGAGAACAGCGCGCTGCCGGCCGCTGGCGGCGGGTGCCGTGCCACCGCCGACCCGATGATCAGGATCAGCGGTTGCGAGAAGGCTGCCGTCGCGAGCCAGTAGCCGAGCGTGCGCCAATGACGCCGCCACGCGAGCCACGCTGCCACGGCCAGCACCACGGCCAGCAGCGTCGGCAGGCTGCCGAGCGTCGCGATGGCGACCATTGCCTGGCCGCCCCACGGCGTGTGCAGGGTGCGCAGGAAGCGGTAGACCGTGCTGTCGACGCTCACCAGCGGATCGTGCGCCAGCACGTCCTGCAGCACACCGAGAAAAACCCAGCCGCCGGCCAGCAAAAGCAGCGACATCAGCAGCAGCGCACCGGCTGCCGGCTGGTTGGCATCGAGCAGCCGCAGCGCGAAGCGGTTGGCGCGGCTGTCGGCGCGGCGCGCCCAGGCCAGCAGCCGGTCGCCCCACGCCGACAGCCGCGGCACGCCGTGTGCGACGGCCAGCCGCACCAGTTGCACGCCAGCCCACAGCACGGTGGCGAACAGCAGCAGGATGATCGCCAGGCGGAACGTGACGGCGCCGGCCAGCTGCAGCGAAGCCCCGAACACCAGCCCCGGCAGCATGTGGGCCGGCGCCCAGGCCAGCGCCGAGAGCACGTTGATCAAATAAAAGCGGCCGGGCGGCATATCGAGCATGCCGGCCACCACCGGCACGACCGCCCGTACCGGCCCGACGAAGCGGGCCAGCAGTACGCTCTTGCCGCCGTGCCTGGCGAAGAACGACTGGCCCTGTTCGAGCATGTCGGGATGCCGGCGAAATGGCCCCAGTGCCGTGATTTGCGTTTTGTAGCGGCGGCCGATCCAGAAACTCGCGCCATCGCCCAGCACTGCGCCGGCCACCGCCCAGGCGAGCGTAGGCCAGAGCCCCAGCGCGCCGGCGCCGACCAGGGCGCCGGCAAGGAACAGCGTGGTGCTGCCGGGGATGAAGGTACCGATGAACGCTACCGACTCCAGCAGCGAAGCGAGAAACACCACCGCTTCGGCCCAGTGCGGATGACCGGCCAGCCCATGCAGGAAATGCAGGTAAAAATGCTCCATGGGCCCTATGGTGCCTGAAATCGGTACGCCGGCGGTATGATGCCGGATCCTCTCGACACGCGAACGCGCCGATCATGACGACGTTGAAATTATCGCGCCGCGGCATGGCAAGCCTGGCGCTCGCCGCCTGCCTGGGCGTCGCCCTGCCGTGCGGCGTCGTGCGCCCTGCCGAGGCCGCGCAGACTCGCTGCGGCTGGCTCGACAACCCCACGCCCGGCAATTGGTGGCTCGACGACCGCGACGGCTCCTGGACCATCGGCACGATGGGCGGCCCGCAGGCGCAAGGCATCGACCGCATTCCGGATGCGAGCGACGCCCAGTTCGTTGCGACCAATGGGCCGCACGGCTACAGCTGCGCGTGCCTGAAGGTGGTGGTCGACAAAAAGGATATGCGGGTCGTGAGAATTCTGTCGGCGCGGCAACTGCCGCTGGCAACCTGCCGCGCCGACACCAGGTTGCCGAAGCCGCCGCAGTAGTTGCGAATGGTTAGCGCGGCGCCGGAGCCAGACAAGTTGGCAGGCCGAAGCGATACTCGCCTCGGTGCTGGCGCGGCCGCTTTCACACCCTACGCCTCACACCCCACGCCAAAGCAGTTTCTCCGCATCGGCCCGGTTGATTGCCTCGCTGACGGTTTCTCGGTCGATCTGCGGCGGCATGGGCGGCACGTGCAGCTCGCCGTGCGCGTAGTAGGGGTCGCGGCCGCTGGTCCAGTCGGCCTCGTGTATCAACTCGTGCCAGAACTCGGTGGTGTGGCTGTCACAAAAGCCGATCGGCAGATCGCAGGCCACCACGCGTCGCATGAATTCGGCGTGCGCCGGCAAGGTGCTGTGGTTGGTGGGCGTGGTGACATGCGTCGCGATGCGATGGCGAAGTTCCTGCGCGGTTTCCAGTTCGACGCGCTGGCCGGTCTCGCGGTGAACGTCGTCGCGCACCATCATCCGTTGCGGCCGGTACAGCGCGGCCAGGTAGGGGTACTCGGAATACAGGTAGGCATGGCGGCGCTCGGGGTGCCGGGCGCCCCACATCGATTGGGTACTGGGGGCGGCATCGAAATAAACCAACTTGCTTTGTGTGCCTTGCGCGGTGATGACCGCGCTGGTTACCGACGCGGCCATCTCGTCGGCCGTGAGCGGATGCGGCACCGGCTCGGCATTGATGGTGACCCGCCTGCTCGCCGGCGGCGCGAGCCACAGGTCGGTGCCCAGTACCCGCTGGTTGCCGTTCCAGAAGTCGCCCGGCGCTACACCGTGTTCCGGATCGGGGATCGGCGGCAGCGTGCCGAACGGCTTGACGCCGGGCGCATCGCCGCATGGCGTGCCACGCGCCAGTATGCGCTGCCTGACGGTATCCCCCAACTCGGCCAGCAGCGCGTCTGGGAGCCCCTGCCAGCCGATGCCTTGTATCGGCCGGGCGCCGATCACGCGGTCATGCGGATTGAAGTACACATGGAGCCGCCCGTGATTGTCGCGCTCGGGCTGGCCAGGACGGCAGGGCCAGCCGGCCTTGCCGTCGCCGCTGACCCGCAGTTGCGCCAGTTGCATGGCGGTGAACTCGCGCCGATCCTGCCGGATACGTGCGGCAATGGCCTGGAAAGTGCGCACGCGCGCGCCCTCGGTGGGCCGTGCGTTGCCGCAGGTCAGGTAGTCGGTGAGTTTATCGTCCAGCGCGTAGGGAGAATTCATCAGGAATACCGCGTCGGGCGCGCGCCGCCGGCATAGCGCGACAGCGGCCAGCGCGAGCAGCGTGCCCTGGCTGTGCGAGACGATCGAGACGGTGTCGCGCGGCGCGGTGTCGCGAATTTTGTCGATCAGGCCGGCCAGGCGCTGCGCGGCGTGGGCGAAGTAGGTGCGCGGCGGCGCGTCGTGCAGTTCGCGCTCCCATTCCGGGTTGAAGCGCTGCAGGTCGATGCCGAGCAGACGGCGGCGAAAGCCGGCGTCGCTCCACAGTTGTTGCAGATTGTTGGTGCCGTTCTGGAATGGTCCCCCGCCCCAGAACCAGGGGCCCGCCCCGATGTCGCCGCCGGGCCGCCAGAAATTGGCGCCGTGCGCGTCGCGCAGCGGCACGCGGTACGCCTGCTCGCCGCCCGAGGGTGCCCGGTAGCCCCAGTAGAAGCGGACCACCGGCGAGCGGCCGGCGCGTTTGAGGCGGCGCGGCCGGTATTGCCCGGTGACGGGGTCGGCGCCCACGTACCGGTTGGGGGTGAGGTCGTCGCGCCGCAGGCGCTGGTTGAGTCCCTGGCAGAGCGCGGCTTCGGCGGCGTCGTACCATTCGCCTTCCGAATTGACGCCGTGCACGAAGATAACGATGCCCGGCAGATGGGGCAGGCTCGGCGGCGCGGTGCCGGCGGTGTTTGCCGCGTCAGCACGCCGGGGGCAAGTCGATGAATGGTTTGCGTCAGTCATGCCGTTTTTTTTCAGTGCGAGATGGGTGGCGGTGGCGCGCCGAATGCAACGCCGTGAGGGGACCGTAGCCGAAGCGGCGCGCCGCGGTCTTTGAGATGAATCGGATTCTGGTGTTGGGGTAACCCTCTGTGTGTCGGCGGCCGCGCCGCACGTGCCCGATCCAAGGTGGGCGCCACGGTGGTAAGGTGTCGTTTCGTCAACCACGCCCGGTCCGCGTGCCTCTCATGGTCAACCCCTCCCACTTCGATTTGCAGTCGCTGCGTGTTTTTCTGATGGCCGCCGAACTCGGCAGCCTGACCAAGGCAGCCGAGCGCGCCGCGATGACGCTCTCGGCGGTGAGCAAGCGCATTGCCGAGCTTGAGAAAACCGTCGATTGCGCGCTGTTCGTGCGCCGGCCCCGCGGCCTCGATCTGACGCCGGCCGGGCGCGGGCTGGCCGAGCATGCGCGCCAGATTCTCGATCAGGTCAACCGGATGGCCAGCGAAATCGGCGATTACGCGGTGGGCGTGCGCGGCCATGTGCGCCTGTGGGTGACGCCCTCGGCGGTGATTCAATTTTTGCCGGCCGATCTGTCGGCGTTCCTGGCGGCCAATCCCGGCGTGCGAATCGGCCTGGAGGAACGCATGAGCGCCGAGATCGTCGATGCGGTGGCGGCGGGGCGCGCCGATATCGGCATCTTCGCCGAGAACATCCCGGCGCCGCTGCTCGACAAGGTGCGCTATCGCCAGGACAAGCTGGTGGTGCTGGTGCCACCGCATCATCCGCTGGCGCGGCGCCGCAGAATCGCCTTTGCCGACACACTCAAGTACGACTACGTCGGCCTGAACCAGGGCAGCTCGCTGCTCGCGCGCATGGTCGACGAAGCCGCGACGGCCGAGCGGGCGCTGCGCCTGACGGTGCAAGTCAGCAGCTTCGACGGCATCTGCCGCATGATCGAGGCGGGCCTGGGTATCGGCATCCTGCCCGAAGCGGCGGTGCGCGCCGAGATCCTCGGCGCCGGGCTGCACGCGGTGGAGCTGACCGATGCGTGGGCGCATCGCACCCTGTGGGTCGGCGTCAAGGCCGGCGTGCCGCTCGCGCCGGAGGCGGCCAAGCTGTATGCGTTTTTGCAGGCGTCGGCGCCCGGCGCCGCGGCCTGATCCGGCCGGCGTGGCGTGTGCGACCCTTTCCGGTTGGGAAAGGGTGGGCGAAAAAACCGATATTTTCAAACCGCCGTGGACGGTTCATGATGGCTGCGATATTCGATAGCCATCCATGGAGACCGTCATGTCCACTCCTCTCAAAGGTGTTCGCGTGCTGGAGCTGGGCCAGCTGATCGCCGGCCCCTTTGCCAGCAAGATGCTCGCCGAGTTCGGCGCCGAAGTGATCAAGATCGAGCCGCCCGAGGGGGGCGATCCGCTGCGCAAATGGCGCCTGATGCACGACGGCACCTCGGTCTGGTGGGCCGCGCAGTCGCGCAACAAGAAATCCGTGACGCTCGATTTGCGCCAGCCCGAAGCGCAGCAACTGGTGCGCCAAATGATCGGCGAGTTCGATGTGCTGATCGAAAACTTCCGGCCCGGCACGCTGGAGGGCTGGGGGCTGGGCTGGGAAGCGCTGCACGAGATCAACCCGCGACTGATCATGCTGCGCGTGTCGGGCTACGGGCAGACCGGACCGTACCGCGACCGCCCGGGTTTCGGCGTGGTCGGCGAGGCGATGGGCGGCTTGCGTCATTTGAGCGGCGAGCCGGGCCGCACGCCGGTACGCGTGGGGGTGTCGATCGGCGACTCGCTCTCGGCGCTGCACGGCGTGATCGGCGTGTTGCTGGCGCTGCGCCATCGCGACCAGAACGACGGGCAAGGGCAGATGGTCGACGTGGCGCTGTACGAGTCGGTCTTCAACATGATGGAGAGCCTGCTGCCCGAATACTCGGTGTTCGGCGCGGTGCGCCAGCCGGCCGGCAGCAGCCTGCCGGGCATTGCGCCGAGTAATGCGTACCGCTGCAAGGACGGCAAATACGCGCTGATCGCCGGCAATGGCGACAGCATTTACGCCCGACTGATGGCCCAGATCGGCCGTCGCGATCTGGCCGACGACCCGGCACTGGCCCGTAACGACGGCCGCGTCAAGCAAGTCGAGCGCATCGACGCCGCGATCGGCGAGTGGGCGGCCGAACACTCGCTCGACGAGGTGCTGCAGGCGCTCACCGAAGCCCGCGTGCCGGCCGGCAAGATCTACGACGTGGCCGATATCGCGGCCGATCCGCATTACCAGGCGCGCGAGATGATTCTCGAGAGCCAGTTGCCCGACGGCACGCCGGTCAAGCTGCCGGGCGTGCTGCCCAAGCTGAGCGCGAGTCCCGGCCAGGTGAGCGCGCCGGCCCCGACGCTGGGCCAGCACACCGACGAAGTGCTCTCCGCCATGGGCGTCGCGCCCGAGACGCTGGCCGACTGGCGCGCGCGCGGCATTATTTGAATTCTTGCGAGGACTGTCATGACTTCCCCCCAGCCACGTCTTTACCTGCAGGAGGTCGCGCCCCGCGACGGCTTCCAGAGCGAAGCGGCATTCATTCCCACTGAAGACAAGGTCGCGCTGATCGATGCGTTGAGCGACTGCGGTTTTGCCAAGATCGAGGTGACCTCGTTCACCTCGCCGCGCGCGATCCCGGCGCTGCGCGACGCCGAAGCGGTGATGCAGCAGATCAGGCGCGTGCCCGGCGTGGTCTATACGGTGCTGGTGCCCAATGTGCGCGGCGCCGAGCGCGCGCTGTCGTGCGCGGTCGACGAAGTGAATCTGGTGATGTCGGTCAGCGAGACGCATAACCAGTCGAATCTGCGCATGACCCGCGAGCAATCGTTGGCACAACTGAGCGAGGTGATAAAAACGGTGCAGGCGAGCCCGGTGGCGATCAACGTGTCGCTCTCGACGGTGTTCGGCTGTCCGATGGAGGGCGACATCGACGAGGACGAGGTGCTGCGCCTGGCCGATCGCTTCTGCGCGCTCGGGGTGGAGCGCATGACGCTGTGCGACACCACCGGCATGGCCTATCCGACGCAGGTGCGGCAGTTGTGCGAGCGCGTGCGGCAGGCCTTTCCCGCGCTCGAACTGACGCTGCATTTCCACAACACGCGCGGCATGGCGTTGCCCAACGCGCTGGCCGCGATCGAGGCCGGCATCGACCGTTTCGATGCCAGCCTCGGCGGGCTGGGGGGCTGCCCCTATGCGCCCGGCGCAACCGGCAACGCCTGTACCGAAGACCTGGTGCACATGCTCGACCTGATGGGCTTTGACACCGGCATCGACCTGCCTGCGCTGCTGCAGGCCGCGCGCCGCCTGCCTGCGCTGGTGGGCCACGAGGTGCCCGGCCAGGTGCTCAAGGCGGGCCGCCGGCTGGACCTGCATGCCCGTCCGGGCGCCCAGGCGTGCGCCGGCTGAAGAGGCTCGTTCGACAATCCGATGAGGCCATCATGATCGATCATTTGGACCACCTGGTGCTGACCTGCGTCGATCCGGCGGCGACCACGCACTTCTACACGGAAGTGCTTGGCATGCAGCTCGAAACCTTCGGGCAGGGGCGTCTTGCCTTTCGCTTCGGCAACCAGAAAATCAACCTGCACGTGCGCGGCAGCGAGTTCGAGCCAAAGGCGCATGTGCCGGTGCCCGGCGCGCTCGATCTGTGCTTTATCGCGTCGATCCCGCTCGAACAGGTGATCGAGCGGCTGCGCGACAAGGGCTGGCCGATCGTCGAGGGGCCGGTCGCGCGCACCGGCGCGACGCACCCGATTCGTTCGGTCTACGTGCGCGACCCCGACCTGAACCTGATCGAGATTGCCGAGCTGCAGGCATGACTCGCAGGTCAGGCGGGGCGCGTTTCATCGCGGTAGCCGTTCTGACCGTGGGGCTTCGCGGGATTGTTCCGTTTTTGTAACGGTAAAAGCTATTTTTGCGGATTGTGTTTCCGGTTTGAAACGATAAACTTGGCTCCACGGATGCGATGCTCACTACGGCGTCGCAGAACAACCTAAGGAGAGAACCATGTTGGAAATTCGCAAAGCCAGTGAGCGCGGTGTAGCCGAGCACGGCTGGTTGAGTTCGCGCCACACTTTTTCCTTCGCGCATTATCACGACCCGAAGCAAATGGGGTTCTCCGATCTGCTGGTGATCAACGACGACCGCATCGCGCCGGGCAAGGGCTTCGGCACCCACCCGCACCGTGACATGGAAATCTTCACCTATGTGCTCGAGGGCGAGCTGGAGCACAAGGACACGATGGGCACTGGGTCGGTGATTCGTCCGGGCGACGTGCAGGCGATGAGCGCCGGGCGCGGTGTCGCGCACAGCGAGTTCAACCATTCGCACAGCGCGCTGGTGCATCTGCTGCAGATCTGGATCGTGCCCGATCGGGCTGGCGTGACGCCCCGCTACCAGCAAACGAATTTTCCGGTGGAGCAGAAGCGCGGCAAGCTGCGCCTGATCATGTCGCCGGACGGCGCCGACGGCTCGCTTGGCCTGTACCAGGATGCGCGCGTTTATGCGGGGCTGTTCGATGGCAGCGAACAAGCGACCCTGAGCCTGCCGGAAAACCGCTACGCCTATGTGCATGTGGCGCGCGGCAACGTGACGCTCAACGGCGTGGCGCTGTCGGCCGGTGACGGCGTGCGCGTGCGCGACGAGCGCGCCCTGACGTTTGCCGATGGCGATCAGGCCGAAGTGCTGGTGTTCGACCTGCGCGCGCGCGAGCTGCCCGACTTCTGAGCCCTGCCCATGCCTGGTTCGCGGCACCGGCCGATGTATCGGCCGAACCAGGCATGCCCCGCGTCGCTGCGGGAACGCTCGGGCCAATAGGGCAACACGCGGCTGGCCGGCTACAATGCGGCAGCCGCCAGATGCGTTCCAGACCGATCCGATACCGTCGATGCCCACGCCCAACCGCGCTTTTCTTCTCGGCCCGCTGCTCAAGCGGGTTTCCCGCTCCTTTTATCTGACTTTGCGCGTGCTGCCCGCCGGCATGCGTGACCCGGTCGGCCTGGCTTATCTGCTGGCGCGCGCGGCCGACACCATCGCCGATACCACGCTGATCGCGCCCGAGCAGCGCCTGCAGCTGTTGTTGGCGCTGCGCGCCCAGGTCGACGGCGCGGACGACGGCGGGGCCTTCGCGCGCCGTCTTGCGGCGGATGTGGCACCGCGCCAGGTATCGGACGAAAAGGTCTTGCTGGAGTCGCTCGGCTGCGCATTGGCAGTCCTGGCGCAGTTGAGCGAAGCGGATCGCGCGGCAGTGCGCGATATCGTGTCGACCCTGAGCACCGGCATGGAATTCGACCTCCGAACCTTTCCCGACGAGCATTCGGGGCGCATCGCGGCTCTGCGCGATGACGAGGAGCTCGACCGCTATACCTACCTCGTGGCCGGATGCGTGGGCGAGTTCTGGACCCGGATGACCGATGCGCACGTGCCTGGCACCTTCGGCGGCGAGCAGGCGTCGATCATGTCGCGTGGCATCCGGTTCGGCAAGGCGCTGCAAATGACCAATATCCTGCGCGACTGCGGCAAGGATCTGCGCATCGGCCGCTGTTACCTTCCCGCCACGATGCTGGCGCACGAGGGTTTGACGCCGGCCGAACTGCTGTTGCCGGATGCCTCCCAGCGCGCGCGCCCGCTGCTGCGCGAGCTCGTCGAACGGACATTGGCGCATTTCCGCGCCGCCGTCGACTATATGCTGGCGATTCCGCCCACCTCGCTGCGCTTGCGGCTGGCCTGCGCCTGGCCGATCCTGATTGGCCTGGAAACACTGCGCCTGCTGGTGAACAACGATGCCTGGCTGGACCCGGCGCGCGTCTCCAAGCTGCCGCGCGGCAGGGTGTACCGCATCGTCGCGTATTCGAGCCTGGCGGCGCCGTCGAATCGGCTGCTGCGCGGCTGGGCCGAGCGGCTGATTGCCGAGATCGGCGCCTGCCTGGAAGCGCGCGCCATCGATTGACGGCGACGCTTCAATACGCAGTGAAACATGGTGCCGATGGCACCGCGGATACTGTCGGACAACAGGGCCCTTCTGCCGCCTCGCCACATTTCGCCGGAGTTTCCAGCATGTCGCCGTCCGACCCGATCGCCGCCGTCACCCACGACGACCCGTATCCCTACTATCGTGAGCTGCTCGCGCGCCCCCCGCTGTGGCACGATGCCTCGCTCGGCCTATGGGTGGCGGCCAGCGCCGCAGCGGTCGAGGCCGCGCTGCGGCATCCCGCGCTGCGTGTGAGGCCGCCGGCCGAGCCCGTGCCCAAGGCGTTGCAGGACACGGCGGCGGGGCAGATTTTCGGGCGTCTGGTGCGCATGAACGACGGCGCCGGTCATTGCCCGTTCAAGCAGGCACTGGCCTCGACGCTCGCGGCGATTGGGCCGGAGGCCGCGCGCACGGCTGGCCTGGCATCGGCCCAGGCGCTGCTGGGCAAGCATCGGCCGGCGGCGGATCTGGCCGGGCTCGACGCGTTCGTGCGCGAAATGCCCGCGCGCGCCGTCGCGCATCTGCTCGGCGTGCCGGACGACCATTTGGACGAGGTGGCCGCCTGGACCGATGACTTCGTCGGCTGCCTGTCGCCCCTGGCCGATACGGCGGCCGTGGTGCGCGGCACGCGCGCGGCCGAACATCTGCAGCGGCTTTTTCATGCGCTGCTGCGCACGAGGACGAGCGCTTACCTGGTTGCGCTGGCCGATGCGGCCCAGGCCATGGGGCGCTTGCCAACGGATATCGTCGTCGCCAATGGCATCGGCCTGCTCTCGCAGACCTATGAAGCCACGGCCGCCTTGATCGGCAACACGCTGCTTGCGTTGGGCCGGCAGCCGTCGTTGTCGCAATCGCCGCAGCACGATTGGCATGCGTTGCGCGAGGTGGTCGCGGAAGTGGTGCGATATGACGCGCCGGTGCAGAACACCCGCCGCTTCGCTGCCGAAGCGGCAACGGTGGCTGGCCAGACATTACCGGCCGGCGCCGCGTTGTTGGTCGTACTGGCCGCGGCCAATCGGGACCCGGCGGCGAATGCCTCGCCCGACGCGTTCTTGCCGCGGCGCGCCGCGCGCCGTGCGTGGACGTTCGGCGCCGGTGTGCACGCGTGCCCGGGCGAGATGCTGGCTGTGACCATCGCCGCCTCCGCGGTCGAACAGTTGCTGCACGCGGGGCTCGACCCGGCCGCGCTGAGCAGAACGTTCGCCTATCGCCGCTCGGGCAATATCCGCCTGCCGCAATTCCACCCGTAAGCGGCCGGCCAATCGATTTGCATGAACAGGAGACTTGCCATGATTGCCGTGATTTTCGAAGTGGTTCCGGCCCCCGGCCAACGCGATATTTATCTGCAGACGGCCGCGCGCCTGCGCCCGCAACTCGAGCGTATCGACGGCTTTATCTCGATCGAACGCTTCGAGAGCCTGAGCGAGCCCGGCAAGCTGTTGTCGCTGTCGTTCTGGCGCGACGAGGCGGCGGTGGCGGCCTGGCGTAACGTCGAGGCGCACCGGCAGGCGCAGGCGATGGGGCGCGGCGGTGTGTTCGCCGACTACCGCCTGCGTATCGCCGGCGTGGTGCGCGACTACGGCATGAGCGCGCGCGAGCAGGCGCCGGCCGACAGCCGCGCAGCCCACGGCTAGGGGGCTGCGGCGTGAATTTCGGTGCGCGCGCCACGCGAGGAAGGCGCTGGCAGTAAAATCGCTGGATTGCTGCCCCCTCTGATCCCGAGTTGTGAGCTCCGAAGAATTTTCCTCGCCTGAAGTCCTGGATGCGCAAGCGCTGGCCGAACGCCTGACGCGCCCGATCGTGTTCGTCGATCTGGAGACGACCGGCGGCAACGCAACGCACGACCGCATCACCGAGATCGGCGTGGTGGAGGTCAGCCGTGCCGGCGTCGAGCATTGGAGCGTGCTGGTCGATCCGCAGGAATCGATCCCGCCGTTCATCCAGCAACTCACCGGCATCACCAACGACATGGTAAGCGGCCAGCCGAGCTTCGAGTCGCTGGCCGAGGCGCTCGCCGAGCGGCTCGAGGGCAAGCTGTTCGTCGCGCATAACGCGCGCTTCGATTACGGATTCCTGAAAAACGAGTTCAAGCGCGCCGGCATTCAGTTCAAGGCCGACGTGCTGTGCACGGTGCGGCTCTCGCGCCATCTTTTCCCGTCGGTGCAGCGGCACGGGCTCGACGCCTTGATCGCCCGTTTCGGGCTCGAGCCGGCCGGGCGCCATCGCGCGCTGGCCGATGCCGATTTGCTGTGGCAATTCTGGCAGCGCATTCACGGCCTGTATTCGGTCGAGCTGATCGACGCGGCGGTCAAGTCGCTGATCAAGCGCGCCAGCACGCCGCCGCAATTGCCCGAAGGGTCGCTCGACGAGATTCCGGCCACGCCGGGGGTCTATCTCTTTTATGGCGAGAACGATCTGCTGCTCTACATCGGCAAGAGCGTGAATCTGAAGCAGCGCGTCGCCTCGCATTTCTCGGGCGATCACCGGGTCGCCAAGGATCTGCGCCTGTCGCAGGAAATCCGCCGCATCGAGTACCGCCCGACCGCGGGCGAGATCGGTGCGCTGCTGCTCGAGTCGCAGCTCATCAAGCAGTTTGCGCCGCCGCACAACCGCCGCTTGCGCCGCCAGGCGGGGCTGTGCGCGTGGCGCCTGGCACCCGACAGCGACACGCCGGAACTGGTGTATGCGCATCAGGTCGATTTTGGCCAGGCCGCGGCGCTGTTCGGGCCGTTCGTCTCGAAGGCGCGCGCCGAAGCCGGGCTGCGCGAGCTGGCCGACGCGCATCAGCTGTGCCACGGCCTGCTCGGTCTTGAGAAAGCCGATGGGCGGCGCGCCTGCTTTGCGTATCAGATCAAGCGCTGCAAGGGCGCTTGCGTCGGCGAGGAAGCGCGCGAGGCGCACACCGAGCGCTTGCGCGCCGCGCTCGCGCCGCATGCCATGCGGGCCTGGCCCTATGCGGGGCCGATCGCCGTGGTCGAGCAGGCGCCGCGCACGCGCGACGAGCGCCAATGGCATGTGATCGACAATTGGAGCTACCTCGGCTCGGCGCGCGACGAGGCCGGCGTTGCCGACGTGCTGGCCGCCGCGCCGCCGGTGGTCGCGTTCGACCGGGACGTGCACGATATCCTCGCCCGGCATCTGGGCGCCGGCAAGGCGCGGGTGGTGGAACTGGGGTACGGCCGCGAATTCCGCCTGGCGCCTCCGCCGGCGGCCGTGCCGCGAGCTCCCCGTGCGGCGCGCCAGCCTCGCACGCGCACGGCGGCCAGGCGCTTGGCGCCGTCGGGCGACGACGTGGCGCCTGCACCGCAATTGTCATTCGTCTTCGATACCGCCGATTGCTGATACCCTAGCGCGTCACTATTGCGCGAGCTACGCCGTGCCTGAATTAGCCGCACCCGTCCAAACCGAAATCGAAATCCGCAAAAGCCGTTTCATCGGCATGGTGCTGCCCGTGAGCACGCGTGACGAGGCGCGCCAGCGGCTGCAGGAGATCCGCGCGCAATGGCCCGGCGCGACGCATTACTGCTGGGTGCTGCTGTGCGAGGGCGCGTCGGGTTTCGACGACGACGGCGAGCCGTCGGGCACGGCCGCCAAGCCGATGTACAACGTGCTGATGCACAAGGGCCTGAACAACGTGCTGGGTGTGGTGGTGCGTTACTACGGCGGCATCAAGCTCGGCGCGGGCGGGCTGGTGCGCGCCTACGGGCAGGCGATCAGCGAAGCGCTCAAGCGCGCTACGCTGGTGCAGGCCGAACCGACTGTCGAGCGGACCTACCGCGTGGCTTTCGCGGCGGAGTCGGCGCTGCGCCGCCTGTGCGAGAAAAGCGGCGCGCAGGTGCTCGAGGTCGGCTATGGCGAGGCCGTGACGTTGCGCGTGCGGCTCAAGAGCGCCGAGCTCGAGGCCTTCGAGATGAGCGCGCGGCAGATGCTGGGCGGCGCGCTCGAGGTGGTGACCGACGCCTAGTCGGGCGCGCCCGGCGCCCACCAGCCGCCGCCCAGCGCCTGCAATAGCGCGGCCGAGTCGGCGTAACGCTGCGCGGTGGCCTGGATGCGCGCCAGCCGTGCCTGGGCCACGCGCTGCTGCGCGTCGAGCACGGCCAGGTAGCTGAGGCCGCCGGCGCGATATTGTCCCTGGGTGATACGGTAGGTGCGTTCGGCCTGCGCGGCGGCGTCGGCGCGCGCTTGCAGCGCCTGCGCGTCGGCTTGCAGTGCGCGCAGTGTGTCGGCCACGTTCTGCAGTCCGGCGAGTACGGTTTGGCGGTAAGCGGCGGCAGCCTGATCGTAGGCGGCCACGGCCTCACGCCGGCGGGCGCGCAACTCGCCGCCGTGGAACAGCGGCTGGGTGAGCGCGGCGCCCAGATTCCAGACGCCCGAGGCGGGGCCGAACACGTCGCGCAGGCCGGTGGCTTCAGTGCCCAGCGAGGCGCTCAGGCTGATATGCGGATAGAGACTGGCGGTGGCCACGCCGACATTGGCGCTGGCCTGATGCAACAACGCTTCGGCGGCCTGAATGTCGGGCCGCTGGCGTGCCAGCTCGGACGGCAGGGCCAGCGGCAGCCGGGTCGGCAGGTGCAGCTCGGCCAGCTCGATGGCTGGCAGGCGCGCCGCGCCGGGCGGCACGCCAAGGTAGACCGCCAGCAGATGCCGCGTTTGCGCGAGCTGCTGGCGCAGGCCGGGCAGGGTGGCTTCGGTTTGCGCCAATTGGCTGCGCTGGGCGATGACGTCGAGCTCGGGCACCGCGCCCAGGCGGTGGCGGCCCTCGGTGATGCGCAATTGGCTGCGCTGGGCGTCGACGATCGTCGTCGTGGCGCGCAACTGATCGCGCAGCGACGCCTCGCGCACCACCGCGGTGACCACATTGGCGGCAAGCGTCAGGCGTGCTGCTGCGAGCTCGAAGCGCTGATAGTCGAGCGCCGCGCGCAACGCCTCGAGCGCGCGCCGCTGCGCACCGAACAAGTCGAGCGTGTAGCTTACCCCGACCGAAGCGTTATAGAGGGTGAACGGCCCCGGATTCGGCGCCGCGCCAAGGCCCATCGCGCGCGTATTGATCTGCTGGCGCGCAGTCGACAGCGTGCCGTTGACGCTGGGGTAATCGAACGCGCTGGTTTGCGCGGCCAGCGCCTGCTGGGCCTGATGCAGGCGGGCCTGCGCCTGTGCCAGCGTCGGGCTGTCGCGCAGGGCTTGCTCGACGAGCTTGTTCAGGGCGGCACAGTGAAACAGCGTCCACCATTGCGCGGCGATTCTCTGATCGCTCACGAAATATTGCACCTGGCCGCCGGGTGCGTCGGCCGAGACGGTGCGCGCAGGCAGCGAGCCGGCCACGTAGCTGGCCACGCGCGGCGCCGTGGGAGCCTTGAAGTCGGGCCCGGCGGTGCAGCCGGCGAGTGCGCCAAGCATCACGAGCATTGGCAGGGTCGCACGGGAGAAGCGGGCAGCGCGCATGGTCGTTACTCGATCAGTCAAGTGTCTTGCGGTAGAACTTTACCGCCACGCTCATCACGATGACGGTGAAGACCATCAGCGGCCAGATGTTGGGCCACAGGTCGACCCAGCCGTTGCCCTTGAGCAGGATGCCGCGGATCAGCCGATTGAAATACGTCATTGGCAGGCCGCTGCCGATGACCCGTGCCCAGCCCGGCATGCCCTGGAACGGAAACATGAAGCCCGAGAGCAGGATGCTCGGCAGGAAATAGAAAAACGTCAGCTGCACCGCCTGCAACTGGTTTTGCGCCAGCGACGAGAGCGTGATGCCGACCGTCAGGTTGGCGGCGATGAACAGCAGCGTGGCCAGATACACCGAGCCGATGCTGCCGACGAACGGCACCCGAAACAGAAATTTGGCGGCCAGCAGGATGATGGTGGCCTGTACCAGGCCGATGAATACGTAGGGGACGATCTTGCCGGTGATGACCTCGATGGGCTCGACCGGTGTGGCGAGCAGATTTTCCATCGTGCCCCGCTCGCGCTCGCGGGTCATCGCCAGGCCGGTCATCATCACCATGGTCATGGTCAGAATCACGCTCATCAGGCCCGGAATGATGTTGTACTGGGTGATGCGCTCGGGGTTGTAGAGGTTGTGCACACGCACTTCGAAGGGCGGCGCGCGCGCGGCCAACGGGGCGAGGGGGCCGTGCAGATCCTTGTCGGAGAGCGACTGCGGCAACTGCACGAGTGCCGCGACGGCGTTGCCGATGGTCGACGGATCGGTGGCGTCGGCCTCGACCAGCAGCGCCGGGTGTTCGCCGCGCAGCAATTTGCGCGTGAAGTCGGCCGGAATGCTGACGACGAATTGCACCCGCCCCTGCGCCAGCGCCTCGCGTCCGGCCGCCTCGTTGGGCAGCTCGCCGACGAAGTCGAAGTAGTTCGAGGCGCTCATATCGGCCAGGAAGGTGCGCGTGAAGGGGCTGTGGTCGGCGGCGATGACGGCGGTGGCCAGGTGCTTGGGATCGGTGTTGATTGCATAGCCGAACAGCATCAGCTGGATCAACGGCATGCCGATGATCAGGCCGAAGGTGATCCGGTCGCGCCGCAGTTGCAAAAATTCCTTGAGCACGATGCCCCACCAGCGGCGCCAGGAAAAGCTCATGGCGTGCTCCCGAAGTTGTCGGCCGAGCGGTTCATCATGTGGATGAACACGTCTTCCAGGCCGGTGTCGATCGGTGTGGGGCGGTAGTCGGTGTGCGCGGCCAGGCGCTGCAGCGTGGCCTCGAGCGCGGCGCGGTCGCGCCCGGTGACGTGCAGCGCGCCGCCGAACACGACGGTCTGGTCGACCCCGGGCTGGCCCGCCAGCCGCTGGCTGAGCGCAGCCAGGTCGGGACCGGCCACCGAGAACGTGCTGAGTTGCTGGCCGGCGATGACGTCGGCCGCGGTGCCCTGCGCGAGCAGCTTGCCGTAGGCGATATATGCCAGCTTGTGGCAGCGCTCGGCTTCGTCCATGTAATGCGTGCTGACCAGCACCGAGATGCCGCGCGCAGCCAGCTGATACAGCTCTTCCCAAAAGTCGCGCCGGGCCTTGGGGTCGACCCCGGCGGTCGGTTCGTCGAGCAGCAGCAGTTCGGGCTCGTGCAGCATGCAGGCGGCCAATGCCAGGCGTTGCTTCCAGCCGCCCGAGAGCGATCCGGCCAGTTGATGGGCGCGTTGCGCGAGGCCGAGATTTTCCAGAGCGCGCTCGACCGCCTCGCGGCGCCGCGGCATGCCGTAGACCCGCGCGACGAAATCGAGATTCTCGCGAATCGAGAGATCGTCCCAGTAGGAGAAGCGTTGCGTCATGTAGCCGACGCGGCGCTTGAGCTGTTCGCGCTGGCGCAGGATATCGAAGCCCAGGCAGGTGCCGTGGCCGCTGTCGGGTGTGAGCAGCCCGCACATCATGCGGATCGAGGTGGTCTTGCCGCTGCCGTTGGGGCCGAGAAAACCGAAGATCTCGCCGTGCCGCACCTGCATGGTGAGGTCGCACACGACGTGCTTGTCGCCGAAATGCTTGTTCAAGCCATGCACGTCGATCGCATAGCCGTCGTCCGGGGCCGTGCGCGCGGGCATCATCGCAGCGTTACCTCGAGCGGCTGACCCGGGTGCAAGCGGGGCGCGTCGGTTTTGTCCGGGCGCGCTTCGACCATGAACACGAGCTTGGCGCGGGTCTCGTTACTGTAGATGACCGGCGGCGTGTATTCGGCCTCGGTCGAGATGTAGGTGAGTCTGGCGGGAATCGCGGCGCCGCAGCCGTCGCAATGCACGGCGATCGCGCGCCCGATGCGCAGTGCGCCGACCACCGATTCGGGCACGAAGAAGCGGATCTTGATGTTGCCGGGCGGCAGCAGCGAGACTACCGGGCTGCCGGCCGGCACCCACTCGCCGACGCGGTACAGCGTGTCGAACACCAGCCCGGCCTGCGTGGTGCCGACGGTCTTCTGATCGAGTTTCCAGGTGGCCTGCGCAAGCGCCGCGCGCGCGGCTGCCACCTGTGCGGTTTGCGCCCTGATCTGGTCGGCGCGCGCCGGCAGTCGGGCCACCGCCAACTGGCTGCTCAGCTCGCGCACTTTGGCGTCGTCGGCCAATTGCACGGCGCGGCTGGCCTCCAGCTGCGCTTGCGAGATGCCGCCGAGTTTGAACTGTCCGGCATCGCGCCGGTATTGCAGGTCGGCCTGCCGCGCGTTGGCCCGTGCCTGGGCAAGCTGCGCGCGCACCACTGCCAATTCGGCGGGCCGCTTGCCGAGCCGCAGGTCGGCAAGCTGCGCCTCGGACGCTTGCAGTTGCTGCTGCGCCTGCTGTTGCGCGGCAAGCTCGTCGGCTGCTTCGAGCGCGAACAGTGGCGTGTGGTTGCCGATGGTTTGCCCGCGCCGCACCCACAAATGGTCGAGCCGGCCGGCCAGCGGCGACGCGACGTAGACGAATTCGCCTTCGGCGTAGCCCTGGTAGGTGGGCGGCGTCGGCTTGCCGCACCCGGCCAGCCAGAGGGCTGGCAGCAGCGCCAGGGAGTGTGCCAGGGAACGTGCCAGGCGAGACAGATTGATCGGGTGGCTCATGAGCTGTCGCGCTCCGTGGGTGGGGTGCCAAGACCGCTGGTGAGCAGTGCGCTCACATGGCGCGCCAGGGCGTCGGTATCGAGGTGCCCCGGCTCGGGCAGGCGACGCCAGATCGACGCGGTCGCCAGCGGCAGCAGCGTGAGGGCGAGCACGGAGACGAACACCATGCGCGGCTCGAGCGCCGGATTGATTTCGCCGCGGGCCTGGGCCGCCGCGATGCGTGTGACGATGACCTGCCCGCGCGGCAACGCGAAACGCTGCAGCATGCGCTCGCGCAGCAGGCCGCCGTCGCTGACGATCTCGCGTATCCACAGCGGCGGAAACCAGGGTGCCTGTTCGGCCGTCTGCAGCATGCGCCGTGCCAGGCCGACGATCATCTCGACCGCGCCCTGGGCTTCGGCGCCGTTGTCCAGTGCCGGACCGGTGACGCGCTCGATCAGCGGGCCGATACGCTCGTCGACCACGGCATCGAGCAATTGATCGCGGGTTCTGAAGTAGTAATGCACCATTGCCGGGGTCAGCTCGACCGCGCGAGCGATCTGGGTCAGCGAGGTGGCCGCCGCGCCCTGCCTGGCGAACAGGGCGGTGGCAGCGTCCAGCAAGCGGTCGCGATGATCGTTGCCGGGCTGGTTGGCGGGTCGGCCCGGCCGGCGTGGCACGGGTATGGAGGCTGGGGGGCGCATGACTTCATATTAATTCACGATTTAATTAAATACAAAGCCGAAATCGCGCCGGCTCTCCAGCGCGCCGGCAGAACTCAGGAATAACCCAGCCGGTGGTCGCGGGCGCGCCGCTGCGCCAGCGCGAGCAGATTGACCACGGACACGGCGATCACCAGCATCAGCAGCAGCATCATGCGCATCGGCGAAAAGCCGTTGATCAGCGCGAGCACCATGGTGCCGAGCGCCAGCGCGATCAGCATCCGGTGCAGCCAGCGCACCAGTTTGGCGCGGCGCTCGTGGAAGGTGCTCAGCGTGGTCAGCGACAGATAGTAGGGCAGCGCCAGCATGATCAACAGCGTCACGCCGAGCAGCGCGCCGACAATGCTGGCCAGCAGGTCGTCGGCATGCACATGGCTGGTGCGCACGCCGAATACGGTTGCCGCGAGGATATACAGCACCATCAGGCCATCGAGTAGTTTGGCGAGTCCGATCATGATGCCCTCCTGTGTGTCGAAATTTTGACCGGTAAGGCGGCCGATGGGTTCGCTCGCCATCGGTCTGCCGCTCGGACAGCCGTCGTTTTCGATCTCGGTCGGGGTGGCCGCGCGCGGCGGCAACAGGCGGGGTTGCGATGGGTGGGGGTGGCAATAATTCTCTGGAGTCGAAAAGACCAGGCAGGTCGACTCTTGAGCAACCACACAATAGCGGTTTCGGTATCCACAGACACTCCATTGGTATGAAGTGAGTGCCCATCAGCTATAGTTCTTGTAAATCCAGTGTTTCAGATCGGCCAAATGCGTGGAATCGGCACTTGCCCTAATGGGAGGCCCAAAAAGAAAACCGGCGGTACTCCCGCCGGTTTTGCCCCACAGGGCGCGCCGCGCCCGGACTTGCGCCGGACCGGCAATGCCAAGCAGACTTGGCTTCACGAGGTGCCGCCTCCGGTTGTACTGCAACCGGTCGCAAAGCAGGCAGTACCCAGCAGCAGAACTGCATTTGAAGTATAGGCGGTTTTATGAGCGAGACATCATTCATTTGGATGAACCGGTTGCCGAATTTCATTAGAATTAGGCGCAAGGTGACGCAATACCCCGTCAGAAAACGGTTATTGCGCCTGGCCATGCAATGCGATCTGTCTGGCCTGCGTAACCGGGAGCCGCGAGCCGATCGGCGAGCGGCGGCAAACAATGAATATTCGCGCCGCGATCGAGCGGCAATTTTTTTGGATCGAGCGATGAAAACGGCAGCAAAGTGCATTCGGGGACTCGTGGTCGTGCTGTTATGCGGTGCGCAGATGGCGTGGGCCGCCGGTCAGTGCCAGGGTATTTACGATCTCGCGCGCAGCGCGCAGCGGGGTTTTTCCGATATCACCGGGCCACTGTTGTTTAAAGACGACAAGGGCGCCAGCTTCCAGGCGACCTACCAGATGCCGCGAGGCGACTGCCAGATATTCCGTGGCCCTGGCCTGGCGCCGACCTATGAATGCGTGTGGGACTTCAGCGAGCAGAGCGTGCCGGTGATGCGCCATTCGGCCCAGGTGTTTGCCGAGCAGGTGGCACGCTGTACCCGGACCGAGCTGGTGCGGCGCACCGACGTGTCGCACGCGGACCAGCTGCCGGCGGAGTGGCGGACCGTCACTCGCAAGTTCGGCGCACCCGTGAGTTTCGCGGTGAGCGCCATCGATTCAGTCACCGAACGCGGCGACCGGATCCGCCAGATCTCCATCGCCGTGGAGAAGAAGTAACTGTCGTAAAGCCATACCCGGCGGCAGTTACAAACGGTTGCAACCCCACCCGATTGTTAACAACTTTACAGTCGACAACGGCAGGGTGCGCACCTACATTAAAGGGGAGCCGATCCGCTTTGTTTGCGGTCGGATCGTGGACCCCTAATCATGAATGCCCATCGCCTGTCTCTCACAATCGTCTTGTTATGCGCCACTTCGCTGTCGCCGCTGGCGCACGCGCGGCCGGGGCAGCGAGGCCTGCTCGATGGCCCGGACCGGGCGTCGCTGCGTGAGGACATCGTGCGCTTCAATGCCGATCGCGGACAGCAGGCTTACCCGAACTGGGCCGCGCCGGCCGATAACCGGGCCCGCAGCTTCGGGCCGCCTTCGATGGCCGAAGGCTCCCTGATGGGGCGCGGGCGCGGGCGCCGCGATTGATCCCGCGCCGCTTGGTCCGCCGCGGTCTGCACGCAGCTTTTCCCTGGTAACCTTCCACAAAGCCGCGCCGATTCTTACCTGATCGGCGCGGCTTTGCCTATATCGCATCCGCTATACCTGCGATAACACTTCGCGGGATGGCCGTTCGCGATCGTCTCGCGCAACATTAACGAACTTCAGGCAAGACAAAAATCACAGCTCAGCTTTTGCCGGGCTGGGTGAAATGATGCGGTCATCGCGCTTGCCGGGAGTTGCCCGAAGTCACGCGTTGCCACCGCGACGTTGTCGTGGCACGGGCCAATATTCATTCAAAAAAATCAAGGAGACGGCATGAGCGGCAAATTTGTGAAATATCTCGCGGGCGCGCTGATTGCGGCGACGTCGGCCGGCAGCGCGCTGGCGCAATCGTCGGTGATGCTGTACGGCCAGGTCGACGCCTGGGCCGGCGCGATCAAGACCCCGGGCCAGTCGGGCACCGCCTGGACGCAGGGCGGCGGCGGCATGTCGACCTCGTACTGGGGGATGAAGGGCACCGAGGATCTCGGCAACGGCCTGAAGGCGATGTTCAAGATCGAAGGGTTCTTCCTGCCGCAAAACGGCCAGTACGGGCGCTTCACCGGCGATACCACCTTCTCGCGCAATGCCTATGTCGGGCTGCAGAGCGACACGCTGGGGACCCTGACGATGGGGCGTGAGACCACGCCGTATTTCGTTTCGACGATTCTCTTCAACCCGTTCATCGACTCGTACACCTTCGGGCCGATGATCTATCAGACGTTCATGGGCGCTTCAGGCCAGGGCATCGTCGGCGACTCCGGCTGGAGCAACGCGGTGGCCTACACGACGCCCGACTTCCGTGGCCTGACGGCGAATCTGGCATACGCATTCGGCAACAAGGCCGGCCAGGCGGGCCAGAACAAATGGGGCGGCAACCTGCTGTATTTCCATGGCCCGTTCTCCGCCACCCTGGCGTACCAGCAGGTCAAGTTCGACAATACGCCGGGCGACCTGAACAGCGAGATCCCGGGCTTCAGCAGCCAGCGCGCCGTGCAACTGGGCGCGGCGTACGACTTCAAATTCGTCAAGCTGTACGGCCAGTATCAGTACATCAAGGACACCATCACCGGCGGCAATATTTCGATGAACGGCGGCCAGTTGGGCGTCTCGGTGCCGCTGGGCACCGGCAGCGTGCTGGCCTCGTATGCCTATGCCAAGAGCACCGGCGCGAGCGATACCCGGCGCAACAGCTGGGCGCTCGGCTATGACTACCCGTTCTCCAAGCGCACCGACGTGTATGCGGCGTACTTCGGCGACCACATCAGCGGCTTGTCGAGCGGCCGCACCTATGGCGTGGGTATTCGCACCCACTTCTGATCGGCCGGCCCCAGCGGCTGCCCCGACTGCACCGCCCGCGCCATTTTGGCCGGGCGGTTTTTGCTTTTATGCCGGTGTGTTGTACGCGGTATAAGGCATTTCATATGAGCTCGGCCGCAGCGCTGTTGCCGCTTCCCATCCGCAGGGCGCGGCATGCACCACGCCCGCGCCTCAGGCACCCTCGCCGGAAGCTGGGAGAAATGAGCATTCGGCTAGAATGGCGGATTGGCATAACGCGGATAAGATAAGGGCCATGGCACGGACGCGGGCAGAAAACTTCGACGACATCAAGTTGGAAATCCTTACGGCGGCGGCACACCTGTTTGCGCAGAAGGGTTTCAGAAATACAAACATCATAGAAATCGGGGCCGCGTGCAACGCATCGAAGTCGCGCATGTATCACTACTTTCCGTCGAAAGAAGCGATGCTCGAGGCGATGTTGCTCGACCATGTGAATGGTTTGCTGATCATCGCTCGCGACATCACGGCGTCGAAACTTTCGCCGGAAGAGAAGATGAGGCAGTTTGTGCTTGCGCATTTGCACTACTATTTCGGGGCGCGTGATCGTCACAAAGTACTGCTTGCCGATGCAGAGTATTTGCCGGAAGCCACGCTCAACGAAGTGCGTCATGCAGAGCAGGGTTTGGTCAAGCAACTGGAAGCGCTTCTGAAGGAGCTGAACCCCAAAAAATTTGCGTCCAGGATAGACACGTCGACGCATGCCATGCTGATCTACGGCATGCTTAACTGGACTTACACCTGGTACGAACCCACGGGCAAACTCAACCTGAAGGATCTGGCGCAAAAGGCGGCCGACATGTGCCTTCACGGGGTTCTCTAAAATTTTTAAATTAATTGACCGTCCAGACGGGTTATATATATACTGGGCTCCCACAAGGAGATTCGGGTATGAACTTTCTGGCGAAGTATTTCGACGAGATCGAACTCGGTGAGCGTTTCGTAACGCGGGGCAGAACCGTCACCGAGACCGATATTGTTCAGTGGTGCGCGCTTACCGGAGATTGGTATGTTCTTCATACCAACGCACACTATGCAGAGCAAACCCGCTTCGGACAGCGCATCGCGCCGGGGCTGCTGATACATGCCATCGCGGCTGGCCTCGGCGTGCCGCCCGATGCCCCGGCGATCGTCGCCAACTACGGCACCGACGCGCTGCGGTTCGTTGCGCCGACGTTCATCGGAGACACCATAAGGCTCAAGGGCGAAGTTATCGGAAAAACGGACAAGCGCCAGGGCAAGGACGGCGTTCTGAAGCTCAACTGGAACGTCTACAACCAGAACGACACGTTGGTGCTGACCAGTGACCTGCAGATCCTGATGAGCTGCCGGGGGAGGTCCAATTGAAAAGTTCCGACACGATTCTCATGACGATCGCATCCGACGTTGCGCGAATCACCCTGAACAAGCCGGAGGTGAAGAATAGCCTTGGCGTCGACGAGATGGTCGAGGTCGGGCGCGCGATGCAGCGCGCCGTGGACGCCGGCGCGCGCTGCATCCTGATCATGGGTGCTGGAGATGCATTCTGCGCCGGGCGTGACCTCAGGGACGCCGATCCGGTGAAAGACGACACCTACGAAATTCTATCGAAATATATCAATCCGGCGCTCGGCGCGGTCAGAGCGTGCCGGGTTCCGACGGTGTCAGCGGTAGCGGGGCCGGCGTTGGGGTTTGGATTTGGTCTGGCGCTGTCATGCGATATCACTCTCGTCGCGGACAACGCGATGCTCGGCAGCCCATTCAGAAGGATTGGCCTGGTGACGGACTCTGGCGGTCACCATTATTTGCGGGAGCGCCTCGGAAGACATCGTGCCGCGGAGCTTATATTTACCGGACGCATGCTGAGCGGCCGCGAAGCGGCCTCCATGGGTCTCGTTAATCGTAGCGTTGGCGCGGCGGATCTCGAAAGAGCAGCACTGACGCTCGCCACGGCGATTTCGACCGGACCCACGGCGGCCTTTGGCGCCAGCAAGGAAATTCTCGACTGTCCCGGCTCGTATGAAGATATGGCGGAACTCGAGGCGCGCAAGCAGGACGAGGCGATGAAAGGGGCGGACGGCAAGGAGGGCATCGAGGCATTCAAGGCGCGCCGGTCCCCGGTCTTCATCGGACGCTGAGCATGATGCCCGTGCCGATCGAATCAGCGAGAAGCAAGTACCTGCAAGGGCTGGCGAGCGGGAAGCTGCTGTATCAGTTTGATCGCGTTGCCGGCGTACCGGTCTTCTTCCCCCGCGAGGTGGGTCCGAGCGGGCGGCCCGATGCGCTGGAGTGGCGATGCAGCGCCGGGTTTGGTGCCATCTATGCCATCACCGTCTTTCATCCGAAGGGCCGCGCGCCGTATCCCATCGTTATTGTGGAGTTGGACGAGGGTTTTCGGCTAATGTCGACGGTCATCGGCGATTGCGCCGGGCTCTCGATCGGCTCGCGCGTGCGCGCGGGCTTCGAGGCGACGGCCGACGAGTACCGCGTCGTTTTTGAGGTGGTGCGATGAATATGCCGCTGCGTGGCTCGACAGCAATTGTTGGCATCGGCATGAGCGGATTCCCTGCGTTGCCGCCGGGCAGCTCGCCGCTCGATGCGATGGCGCTGGCCATTGCCGACGCGTTGCATGACGCCGGCATCCGTCTGCATGAAATAGACGGCGTGTTCGCGGCCGGGCTGCAGTTGTTCATGCCCACGCTGAGCATTTGCGAGTACCTGGGCATTGAACCGCGATATTCCGACTCCACGCAGGTCGGCGGCGGGTCCTTCGTGGCTCATCTCAATCATGCGCAAGCGGCCATATCGGCCGGTCTTTGCGAGGTCGCGCTGATCGCTTACGGGAGCACTCAGCGGTCGTCGGGCGGCCAATTCAAGACCCATTCCGAGCCCAACCCCTATGAGACGCCATACGATTACCCGGGTCCGGTGGCCGCTTACGCGCTCATGGCGCAGCGGCACATGCACCAGTACGGGACCACTCGCGAGCACCTTGCGGCAGTCGCCGTATCCGCGCGCCGTTGGGCGCAGCTCAATCCCCTGGCCTTGGACAAGCGGCAGCTCAGCGTGGCCGACGTACTCGGCGCGCGATACGTGGCCACGCCATTCACGGTGCGCGATTGTTGCCTGGTCACCGATGGCGGCGGCGCTGTCATTCTAATGTCCGCGGCGCGTGCGGCACACTGCCGGCAACCACCGGTCTATGTGCTCGGCGTGGGCGAATCGGTGACTCACAGAAGCGTTGCCCAAATGGCGGACCTTACCTGCACGGGTGCCGTGCAATCCGGGGCGCGCGCATTCCACCAGGCGGGGATCACGCCCAAAGACGTGGATGTCGCGCAACTCTATGACGCGTTCACCATCATGCCGGTGCTGTTTGCCGAAGACCTGGGCTTTTGCGCGAAGGGGGATGGCGGACGATTCCTGGCGGACGGCCGCATCGATCCAGGCGGCACGTTCCCGATGAATACCAATGGAGGCGGGTTGTCGTTCGGACACCCGGGAATGTTCGGAATCTACACGATCATCGAGTCGGTGCAGCAACTGCGCGGCGATTGCGGCGCGCGTCAGGTCAAGGGGGCCGAGGTCGCGCTCGCGCATGCTCCGGGCGGGTACATGTCGAGCAATTCGACCGCCATTTTCGGCACCGAAGCAACGCTGTAGAACGATCCAGCCGGCGGATTCCCATGCGGCTTCGCAAGCGTGGGCGTGTCGGTGGGCGGCGTCGGGCAACCGCGACGGGCAAGGAGTGTTGCCAGGAAGGTTTTTTTAAAAAAAAGATGTCCAAATTTATTGGGACAAGGAGACAACGATGGAGACTGCTGAAGCAGAATATGAAACCGGCGATTTCATGACCCGGGAAGACGTGTTGGGCATACAGGCCGCCAAGTTGGCTGGATTGGGTGCCAGACTGGCGGGTTCCGCGGTTTGGCGAGATCATTTCAGGAAGGCCGGACTTCACCCGCAAGACCTCGCTGACAGGCAGGCGCTCAGTGCGTTGCCGCCCCTCGAAAAGGCCGATGTGAGGGCGCATTACCCGTTCCCCTTTCTGACCGTGCCGGTTGAGGACGTGGTGCGCTTTTGCGCGACCTCGGGCACGACCGGCCTGCCCGTGCTGTTCGGTTTTACCCGCCGCGATTGGGAGCGGACCGTTGTCAAACAGTTGAGCCGAATTTTCCGGACCGTGGGAATCGCTCCTGGCGACCTCGTCTACCAGGGCTACGGTTACGGTATGTGGATCGGCGGAACATCGATGGATCAGGCTTTGCATGCCTATGGCGCCGTCAACTTCCCGATCGGTCCCGGGCGCGGGGAGTTGGTAATTCAATGGCTGCGCGACCACCGTTATACGGCAACGACCATGTCGCCACTGTGGCTCATGACGCTTATTTCCCTTGCGGAGAAGGCTGGGATTGACCCAAAGAGAGATTGGCATCTGCGGCGCGGACTGTTTGGCGGGCAGTCTGTGTCAGCGTCATACCGCAGGGAGATGGAGTCGCTGATGCCCGCGGGCTTCATGGCACACAACATCTACGGCACGACCGAGGCCGGGGGGCCGATTCTCGCGGTGTCCTGCGAGCATTCCCACGAAGCGGACGAAATGCATCTCATCAACGACGACTCGGTGATGACGGAGGTGCTTGACCCCGTCACGCTTCGCCCCGTTCAGCCCGGAGAGGTTGGAGAGATCGTGATCACGACGCTCGAAAAGGAAGCCTCGCCGGTGGTGCGCTGGCGCACGCGCGACTTGGTCAGGCTGTCCGACCATCCATATGATTGTCCCTGTGGGCGCAGTGGATTCCCGCTGATTGGCCGCATCGTAGGGCGCTCCGACGATATGTTGAAAGTGCGCGGCGTCATGGTCTACCCATCGCAGATTGAAGACGTCATCACAGGCATCGAAGGGACGGTCAAGGAAGCCTGGCAGATTTACGTCGCGAAAGGCGACAGTCACCTTGACTCGGTCGAGGTGGCCATCGAGCGTGCATCGAGCTGCGGTAAATCGGACGCCGAGATCGCCCGGGAAGCGCAGACCAAACTCAAGGCGCGGCTCGGGCTGTCATGCAAGGTTGTCTGTCACGGCGAAGGCGTTTTGCCCAGATATGAATCCAAGGCCGTGCGGGTTGTCGCCCGCGGCGATGGAGTCGAGGGAGGACAGACGTCATGACGTCGCTGCACGGACTCAAGGTCGTCGATCTATCGCGTGTGTTGGGCGGACCCTTCTGCACGCAATTACTGGCCGATCACGGTGCGACGGTGATCAAGATCGAACCCCCGCAGGGCGACGAGACCCGAGCATGGGGGCCCCCTTTCGAGGGCGACATGTCATCCTATTTCATGGGCGTCAACCGCAACAAGCTCGGCATGGCGCTGGATTTGACACAGCCACGCGGGCGCGATGTGCTGTTGGACCTGTTGGCCGATGCGGACGTGCTGGTCGAAAATTTCAAGCCGGGAACGATGGAGAAGTGGGGATTGGGTTTCGAACAGTGTCTGTCGGAGAAATTTCCCCGGCTGATTCATTGCCGAGTGTCCGGCTTCGGCGCCACGGGACCCTTGGGAGCGATGCCCGGCTACGATGCGGTGGTGCAGGCGATGTCGGGCCTGATGTCGGTCAATGGCGAACGCGATGCACCGCCCCTCAGGATGGGCGCGCCGGTCATCGACATTGTCACGGGCATGAACGCCGTGATCGGCATTCTGCTGGCTTTGCACGTGCGCGAGAAATCCGGACGCGCGCAGTTCGTCGAAGCGACGCTCTACGACTCCGGCATCTCGCTGATGCATCCCCATCTGCCGAACTATTATCTGTCCGGTCGCTCCGCCGGCCGGTCAGGCAATGCACATCCGAACATTTGCCCTTACGACCTGTTTCCCACGGCAACCTCGCCGGTCTTCCTGGCGGTTGGCAATGACGGCCAATTCGCCAAATTCTCGGAAATCGTGGGCGCGCCTTTATTGGCCGTCGACAAGCGATTTCAAACCAACGCGCAGCGGCTTGCGCACAGCGGGGCGCTTCGAGAGGAAATCGAGCGATTGCTCGCGCATCTCGATGGCTCGATGCTCGCAGAGAACCTCATGAGGGCGGGGGTTCCGTGCGGGGCTGTGGCGAATGCCGCGGCGGTGGCCGAGCATCCACATACCTTGCATCGCGAAATGATCGTGAAAATTGCCGATTATGTCGGCACGGGGTCGCCGGTGAAGCTTTCCAGCACGGGGCCGCAGTATCGGCTGGCGCCGCCCTTTTTCGCTCAGCATGCGCAGCAGATTCTCGAGTCGCTCGGATACGATGACCAGACAATTGCCGACATGTTTTCCACCGGCGTGGTGCCGGTCGCCTTGAAGGGGGCTGCCTGATGAAACCGCTCAGCTTGTCCGGCATCAAGGTGGTGAACTTCGGTCTGAATCTGCCTGGGCCAATGCTGGCTGCCAGGTTGATGCGCAAGGGTGCCGACGTGCAGCATATCGAACCCCCTGCTGGAGATCCGACCAGGACGATGTTTCGCGCCGCCGACGGCGTGCCATTGCTTTACTCGTTGCTCCATGACGGCGGTGATACCGTCATGCTGGATTTGCGGGACAGCGCACAGCGTGGTGTGGCGCTTGCCCAATGCGAGAGCGCCGATATCGTGATCGACACTTTTTTGCCCGGAGCGTTGGGCAAACTGGGGATCGACGAGGGGGGCCTGCGCGGCAAAAACAAGGGACTCATTTACTGCTCGATCAATGGCTTTGCCCGTCGTGCAGATTCCTTCGCCTTGCCGGGGCATGACATCAATTTCCTGGCGGCCAGCGGCGTGGCCGATGCTCTTGGGTTGTCGCCGACAGGTCCGCTGCCACGATTCCCGATCGGGGATATCGTCGGCGGCGTGCTCGCGGCCGAGGCGGAGATTTTTGCCGCGTTGGTGGCGCGATCGCGCGATGGTCTCGGGCGCCGGATCGACATCAGTATCGTCGATGTTCTCGACGACTTGAATGTGATGGCGAAGATCGGAGCCCGAGTGCCGGAGGATCCCTTCAGTGCATTTCTCTCGGGGCGCTTTCCCTGCTATCGATTGTATGAGTCGGCCGCGGGCGGCACCGTTGCCCTGGGGGCATTGGAGCCCAAGTTCTGGGAGCGATTCTGCGTTCTGATTGGACATCCCGAACTGATTGCGCATCAATTTGCCGCGCGTGAGAGCGCTGTCGGATGTCATCAGACTATCGAATCGGTGATGCGCGGCAGAAGCGCCGCATTGTGGGAGGCCGCATCTCTTGCGTCCCCTTGCTGTTTGACCGAGGTGAAAAAAACAAATAATTAATATACCGTCCAGACGGGTTATTAATTATAATGCTGTCATCGCCTGACAGATGAATGATCAACCATTGCGGAGACTATCGATGACCAAACTAACGACAGAGCAGCTTGCCAATCAGATTTCGGTGCCACCGGTGCTCCTCGACGAGATGCCGGATCCCGAAAAGCTTTTGTTTTCGGCGAATGCCGCCCCTGTTATTGAAGCGAAAAACATCTTTCCGCTGGAATGGAAGGTCGAGACGCCAAAGCTGTATGAAATGTACGATTCCGCCCGAGACCCGGGCTGGTCGCCGCATACCCTGCCGTGGCATACGCTGGACGTCGACTCGCTCACCGTCGACCAAAGGTACGCGGTGGCCTACTGGTTCACGCTGCTGTCGGTCTTTGACGGCTCCGGGCCCACGGTGTTTGCGCGCGCGATGATTCACACATACGAGAGCAAGCAGGAAGACCCCATTCGAAAATGCTTCTTCTCGGTTGTCAGAGACGAGATGAACCACGAGGAAGTGTGCGGTCGTGCCATTCGCCTCCTTACGCCCGACGGCCCGCTCAACTACGAACCGAAAACGGTGCTCGGAAAGCTCGCGCGCAACAACGTTCAATGGCTTTACTACAACGGCTCGCGTTACTGGAACGGCTTTAACAAGGCGGTCGACAAATATCCGTTGCCGATCCTGTTCACCTCGTTCCTGTTCGGCGAAGTGGCTTCGTCCACGTTGTTTCATGGCATGTACCAAAAAACAACGATCCCCGTATTCAAGGAGGCATTCCGCCGGATCGGACAGGATGAAGGCCGTCATCTGGGCATCTGTTTGACCGTGCTTCAGAAACTGCTGCCGCAACTGACAGATGAAGACAAAGAGATGATTTCGATCCAGCTCCGGGCCGGATTCGTCTTCCTGTCGGGCATCCTCCATGAACCGCCGGGACAGTTCTGGGATTTGCCGGCGACCTTCATACCCGCACAACGGCAAATCGAGGAGGTCGCGCGCTCCGCGGGACTTGGCGTTCTTACGCTGGAGGAGCGCGTGGAGAACTGGCGAACCGCAGTGTTGCGAATGAAAGCCAACCTGGATCCCTACGGGATTGAATTTCCGGCGCTGCCGGAGGTCGGCATCAGCGGCAAGGAGGTCGTCTACGATCCGGAAAAAGTCATTCCAATATTCTGAGAAATATGGACTGCTTATAAACATCACTTCAAAAAATAAAGACTGGAATCCGCCCCAGGATAAGCAATCGACCGCCCCCATCGCTCATGCCTGGCGCGCGATTTCGCGGCAGCTGAATTCGCCGGCGGGCACCGGTGAACGCTACGGCCAGGCACGAGCGGGGGTATCGCTTGCCCGGGTGGATCCACAACAGGAGACTCAGGTCATGACGACATGTGAAGTGACCGTGATCAATACCGGAGAGCAGTTTTCCGTGGATCAAGCCGAGATTATTCTCGATAGCGCGCTGGCACAGGGCATCCGGATTCCTCATCAGTGCCGAGGCGCGTCGTGCGGCACATGCAAAGTCAGGGTGTTGACGGGAGCAGTCGATCACGGTTGGTCTCTCGGCCTGGCGATTACCGACGAAGAGAAGGGGCAAGGCTATTGCCTGCTGTGTCAGGCGCGGGCGATTACCCCGGAGTTGCGAATCGAGATACCGAGCGGCGTCGGCGGGGGCAATGAGCAGGCGACCGAGATGTGCACGGAAGTGCTCAGCGTCGTCAGCCTGACGCCCAGAGTCAAACGGGTCGTGCTCGCTACGCCGGCCGACCGGACGTTCGTGTATCCCGCCGGTTCCTATCTGGAAGTGCTGGTCCCCGGTGTCGACCCCAATCGAATGTATAGCCTCGCCTCGGCCTGCCGAAACGACGGGTTATTGGAGTTGTTTGTGTCTCGCCACGCGTTTGGCGAGGCGAGTGGGTTCATCCACGACACATTGCGGGTGGGCGACCTGATTCGGGTGCGCGGCCCGTTCGGCGCCTGCCGCCTCCCGGATGGGGCGGGCCCCGTGATCGGGCTGGCCGGCGGCACGGGTCTTGCACCCGTACTCGCCATCCTCGAAGACGCCCTGGAGCGTGGTGCGGACGAGCCCATGCTGCTGCTGCACTCCGTGAGCCAGACGCGCGAAGTCTTTGCGCTGGACCGCCTCGTCGGCCTTTCGCGACGGCACGACAATTTCAAGTATCAAATTCTCGTGACCGACGAGCAAAGTCCATACACGTCACATCCAATGTTCGCGCCGGCGTGGATTCGGCAAACATTTTCGTCATTGGCGACGCATCGCGCGGTAATTGGCGGGTCACCCGGATTCGTCGAGGCTTGTGCGCAAACCTGCATCTCTCTGGGACTCGATGCGGCGCGTATCTCGACAGATAGCTTTGTGCCGAGCGAACGCCGCGCCATTGACGAGAACGCTCACCCCTAGCCGGCATTGGCGCGCCGCTCGGGGTCAGCGCATGCGCCGCTGACCCCCAAGGCCCGCTCGAGATGGTGTCGAGACCGCGCCTGGCCGGCCCCGTTGGTAAATCAGGAGCGTTGCCGGAATCGTGTTACGTTAACGTAAACGTCAACACGCAAATCCGTTCCGCTATACTGTTTGAAACCGATGCCCGATCGGCGAGGCGTTCCTGTGCCGCGCGGGCGATGCGAAGCGTGCGCTTTGCCAAGGGGGAGACATGACCGATTTATCCATCGCGCAAAAACTCACCGACTACAAGCCCGGCGTGCGGTTGCGCTTCGTCACCGCGGCCTCGCTGTTCGATGGCCACGACGCGGCAATCAATATCATGCGCCGTATCCTGCAGGCCAGCGGCGCGGAGGTGGTGCATCTGGGGCACAACCGCTCGGTGGCCGAGGTGGTCGATGCGGCGCTGCAGGAAGATGCGCACGGCATCGCCGTGTCGAGCTATCAGGGCGGCCACGTCGAATACTTCAAGTACATGATCGATCTGCTGCGCCGCCAGGGTGGCGAGCATATCAAGGTGTTCGGCGGCGGCGGCGGGGTGATCGTGCCGGAGGAAATCGCCGAGCTCGAAGCCTATGGCGTGACGCGCATCTATTCGCCGCACGACGGTCAGCAGCTGGGTCTGCAGGGCATGATCAACGACATGCTGTACCGCTGCGAGACCGAGCTGGGCGATCTGTCGCAATTCGCGCCGAACTCGCTCGATGCGGTGCTGGCAGGCGACCGGCGCGCGCTCGCGCAGTTGTTGACGGTGCTGGAAAACGGCAAGGTCGACGCCGGCCTGCGTGACACCCTGCGCGCGCATGCCAAGACATCGCGCGTGCCGGTACTGGGCATTACAGGCACCGGGGGCGCCGGCAAGTCGTCGCTCACCGATGAGCTGATTCGGCGCTTCCGGCTCGATCAGGGCGACAGCTGGCGCATCGCCGTGATCGCGGTCGATCCGTCGCGCCGCAAATCGGGCGGGGCGCTGCTGGGCGACCGCATCCGCATGAACGCGATCGGCGACTGGGGCCAGGGGCCGCGCGTGTTCATGCGCTCGCTGGCCACGCGCGAGGCCGACAGCGAGATCTCGCCGGCGCTGCCCGACGTGCTGGATGCGTGCAAGGTGGCCGGCTTCGATTTGATCGTGGTGGAGACCTCGGGTATCGGCCAGGGCAACGCGGCGATCGTGCCGCACTCGGACCTGTCCCTGTATGTGATGACGCCCGAGTTCGGCGCGGCCAGCCAGTTGGAAAAGATCGACATGCTTGATTTCGCCGACTTCGTGGCGATCAACAAGTTCGACCGCAAGGGCGCGCGCGATGCGCTGCGCGACGTCGCCAAGCAGGTGCAGCGCAATCGCGAGGCATGGAGCACGCCGCCCGAGCAAATGCCGGTCTACGGCACGATGGCCGCGCACTTCAACGACGATGGCGTGACCGCCTTGTATCAGGGCCTGCTGTCGGCACTCAAGACAAAGGGACTGAAGGCCGAGGCGGGGCGCCTGCCGGTGGTCGACGGTCATATGCCGAGTTACCGTGGCGCGATTTTGCCGCCGGCGCGCAGCCGCTATCTGGCGGAAATCGCCGATACGGTGCGCCATTATCACCAGCGCGTGCAAGCTCAGAGCCGCGTGGCGCGTGAGCGCCAGCAACTGCGCGAGTCGCGCCGCATGCTTGCCGAGGCCGGCGGCGACCAGGCCGGCGCCGAGCAACTTGGCCAACTGCTGGCCGAGCGCGATGCTCAACTCGGCGCGAACGAAAAGAAGCTGCTTGCGCAATGGCCGCAAACGCTCAAGGCCTATAGCGGCGACGAATATGTGGTGAAGATCCGCGACAAGGAGATTCGCACCGCGCTGACCTACACGACGCTCTCCGGCAGCCGGATTCCCAAGGTGGTGCTGCCCAGGTTCGTCGACGAAGGCGAGATTCTGCGCTGGCAAATGCTGGAAAACGTGCCGGGCTCGTTTCCATACACGGCCGGCGTGTTTGCCTTCAAGCGCGAGAACGAGGATCCGACCCGCATGTTCGCCGGCGAGGGCGACGCGTTCCGTACCAATCGCCGCTTCAAGCTGGTCTCGGAAGGCATGCCGGCCAAGCGTCTGTCGACCGCGTTCGACTCGGTCACGCTATACGGCTTCGACCCGGGCGAGCGCCCCGATATTTACGGCAAGGTCGGCAACTCGGGCGTGTCGATCGCCACGCTCGACGATATGAAAGTGCTGTACGACGGCTTCGACCTTTGTTCGCCGAATACCTCGGTGTCGATGACGATCAACGGACCGGCGCCGACTATCCTGGCGATGTTCTTCAACACGGCGATCGATCAGCAACTGGCCAAGTTCGCCGCCGACAACGGACGCGAGCCGACCGACGACGAGATCGCCAAGATCCGCGCATGGGCGCTGCAGAACGTGCGCGGCACCGTGCAGGCCGACATCCTCAAGGAAGACCAGGGGCAGAACACCTGTATCTTCTCGACCGAATTCAGCCTGAAAGTGATGGGCGACATTCAGGAGTATTTCGTCCATCACCAGGTGCGCAATTTCTATTCGGTGTCGATCTCCGGCTATCACATTGCCGAGGCGGGCGCCAATCCCATCTCGCAGCTCGCCTTCACGCTGGCCAACGGCTTCACCTACGTCGAAGCCTATCTGGCGCGCGGCATGCATATCGACGATTTCGCGCCGAACCTGTCGTTCTTCTTCTCCAACGGCATGGATCCGGAATATACGGTGCTCGGGCGTGTCGCGCGCCGCATTTGGGCCGTGGCGATGCGCGAGAAATACGGCGCGAACGAGCGCAGCCAGAAACTCAAGTATCACATCCAGACCAGCGGGCGCAGCCTGCATGCGCAGGAAATCGACTTCAACGACATCCGCACCACGCTGCAGGCGTTGATCGCCATTTACGACAACTGCAACTCGCTGCACACGAATGCCTACGACGAGGCCATTACCACGCCCACCGAGGCCTCGGTGCGGCGCGCGTTGGCAATCCAGCTCATCATCAACCGCGAATGGGGTCTGGCGAAAAACGAAAACCCCAACCAGGGCAGCTTCATCATCGAGGCGCTCACCGATCTGGTCGAAGAAGCGGTGCTGCAGGAGTTCGAGCGTATTGCAGAGCGCGGCGGCGTGCTCGGCGCGATGGAAACCGGTTATCAGCGCGGCAAGATCCAGGAGGAGTCGCTGTATTATGAGCACAAGAAGCACGATGGCTCGTATCCGGTGATCGGCGTCAATACGTTCCTCAATCCGCATCAGGCCGATGCGCCGACTGCCATCGCGCTGGCGCGCTCCACCGAGGAAGAAAAGCAGTCGCAGCTCAAGCGCCTGCGCGAATTCCAGGGCGCACACGCCGACGCGGGGCCGGCCATGCTCGAGCGCCTGCGGCAGACCGTGATCGAAAACGGCAACGTGTTCGCCGTGCTCATGGACGCGGTGCGGGTATGCTCGCTGGGCCAGATCACCAGCGCGCTGTTCGAGGTGGGCGGGCAGTACCGGCGCAACATGTAACGGCCCCGCGGCAACGCCGACGGGGCGCCAATTTTCATCAATCGCGAAGAGGCAGGAAGATGGGTATTCAGAAGGTAGGCATTATTGGCGCGGGCACGATGGGCAACGGTATTGCGCAGGCCTGCGCCGTGGTGGGGCTGCAGGTGGTGATGGTCGATATCAGCGAGGCCGCCGTGCAAAAGGGCATCGCCAATGTCGCGGGCAGCCTGGATCGCCTGATCAAGAAAGACAAGATCAAGCCGGCCGACAAGGACGCCGCGCTCGCGCGCATCGCGGGGTCGACCGATTACGCGGCGCTCAAGAGCGCCGATATCGTGATCGAGGCAGCCACCGAGAATTTCGATCTGAAGGTGAAGATCCTCAAGCAGATCGATGCGCTGGTGGGCGCCGAGACCATCATCGCCTCGAACACCTCGTCGATTTCGATCACCAAGCTGGCGGCCGTGGTGTCCCATCCGCAGCGCTTCATCGGCATGCATTTCTTCAACCCGGTGCCGCTCATGGCGCTGGTCGAAATCATCCGCGGCCTGCAAACGGGCGACGCCGCGCATGCGGCGGTCGAAGCGTTCGCCAAGGAACTCGGCAAGACCCCGATCACCGTGAAAAACGCTCCCGGCTTCGTGGTCAACCGCATTCTGGTGCCGATGATCAACGAGGCCTTCTTCGTGCTGGGCGAAGGCCTGGCCACGCCCGAGGAAATCGACAACGGCATGAAGCTCGGCTGCAATCATCCGATCGGGCCGCTGGCGCTGGCCGACATGATCGGCCTCGACGTATGCCTGTCGGTGATGGAGGTGTACTACGAGGAGTTCGCCGATTCCAAATACCGTCCCTGCCCGCTGCTCAAGGAAATGGTGGCCGCGGGCTACCTGGGCCGCAAGAGCGGGCGCGGCGTGTACACGTATTGATTTGATTGCTTGACGCTGGCACGTGCGCCCGCACATGCCGGCGTTTTGCTCAGGCGAGCAGCCGCCGACGCGCGGCTTCGTATTCTTCCTTCAATTGCGCGACGATCTGGCCGGCCGGCTGCACGCTTTCCATCAGCCCAACGCCTTGCCCGGCGCCCCAGATATCCTTCCACGCCTTCGCTTTTGAAGTGCCGCCGGAAAAGTCCATCTTGCTTTTATCCGAGGCCGGCAGATTGTCCGGATCGAGGCCGGCATTGAGAATGCTCTGGCGGATGTAGTTGCCGTGGACGCCGGTGAACAGGTTGGTGTAGATGATGTCGGCCGCGCTGGCGTCGACGATCGCCCGCTTGTATTCGTCGGTCGCGTGCGCTTCCTCGGAGGCGATGAAGCGCGTGCCGATGTAGGCCAGATCGGCCCCCATCGCCTGCGCGGCGAGAATCGCGCCACCGGTCGCGATGGCCCCGGAGAGCACCAGCGGGCCGTCGAAGAATTTACGCACCTCGCCCACCAGGGCAAACGGCGAAAGCATGCCCGCATGGCCGCCGGCACCCGCGGCCACCAGAATCAGCCCGTCCACGCCGGCTTCGAGCGCCTTCTGCGCGTGCCGGATGTTGATCACGTCATGCAGCACGATACCGCCGTAGCTATGCACCGCGTCGAGAATCTCCTTGATCGGCGCGCGCAGGCTGGTGATGAAAATCGGCACCTTGTGATCGATGCACACGCGCACGTCGTGCTCGAGCCGCGCGTTCGATTGATGCACGATCTGGTTGACGGCCAGCGGGCCGACCGGGCGCTCCGGATGGGCCGCCTTGAACGCGGTGAGTTCTTCGTTGATGCGTGTGAGCCACTCGTCGAGCAGCTCGGGCTGGCGCGCGTTGAGCGCCGGGAACGAGCCGACGATGCCGGCCTTGCATTGGGCCAGCACCAGCTCGGGGTAACTGACGATGAACATCGGCGAGGCCACGACAGGCAGCGCCAGATTTTGCAGCAGCGGCGGAAGAGCCATGCAACATCTCCTCGATTTGGCGGGTAATGAACGACCGTTCGATTATAGGGGCTTCACCGGCGCTCGCGCGCAATCGAATTGGAGGGTTGCTTCGAGACCGCCGCAAACGCCTCACGCGCTTTCTGAATCTCGGCGTAGTGCTTTTCGGTCCATAGCCAGACGCTGCAAAACGCCTCGCTCAGGCTCTCGCCCAGCGGTGTCAGCGCATAGTCGACATGGGGCGGGATAACCGGGTGCACCGTGCGCACGACCAGTCCGTCGCGCTCCATTTCCCGCAGGGTCTGGGTCAGCATTTTCTGGCTGATGCCGCTCACCGTCTTGCCGATCTGCGTGAAGCGCAAGGTGCCCTTTTCCTGCAGCAGGTCGAGGATGATCATGGTCCACTTGCCGGCGACCTGGCCGATGATTTCATGCACCAGTGCCTCGACCTCCGGGGCGAGCGGTGGATAGGTCTTCGTGGGTGGCGACGCCGTCGGTTCCTTCGGAGTTTTGTTCATGTCGCTCTCCTTTTAGTAAGTACAAATCTTTTGGGTGCCTACTTCCGAATGGAAAGTGATTGCATTATCGTACAAACCGTCAACTTAAAGGAGTCGTTCATGAACATCACGGGAAATACCATTCTGATTACCGGCGGCGCGTCGGGCATTGGCCGGGCGCTGGCTGAAGCGTTTCACAAGCTGGGCAACCAAGTCATCATCTGCGGGCGCCGCCAAGCCGCCCTGGATGAAGTCACCGCAGCCAATCCCGGCATGGTGTCGTTGCAACTCGACATCACCGACAAGGCCAGCATAGCGGCATTGGCCGAGCAGGCGATCGCCCGGTTCCCCGCGTTGAACGTGCTGATCAACAACGCCGGCATCATGCGCGAGGAAGATATCAAGCAGTCCCCCGCGGAACTCCACGATGCCGAGCAAACCATCGCGACGAACCTGTCGGGTACGCTGCGCATGAGCGCGGCATTGCTGCCGCATTTGCTCGAACAGCCCCGCAGCACGCTGGTGACGGTCTCGTCGGGCCTGGCCTTCGTGCCGATGTTTTCGTCGCCGACCTACAGCGCCACCAAGGCGGCGATCCATTCGTATTCGATGTCGCTGCGGCATCAGTTGCAGGGCACGTCCGTCGAAGTCGTCGAGATCGCGCCGCCGTATGTGCAGACCGAATTGCTCGGCGAGTTCCAGGCTACCGACCCGAATGCGATGCCGCTTGCGGAATTCATCGATGAAGTCATGGAGTTGCTCGAACGCGGCGAGTCCGAGGTCATCGTCGAGCGCTGCAAGCCGTTGCGCTTCGCCGCCGAGAGCGGCCGGATGGCCGAAATGATCAGGACGGTCAACCGGCTATAACCGGGTCGTGCGTGCTCAGCGGGACTTCGCGGCGCGTTTTGTTTTGCGGCCGGCGGGGTTGTCGACCGGCTTGGCCGACGGTGTGTCGTTGCCCGGCATGGCGCCGTCGCCGCTCAATTGCGCGAGCCACGAGAGGGCGTCGACGTATGACAGAAAGTGCCGCAGGTAACCGGGCGAGACCTCTCGCATGAGTTCAAGCGAGCGGTGCACGAGGCTGCTGGAATTGAGCGGACCGGCATTGGCCGGCACGTGGTCGAGCGATCGTCGCAACTGCTGCTCGGCGCTGAGTGCCGCCCAGGTTTCCCGGAAATAGTCGAGCAGCGCCAGTTCCGGATAGCCGGGCGCGCGCTGCGCCGCGCCGCCGTCGGCGATCGCCTCGAGCAGGTCGGCCAGCGGTCCCCGCGTATCGCTTGCTCCGCTCGAGTGGCTTGAGCGACTCGCTGGGGCGCCGGCGTGCCGTAGATCGTCGGCATACGCTGTCAGCAGCGCCGACAGCCGCTCATCGAGCAGGCGGCGCGCCTGCCCGGTATGACCGGCGGCGCGCCGCTGCAGTGCGTCGATGAAAGCAAAGCGCACCGGATCAAGCCGGTCGGCGCCGCTCGCACGCCAGGCCTCGAGCGTTGCGCGGGCCTGGTCGGCGGCGCTAGTCATGCAGGCCGCCATCGGTGGCTCCCGGGCGCGGCACGGCAGCGATTTCGACGCGCCGGTTCCTGGCCCGCCCCGCCGCGTCGGTGTTGCTGCTCACCGGTTGCTGCGAGCCGAATGCCGCCGCAAATACCGACGAAGCGGGAATGCCCTCGTCGATGAACGCACGCGTGACAGTCAGCGCGCGCTGTGCCGACAGTTCCCAGTTATCGGCAAAGCGCCGATTGGTCGAGCGGACTGGCAGGTCGTCGGCGAATCCACTGACCATCAGGATCTGGTCATGCGTCTTGAGGTAGGCCGAGAGCGGTCCGACCAGGCTCTTGAGCAGCACCCGGCCTTGCGGTTGCAGCTGATCGGAATTGAGCGCGAACAGCACGCTGCCGCTGATGCCGATGCGCCCGTTGATGAGCGTCACCCGGCCGGCCGCGAGCGGCCCCGCCAGCGCCTGCTCCAGCGCGTGACGCCGCTGTGCCTCGAGTTGCCGCTGCCTGATCTCGTGCTCGAGCTTGACCGACAGGCCCAGCTGCACGCCGAGCACCGCGACCAGGATCAGCACGAAGGCGCCCAGCAGCACCGACATCAAATCGCCGAAAGCCGCCCATACCGGCGCGCTCGGTTCGGCGCCGCCGTCGATCTCCTCGTTCATGCGGCCTCGACCCCATTGACGAGCGGCCCGCCCAGGCGCTGCAGGTCTTCGATGATCTGCTTGTGCGACATCATGCTCAGATCGATCACCTCCCTGGCCTGCGCAACGTAATAGGCGAGTTGTTCATCGCTGCGCACGAGCGATTTTTCCAGCGCGGCCTCAATGCGTTGCAGGTGCGCTGTCAGCTTCTCGTTGGCCTGGCCGAACGATTGCACCGCGGCGCCGAAGGCTTCGCCAAGGCTGGCCACCTCGAGCGCGCCGCCGCTCACCTGGGCGGCCACGTCCGCGAGCTTGCCGGTCTCGGCCTCGACCCGTTCGGTGAATTCTCCGCCAACGCGCTGCAGCAGGCCGGCCGAGCTCGCCACCAGCGCGTCGATCGCCGCGCGCTGCTCGTTCGATGCGTGATTCACGGCAACGAGCAAGGTCTCCACGGTAGCCAGCAAGCGGCTGCGCTCCTCGAGCGTCGCGGTATCGCGCGCCAGGCTCTCGGAGAGTTGCTCGCGCAGTTGGGCGACCATGTCGGCGGCGGCCTTGGGCGCCGCGGATGCGGCCTGCACGAGCTGGGAAATTTCGGCGATCGTCTGGCTGGCCTGCGTTTGCGCCTGGGCCGAGATTTCGCTCGCGGTACGCGCCAGAGTCTCGCAGATCGCGTGCTGTTGCTGCTCGCCGCGGGTGGCGGCTTGCGCCAGCTGTTCGGTGAGCCCCGCAGCCATCTCGCCGAGGCTCTCGTGCCAGGCTGCCAGCCGTTGTTCTTCGCGCCGGGCCGATGCGCTTTGCCAGTCTTCCTGCCAGCGCGTATGCGATTCGCTCACGCTGCGCAGCAGCGACGCCGCGTGCTGCTCGACGGCCGCGGCGGCCGCCTCCAGTGACTGCTGGTGGCGCCCGGCCAGCCGCTCGTTGGCCTCGGCATGCTGCGCCAGCGTTTGGGCCCAGGTTTGGCTGGCGCTGGCCGTGGCGTGCTCGAGCCGCGCCGAGACGCCCTCGACCAGGCTCGTCGAACGTTGCTCGAAGGTTTCGACGACGCGATCGAACGAGGCGCTCAGATCCCGGGCGGCGCGCTCGCCGGCCTGGCGCTGCTCGGCCAGCGCACGGCTCCAGGTCTCGGCGATGGAGGTATTGGTCGCGGCCAACCCGCTTGCCAACGCGTCGAGCTGCTGCTGCACGGCTTGCGTAACGGTCTCGCGCTGCGTGGCTGCCTCGCGCGTGAGTTCCGCCATGGTGGCGGCCATTACCGGCTGCAGCGCGGCCCCTGCGGCCTGGGCGCCCTCGGCGGCGCTTTGCCGCAGCGATTGCCCGACCGAATCGGCCAGGCGCGCATAGGCCGCCTCCGTTTTGTCCAGGAATGCCTGCTGAGTGGCCAACTGTTGCTCGCTCGCCGTGCGGCTGTGCTGCGCCAGGGCGGTCATCACCGCTTCGAGGCGGTCGACCAGCGCGGGCATGGTCTCGGTTTGGCGCTGCAGCAGCTTAAATGCCTCCTCGCGTTGATGGGCGTGCGAATAGCCGCGCAGCGTGGTGACGATCTTCACATCGAGTGCTTGCGCCGCCTGCAGCCGCTCACGGCGGCACATGGCCGAGAGCAATCCCAGCATCGCGGAGGTGCAGACGCCGGCGATCGATGTGCCGAACGCGAACGCGAGCCCCTTGAGCGGCGCATCCAGCGAGGTGCGGATTGCCTGCAGGTTGGCCGCGCCGTCCAGGGCGGCTCCGGTACCCTTGAGCGTGGCGACCATGCCGAGCAGTGTGCCTAGCATGCCCAGCAACACCAGCATGCCGACCAGATACGGCGTCAGCGCGGGCCCCGGCAGGGCCACGCGCTCGCCCTCGATGCGCAGGCGTACCGCGCCACGCAAGTCCGGCGGCACTTGCCCTAGCCAGGTGTCCAGCGCCGGCGGCGGCTCGGCCAGGCCAGCCACCGCATGTTCGAGCGCGGCGGTGGCCTGGGCGTAGCGTTTCAGTTCAAAGGCCCCCGCCAGATAGCAGGCGCCCACCACGGCGGTGGCCGTCAGCGCCAGCGGGTTCGAGCCGGCATAGCCGGCGCCGATCCAGCACACGGCGGCCAAGCCGACCAAAAAAACCACAAGATGAAAGCGATATCTGGACATGGCGTCCCAATTAACAGGTGCGCAGGGCGGCAAGCAGCCCCGCGATCGGTTGAAAACGAATCTCCAGCTCGGCCAGCAGGATCCGCTGCATATCCAGGCGGAACTGGCCCAGCCAGGCGCGCGCGGCAGCCGGCATGGCCGCCTCCGACACATCGGCCTGCATCTGCTGCCCGGCCTCGCGCAGCCGCTCGAAGTGCACGCCGAGCAGGGTGGGCACGGTGGCCAGCAGTGCCCGCTCGCGGGCGTCGAGCGCCTGCTCCAGGCTGGCGTCCAGCGCCGCGAGCCGTGCCAGCTCCGGGGTCCGGGCCATGAGTTGCCGGCGCAGCCGCTCGCGCAACAGGCCGATGTCGGTTTGCATCGTCTGCTGCATGGTGAGGTAATCCTGGCGAAACACCGCGAACTCGGGGGCCGGGTCGGCCGTGTTGCGCCGCACCGGCGCGCGCGACGCCGTGCGGCGACCGGCGCTGCTTACCACGCCGCTGGCGCCGGCGATGGCGTTGGTCAGCGCGGTACGCACCCGTGCGCAAATGCGTTCGGCATCATCACCCGCCGAGCGTGCATCGGCGTGGGCCGGCGCCCGGGTGCTCAGCGCCGAGGACAGCGTGATGGCATCGGTCCAGCTCAGCCATTGGCCGAGCCGGTCCGCCAGAGACTGCCCGGGTTCGGCAACGTCGAGCTGCGCGAGCCGCGCCAGCAAGCGAACCAGCGCCGGAGCGCCCGGCGTTGTACGTTGCGGGACTTGCACCATATTGCTTGTGTCGAAAAAGGCAGCAGTTTACACGCTCGGACGTTGCCGGTGCTCATGTCGTGTCCGGACCATGCCGCTCGCTGATAGCCATCTTCAGGCTTCGCCCTCGGCGAGCGCCGCATTCATGCGTTCCTGGTCGCTGCGCGCGGGAATTTCGCGGTTGACCAACCACAGCGCGACGCAGATCAACAAGCCGCCCGCTGCCTGCAGCCACGACAACGTCGTGTCGAGCAAGAAAAACGATAGCACGACGGTAAACAGCGGCGCGAGAAACAGATATCCGCTGGTTCTGGTGGCCCCGCCTTGCCCGAGCGCGACGAACCACAGGCCGAACGAGCCGGTCGAGGCCGGGATCGACAGCCAGAGAAACCATCCCCATTGGGTCGGATTGACCGCTGCGGGCCAGTGCTCGCCGCTAGCGTACGCGATGACCAACAGGGCGACCGAGCCGATCAGCATTTGCCAGAAGCTCAGGGCCCAGGCCCCCATTGGCAGGTTGGCACGCTTGTTGACGATGGTGGCGGCCGCCCAGCACACCGCGGAGGCCAGCCCAATCAGCTCGCCGGCCAAGGCGCCCGGGGACGAGAGCGTGCCGGCGCCCAGCCCGATCGCGAGCACGACGCCGACGATTCCCAGCAACAGGCCGGCGGCCCGATGCCGATGCAATGCCTCGCCGAGAAACAGCCGACCCAACACCGCTACCCAGATCGGATTGGTGAAAAGCAGGATCGCCGCCGTGGCTGCCGAGATCGAACGCATGGAGAGAAACAGCAGGCCCATCACCGCCGCGGTTTGTGTCAGCCCGATCAGGGCAACCAGGGCCACATCGCGCGCTCGCATGCCGCGGGGCGCCAGGGCCGCACGCAGCGAGCGGTTGTCGAGCCGCGCCAGCGGCAAGGTGGCAAGCGCGGCGACCAGAAACCGCCAGCCCACCAGCGACATGGGAGCAAACCCCTGCGCCAGCAGGATCTTGCCTGACACGAAGCTCGACCCCATCAGGAAAGTCGAGGTGACCAGAATGACGAAAAATCCAGCCTTGCCGGCATGGGATGCATGATGATGGCCGCTCATTTGCGTGGCCTCCGTGTGTGCCAGCGTCGATTGATTTCGGGGGGGGTTCTTGCTGCTGGCCGCACTGGGGCGCTGGCGTGCCAGTGCGGCGCCGGAGCGCCGTGAATGGCCGGGCAACCGCGCTGCGCATTGCCCGGGTCGCGGCTCAACGTGTCAGGAAATCCACGATCGCCGCGCCGATCTGTGCCGCATGCGTCTCCAACGCAAAATGCCCGGTGTCGAACATGCGCACCACCGCATTGGGCAAGTCGCGCTTGAATGCTTCGGCGCCGGCCGGCAAGAAGAACGGATCGTGCCTGCCCCACACGGCCAGCAATGGCGGTTGATGGATCCGGAAATATTGCTGGAACGCCGGGTACAGCGCGACGTTGCTTTTGTAGTCGCCGAACAGATCGAGTTGAATCTCGTGCGCACCCGGCCGGCTCAGGTAAAACGCGTCCAGCGAGTAGCCATCCGGCGACACGCTGGTCGGGTTCGGCACGCCGTGCGTGTACTGCCAGACCGTTGTCTCGTCCGTGAGCAGTGCGCGCAGCGCCTCGCGATTGGCTTGCGACGGATCTTGCCAATAGGCGCGGATCGGATTCCAGCCCTCGCTCAACCCCTCTTCGTAGGCGTTGCCGTTCTGCGAAATCAGCGCGGTGATTCGTTCGGGGTGCTCGAGCGCGAGCCTGAAGCCCGTCGGTGCGCCATAGTCGAACACATAAACCGCGAAACGCTCGAAGCCGATCACTTCGGTGAAGCGCCCGATGACCTTGGCGATATTGTCGAACGTATAGGCAAACCGATCGCGCCCGGGCATATCCGATTGTCCGAAGCCGGGCAGGTCCGGTGCGACGATGTGGAAGCGGTCCGCGAGTTCGGGGATCAGGTCGCGAAACATATGGCTCGCACTCGGGAAGCCGTGCAGCAGTAATAGCTTCGGCGCGCCCGGCTGGCCCGCTTCGCGGTAGAACACCTTGAAACCGTCGACGTCGGCATGGCGATAGGTAATGGCAGTCATGATTTTCATCCCAAAGAAAAGTAAAGGAGGGGGGACACGGGCACCCAAACGCGGCGCCCAATTGCGGGGAATGCAGGTCGTGAGGTCGCTAGCTGGCCGAGATGGTCCGGGCCGCTTCGACAATGAGGTCTGTGACGACGCCCGGCGCGCTGACCATCGGTGTGTGATCGACCGGGTGCGCATGGATGCGCGCACCCATGCGGCGCGCCATGAAGGACTGCGTCTCGGGGTGGATCATCCGGTCCTGCCCGGCGACCAGAAACCAGCTGGGGCGGTCGCGCCAGAGCGGGCGCTCGAGCGCCTGCCCGATGCATGCCGCCGCGATGGGGCGCTGTACCGCTGCGAGCACCGATAGCTCAGGCGGCGAAGCATATTGAGCAAACGCCGTCGCGAACGCTTCGTGCGGCAGCCAGATCAGGCCATGGCGATCGGGCGCCAGGTGGGGGGCTTGCGGGTGGGGCTCGGCGCGATAGAACACATCGGCCACAGTTTCGCCCTCGTCGGGCGCGAGCGCCGCGACATACACCAGCGCCGCGACGCGCTCATTGCGGGCGCCTGCAATGACGGCGCCCGCGTAGGCATGACCGGCCAGCACCACCGGGCCATCGATTCGCTCGAGTGTGCGCTCGAGCGCGGCGACGTCCTCGCTCAACGAGGTCAGCGGCAAGGGCGCTGCGACGGCATCGATATGCTGCGCCCGCAGCATGTCGATCACCTTGCGCCAACTCGATCCATCCGCCCATGCGCCGTGCGCCAGTACAACGCTTACGTTATTCACCCACATGTCTTGCTCCTTTGGAGAAAGGCGGCCGTTACCGGGAGACCGTGACGTACCGCAAATTTGTAACCTCTATTTGTGTTTTTTAAAGGTTACTAAATCAATTGGTAACTTGTCAAGATAGTTTTTAGGGGTTACACTTTTCTTATCGTTTTTCCTTCCTCATTGCCCCAATGGACTACCGTCAGATTCCCGCGATATTCGTGGCCGATGCACCGGGCCTCGACTTTCTGAATTCGATCGCCACGCCGACGGACGAACCGGTCGACTGGCTCGCCGACGGCGAAGGCTTGCTGGCATGGCTGGCCCAGGCGAACCTGGTGCCGGCTTCAGTGCTTGCCGAGATGCGCTCGCGGGCCGCGCCAGCCGAACTCGACGAAGTGGCGGCGCAGGCGCGCACACTGCGCGAGTGGTTTCGCGGCTTTGTTGGCAAACGCAAGGGGCGGCCGCTGGATACCGTTGAATTGAGCGAGATCGAACCGCTGAACCGGTTGCTCGCGCAGGACGATCAATATGGCGAGGTCGTGGCCGGCGCGGTAGACGGAGGCGCGGCCTTGAGGCTACGTTCGCGCCGCCGCTGGAAATCGCCGGCGTCGTTGCTGATGCCGATCGCCGAGGCGCTGGCGCGACTGGTCTGCGAGCAGGATTTCACCTACGTGAAGGCGTGCGAGGGGCCGCGCTGCACGCTGCTGTTTGCCGATCACACGCGCGCTCACGCGCGTCGATGGTGCAGCATGGCGATCTGCGGCAATCGCGCCAAGGTGGCGGCGCACCGCCAGCGCGCGAAGGTACGCGAGCAGGGTTGAACCCGGCGCGCCGGACCGAGGTCGCCGGCGCGGCGCCGAACCGGGCGTGGTGGCCTGCTCAACAGACCACCAGGCGATCCCGGCCCAGGCGCTTGGCCTGATACAGCGCGTGGTCGGCCTGCTGCAACCATGCGTCCGGGCTGGGGAATTCCGCGGAAAAGGCGACTATCCCCGCGCTCGCGGTGCAGCCGGGCGGCATTTCCCGATCAAGGCTGGTTTGCGCGCGCAGCCTGGCGAGCAGCCGGTCGATGATCGGCTCTGCCTGATCGGCGTTCACGCCGGGCAGGATCACGCCGAATTCCTCGCCGCCATAGCGGCCGATGATGTCTTCGCTGCGCAGGCTCTCGCGCAGCGTGCCCGCGAATTTCTGCAGCACCAGGTCGCCGGCAAGATGGCCATGCGTATCGTTGATCTGCTTGAAGTGGTCGAGATCGAGCATGATCAGGCAGGCGGGCCGGCCGCTGGCGAGACACTCACCGAAGGTTCTGGCCAGGCAGACTTCCCAGTAAAAGCGGCTGAACAGGCCAGTGAGCCCGTCGTGCTGGTTCAGGTATTCGAGTTCGCGGGTGCGCTGGGCGAGCTTTTGCGACATTTCGTAGGTCGCCTGCCCCAGCGCGATCGGATAAAGCACCAGCATTGGCAGGCAGGTCACGATATTGAACATGTCGGAGGTCGGGGCAACGTGCAGGCCGAGCACGCCGGCGCCGACGACGGCGCCCACCGCGTGCGCGATCAGGCCTCGCCAGAACAGCGCCAAGCCGCCTGCGCCGATATCGTCCATCGACAGCATGGTGATGAGCACCAGGCTTGGCAGCAGGTTGAAACGCATCGCGACGACCCAGAAACCGCCGAATGCCGCGTCGATCATCAGATTGCGGCGCTCGCCCCGATAGGGCACACGGGCGCGCAACGCAAGGCGATAAGCGAGGTGCGGCCAGAGGTAGCCGTGGAACACCAGGAGTGCCCACAGCCAGGGGGCGGCGTGCAACTGGTGAAAGACGCCGGCGACGCAGAAAAAGCCGATTGCGCATCCCATCGTGCGCAGTCGATAGATCCGGAGGGCAAAGCGTTTGCCTCTGCCGGTCAGCGCTTTGGCCGCCGGCGGCGGATTCGGCGCCGCGGACGACGGCTCGGCGGGTTGGCGGTGCAGGGATGCGTCTTCGGCCAGGCGAAGCTTCGCTTTCCCTTTACTGGTTTTCATGGCGGCGGCCCATTTCGATTGGGACGCTCGTTCAGTACCGGCGCGTGACGGATCGCGGTAACTAGGCCCCTTTACGGCGATTATCTCTCAATTTGATGGATTTTCCGGTCGCTTATCACGCTCAGGCGCAAAAGCTGTGACAAAAGTCAAGGTTGGTCGACGGCATTCAAGGTGTCGCCGTCGGTTCGAACCGCGCCTGCGCGTGCCAGTTCGCCGCAGAGTTCGTCGAGCAGCGCCGGCCAGTCGGAGGGCGGTGCCAGCATCGCGGCGGCCGCGCGCATCACCTCTGCCTGGGCGAGCATTGCCTGCAGCTCTGCGCGCGCGAGCTGGCGCACCGACAACAGCCGGAATACGATCAGCACCTTCAGCGCGTTGCGGGCGTTGCGGCGCGGATCGGCACGCAGGTAGGCCAGCCGGCTGCGGGCAACGTCGAGCGCGCGGGCGGGCTCGCCAAACGGCGCGCCGTGCCCGGGAATCACGCAGCGAACCTCGAGCTCGCCGATCAGATCGAGCACTGCGGCCTGCTCGGCAAAACCCGACGCGCCGTCGAGCTCCGGGAAAATCACGCCGAAGCCGTTTTCCCACAGCGCGTCGGCAGAAATCAGAATGGCCTCGGCTGGGCAGTACAGCATCAGCGAGTGAGGGTCGTGGCCCGGCGCGCCCAGCACCTGCCATGCCAGAGCGCCGAGCGTGATCGAGTCGCCTGGCCGCAGCGTACCGTCGAAGGCAAAGCGCGCGCATTGCTGCCCGGTGGCACGGTAGCTCAGGCGCGCTTCGTCCCAGTCGCGCACGACATCGGCCTCGGCGGCCGGAATCAGGGTGCGGCACCCGTAGCGCTGCTGCAGCAGCGCGTTGCCGCCGCAGTGATCCGAATGCAGATGCGTATTGATGATGCGCCTGAGGCCTTGCGGGTGCGTGGCGAGCGCGTTTTCCACCAGCGCGAGCGTTTGTTCGGCATGCGAAACATAACCGCTGTCGACCAGCGTCGGTTCTTCGTCCAGGAACAGGATGTTGTTGGACGACAGCCAGCCGCGCTGCAACACGCGCATCGAGGCTGGCAGCGGCGGTGTGCTCATGCGGGCTCGGTGCCGGGCTGTGAGCGCGGGCAGACGAGAATCGTGGCGGTGCCCAGCAGGGCCGTTTCGCCGCGCTGGTTGATGGCGCTGCCGTGCAGCGTGACGATGTCGCCGCCGAGCTTGTCCTTCCATACCGCGTCGTCCACCGTCCATTGCATGGTGACGGTGTCGCCGACGCCGACTGCCTTCTTCAGCCGCACGTCGAACTCCAGGCCCAGCGGCTGGCGATCGATCGAGTAGTGGGTGGCCAGCATCGCGCAGAAATACGACATCGGCTGGGTGCCCGAGGCGATCAATCCGCCGAAACGGCTCGCGGCAGCGTAGCCGTCGTCCAGATGCAGGGGGTTGTTGTCGTTGGCGAGTCGGGCAAAGGTTTTGATGTTCTCGGCGGTAAACGAGAACGTGTCGCAGAAGGTTTCGCCGATTTGAACGATGCGTCCCATGGGTTATCGAGTCGGTGTCAGGAGGATTCGCGCGCATGCTGCGCACGCCGGGCGTCGAGTGCTTGCCACACGTCGCGCTTGGCTGCCTCGGAGAGCGCCGACCACGCGGCGATCTCGTCGAGCGTGCGCCAGCAGCCTTCGCACCAGCCGGTGGCCGGGTTCATCCGGCAGATATTGGTGCAGGGCGACGGCACCGGCGAAGCGGGCGGCGTCTGCGGCACTTGCGGTGGCGCGGCGGGGCGGGACGACATGCGGCGCGGCGTATTAAATGGCCAGGCCGAGCTTGTCGGCCTTCTCGCGCAGTTTGGTGTGAAAGCGCGTGTTATCGACCAGCATGCGTTCGTGCACGCCTTCGGTGATTTTGTCCAGGCCGTCCCAGGCTTCGACTTCGAATTTGAGCCGGCGTCCGTCGATCTCGACCAGCCGCCCCTGGATGCGCAGGGTGTCGCCGGCCGGCGTGGCGGCCAGATGCGAGAACGAGATCAGCGTGCCGAGCGACTGCTCCTGCGGCCAGTCGAGGTACGGCTGGATCGCCTGCAGGCAGGCGCATTCCATGATGCCGGCCATGTAGCCGGTGGCGAGCACCGCCGGCATCTCGCGGCATGGCGCAATGTCGTCGTACAGCTCGGGCACCAGGGCCTTGCGCGGCACCTGGTAAGTCCACTCGAACGCGAAGCCGGGTTGCAGGGCAGCTTGCATCGGCGAATCTCCAGTAAAAAGGTTAAGGAAAGGATCGGTCAGTCGCGCAGCGCGACGTCGGCCACCGGCGCGCCGGTCATCGCCTCGAGCTGCTGCGGACTCAGGTTGAACACCGCATGGGGATGGCCGGCGGCGGCCCACAGGCTGTCGAGCGCGAACAGATCGGCGTCGATCAGCATCACCGGTGGCGTCAAATGACCGATCGGGCACACGCCGCCGATCGCATAGCCGGTCTTGTCACGCACGAACTTGGCATCGGCCTTGGCCAGCGGGCCGACCTGCGCGGCGACCTTGCGTTCGTCGACCCGGTTGGCCCCGCTGGCGATGACCAGCACCGGGGCGTCGTCGGCGGCGCGCCGGAAGATGATCGACTTGGCGATCTGGGCCACGTCGCAGCCCAGGCCGGCGGCTGCTTCGGCCGAGGTTTTGCCGGTTTGCGGCAGCATCACCACCGGTTTGTCGTGACCGGCTTCGGCGAGCAGGCGCGCGACCCGTTGCGCGCTCTCGGGCAGGGAGGTATCGATATTCATGGCAAGCGTGCTGGCTGGATTCATGCGCTGGCGGCTGCGGCCCGATCGCGCATCTTGGTGAGCAGCGCGCGGCCGGCGCGCGAGGCGTTGGCGCGCCCGATCGCCTGCGAGATGAAGTCGCCCGTCTCGACGACCTGCTCGAGGTCGATGCCGGTCTCGATGCCCAGGCCCTGCAGCAGGTACAGGACGTCTTCGGTGGCGACGTTGCCGGTCGCGCCCTTGGCATAGGGGCAGCCGCCCAGGCCGGCCACCGACGAATGGAAAATCGTGATGCCGCTGAGCAGCGCCGCGTAGATATTGGCCAGTGCCTGCCCGTAGGTGTCGTGGAAATGGCCCGAGAGGCGCTCGATCGGGAATACCTTGGCGGCCGCCTCGATGACCGTGCGCGTCTGCCCGGCGGTGCCCACGCCGATGGTGTCGGCAATGTCGATTTCGTCGCAGCCCAGCGCCTGCAGACGTTGCACCACGTCGACCACCGCGGCGACCGGCACCTCGCCCTGGTAGGGGCAGCCCAGGCAGCAGGAGATCGCGCCGCGCAGGCGCAGGCCGGCGTCCTTGGCCGCACGCGCGACCGGTGCGAAGCGGGCCACGCTCTCGGCGATCGAGCAGTTGATATTGCGCTGCGAGAACGCTTCGCTGGCGGCGCCGAAGATCACCACCTCGTCGGCGCGCGCGGCCAGCGCGCCCTCGAAGCCCTTCATGTTGGGTGTGAGGACCGAGTAGATGGTGCCGGGGCGGCGCGCGATGCCGGCCATGACCTCGGCACCGTCGGCCATTTGCGGCACCCACTTGGGCGAGACGAACGAGGCGGCCTCGACGTTGGCGAACCCGGCGGCCGAGAGCCGGTCGACCAGTTCGATCTTGGTGGCCAGCGGCACCAGCTGCTTCTCATTCTGCAGGCCGTCGCGCGGTCCGACTTCAATGACCTTGACCTGCCGGGGTAACTGCGTCGCACTCATATTTGCCTCCTGTTCGGCGCGCCGGCGGACGCCGGGCGCAATGTCTGTCATGCATGGCCTCTAATAGCCGCGTTGCCGGTCGACCACGCCGGCGAGCGGCTCGCCGCGCTCCATGGCGCGGATGTTGCGCGAAATCTGTTCGATCGTCTCTTCATGCAACGTCAGTGCCGAGATGTGCGGCGTCAGCGTCAACCCCGGCGTATGCCAGAACGGATGCCCGGCGGGCAGCGGTTCGGTGCGGCACACGTCGAGCGTCGCGCCGGCCAGTTGCCCGCTGCGCAGCGCCGCCAGCAGGTCGTCTTCGGCCAGGTGCTCGCCGCGCGCCACGTTGATCAGGTACGCGCCCCGGGCCAGCCGGTCGAACACGCGGCGATCGAGCAGCCCGGCGGTATCGGCGGTGAGCGGCAGCAGATTGACCAGCACGCGCGTGCCGGCAAGAAAATCGCCAAGTCCGGCGGCGCCGGCAAAGCAGGTCACGCCGGGCAGGGTCTTGGCCGTGCGGCTCCAGCCGCGCACCGGAAAACCGAATCGGGCGAGTGCCGTGGCCACCTGTGCGCCCAGCGTGCCCAGCCCGAGCAGGCCGATGGCGAACTGTTCACGCGGGTAAGGCACGAGCGGCTGCCAGACGCCCTGGGCCTGTTGTCTGTCGTAGGCGTCGAAGCGGCGGAAATAGCGCAGCGTCGCATGCGTGACGTACTCGACCATTTGCGCGCCCATGCCGGCGTCGTCGAGCCGCACCAGCGGCACCTCCGGCGGCAGCAGGCCGGGCTCCTGCGCCAGCAGCGCCAGCACGGCGTCGACCCCGGCGCCCAGATTGAAGACTGCCTTGAGTCCCTGGCGATGGCGCAGCACGTCGGCGGTCGGCCGCCACAGTATCAGGTAGTCGGCATGCCCGCGCTCGCCCGGCGTCCAGGCCCGCACGCGCGCCTCGGGCAGCGCGGCGGCAAAGCCGGCGACCCAGCGCTGGCACTGCTCTTCGGGGCTGTAAATCAGGATATCCATAACGAAGCGGGGATGGCCCAAGCGGGCGGCATATATGACGTATACGTCAAGTGTAACAAAGGCCGGCCGGACGCGGGACGCTAATGATCGGCGCGTGGCGCGAGCAGCGTCTCGGGCGTGACCGGCACGCTCTGCTGGCCGTCGGAGAGCCACACGCTGCCGTCCTGGATGGTGCATTGCAGGCGCATGTTGCGCTGCGCGAGCCCGCCCAGCGTGGCCAGGTCGTCGTCGCTCAGCAGCCTGACGGTCAGCCGTTCGGTGCGCGCCAGCTTGCCGGCGTTCTGCTCCCACCAGACCGAGGCGGCGCGCCCGCCGTAGGCATAGACGTAAACGCGCTCGGCACGCCCGCACGCCTTGCTCAGGCGCCGCTCGTCGGGCAGGCCGACGTCGATCCAGCAGGCGATCGCGCCGGTCAGGTCGTGTTGCCAGAGGTCGGGCTCGTCGGCGGTGCTCAAGCCCTTGCCGAAGCTCAGGTGCTCGTGCGCGTGCAGCAAAAAGGCCAGCAGGCGCACCATCATCCGCTCGTCGGTCTCGGACGGATGGCGGGCGATGGTCAGCGCGTGATCCTGGTAATACTGCCGATCGAGGTCGGCGATTTGCACGTCGGCTTTATAGATGGTGGCTTTGAGTGCCATGAGGGGGCGGCGCATCCTGCAAGGTGTCGGTCAGACCCGAAGCATAGCCGATGCGGCCGCAAGCGGCTGCTAGTCGCTCGGCAGCGTGCCCGACGCAGCGAGCCGATCCAAACCCCACAAACCGGCCCGCCGCACGGCCCCGGCACATTGAAAGAGGACTCGCTCGACGTTTATCACCAGCACCACCTTGGGCGGCTGGTCTTCGGCGATGCAGGTGCCGAGCAGGACCGGATCGATCGAGAGGGTCGCGCGGCCGCTCACGCGCAGGGTCTGCACAATGCCGGGAATCATGAACAGCAGCGCCATGCGGGGATCGGCGAGCAGGTTGCGCAGGCTGTCCATGCGATGGTTGCGGGGATGCTCCGGCACGATCAGGGTTTGCGTATCGAGCACCTGCACGAAGCCGGGCGACCCGCCGCGCGGCGAGCAATCGAGTCCGGCCGGGCCGGCCGTGGCCAGCAGCGCGAATGGCGCAGCCTCGATCCATTGCCGGCAGGGCGCGTCGATGGCGTCGATCTCCTCGGCCTGTGCGGCGGGGCTGGGTGTGCCCAAATGTTGCGCGAGATCGGCGTGGCAGTTCAGGGTGAACAGCGGGTTATGGCAAAGCGAGGACAGCGGCGTGAACATGATGAGATTCCCTGCGCGATGGTCATTGAGACAGCCATGCGGGCCGCGGGGGGAGCGGTGCACAACGACGGCCGCGTGCCGGCACTCGACGTGGAGTCCGGCCTGGCGGCGGTTTGGCATTGACCATGCGGCAATCAAATTGTTGCCGATGGAGCGGCCTATTATGGATGGCAAAGATGTAGCCGTTGACGATGCCGCCATCAGTTTACCGGCCTTTCAAGGGGTTCGGGGACTTTGTGTGGGTAAATTGATGCCGTAAAAATTGTTACTTATAGTGTGTCTTAACAAAAGGCGTCGTATTGTGTTGAGCAAGTTCTTAGCCTGTGGAGCCTCTCGTCGCACAACGGCTTATGGATCAAGATCCTCTCAAATTGTTTGGTCAACGCTTGGCGATGTTCCGCAAGGCACGTGGCTGGTCGCAGGAAAAACTGGCCCTTGAAAGCGGACTGGCGCGCTCCTACGTGGGCGGCATCGAGCGCGGCCTGCGCAACGTTGCGCTGGTCAATATCTGCGTGCTGGCCGATACGCTGAACGTCGCGCCCGCCGAATTGCTCAACTTCGAGCACAACAGCAGCCTGCGGGTCGAGCAGGTGCTCACCCCGTATGGCAACCCCAACGAGCCGATGGTGGCGATCGCGCGCGCGGTGGGCAAAATGAACTCGGAAGATCAGGCGCTGGTCGCCAGCCTGGTGAAAGTGCTGGCGACCCGCTTCAGATCGAAGCGCTGACGCTGAAACGGCAGATTGCGCTCGGGTGGCGGGCCGGCGCAATCAGAGAGATGTCTGAAAAATTTTCTAAAGTGTCTTATGTGCCGCCCCAGACTGCTCTGCGTATTTCGGAGCTGTCGGGGCGGGCGAATTAACGCTGGAGAATTACTCGGCCGCCTTGAGCGAGAGCAACTGGGCGCCTTCCTGCACCTGCTCGCCGACACCGTACAGCACTTCGTCGATTTCGCCGTCGGCCGGCGCGCTGATGGTGTGCTCCATTTTCATGGCTTCCATCACGATCAGCGGCATGCCCTTGGTGACCTTGCCGCCTTTCTCGGCGAGCACCGCGATGACCTTGCCAGGCATCGGCGCGGTGAGCTTGCCCTCGCCGCCCTCGTGGCCCGCCTGCTGGGCCAGCGGGTCATGCCATTGCAGCGTCCAGTGACGTCCCTCGTAAAACACGTGGTAGGTCGCGCCGTCGACATGCACGTGGCCCTGCGTGCGCGTGTCGCCCAGTGTCAGCTGCAGGGCACCCTGCTCATGGCGGTACGCGAAGGGCAGCGTGCGGCCGGCCACCGCCAGGGTGCTGTGGTCGCCCAGATAGGCGAGCACCACGTCGTGCCGTGTGTCGTCCTGGTCGAACTGCAGGGTCCGCTCGTAATGGCCGTTCAGGCGCCAGCCGTTGTGCTGATGCCACGGCGAGTGGGGATCGGTGCTGTCCAGATACTGTTTGCGCTGGCGGATCTGCTCACGCTCGAGCAGGGCCGCGGCAGCCAGCGCGAGCGCGGCGGCCGGCACTGGCTGGGCGGCTGGAAACAGCGCATCGTGGTGCCGCTCGATCAGCCCGGTGTCGAGATCGGCGGTGGCGAACGGCTCGCTGGCCACCAGCCGGTCGAGAAATGCGATGTTGGTGGCCACCCCGGCCACGCGATACTTGGCGAGCGCCTGGCGCATGCGCGCCAGTGCTTCGGCGCGGTCGCGCCCCCAGACGATCAGCTTGGCGATCATCGGGTCGTAGAACGGCGAGATCGTGTCGCCCTCGCGCACGCCGGCGTCGATCCGCACCGGCGCCGGGTCGCTGCCATGCGCGCCGCGCTCGAAAGCGACTGCCGCGGGCGTGCGCAGGTATTTGAGCGTGCCGGTCGAGGGCAGGAAGTTGTTGTCGGGGTTTTCCGCGTAGACGCGCGCCTCCAGTGCGTGCCCGTGCAGGCGCAGCTCTTCCTGGCGCAGCGGCAGCGGTGCGCCGGCGGCCACGCGCAATTGCCATTCGACCAGATCCAGGCCAGTGATCATTTCGGTCACCGGATGCTCGACCTGCAGGCGCGTGTTCATTTCCATGAAATAGAACGAGCCGTCCTGGTTGGCGATGAATTCGACCGTGCCGGCGCCGACGTAGCCGACCGCCTGCGCGGCAGCCACCGCCGCTTCGCCCATGGCGCGGCGGCGCTGTTCGGTCATGCCCGGGGCCGGCGCTTCCTCGAGCACCTTCTGGTGCCGGCGCTGCACCGAGCAATCGCGCTCGAACAGGTACAGGCAGTTGCCGTGCATGTCGGCAAACACCTGGATTTCGATGTGGCGCGGCCGGGTCAGGTATTTTTCCAGCAGCACGCGGTCGTCGCCGAAGCTGCTTTGCGCCTCGCGCTGGCACGAGGCGAGCGCGGCCTTGAAGTCGGCGGCGCTCTCGACCACCCGCATGCCCTTGCCGCCGCCGCCGGCGCTGGCCTTGAGCAGGACCGGATAGCCGATCTCGTCGGCCTGCGCCTGCAGGAATTCGGGCGCCTGCTCGGCGCCGTGGTAGCCCGGCACCAGCGGCACGTTGGCGTGCTCCATCAGGCTCTTGGCGGCGCTTTTGCTGCCCATTGCCCGGATCGCCTCGACCGGCGGGCCGATGAAGACCAGTCCGGCGCTCGCGCATGCGGCGGCGAACGCTTCGTTTTCCGACAGAAATCCGTAGCCCGGATGAATCGCTTGCGCGCCGGTACGCCGCGCCGCGTCGATCACCGCGTCGACGCGCAAGTAGCTGTCGCGCGCGGCCGCCCCGCCGATATGCACGGCCTCGTCGCAAACCGCGACGTGCTTGGCCTGCGCGTCGGCGTCGGAATAGACCGCTACGGTCTTGATGCCGAGGCGGCGGCAGGTTGCCGCGACGCGGCAGGCGATTTCGCCGCGGTTGGCAATCAGGATCTTGTCGAACATGTCGTCTCCAGTCGTTTTCAACGCAGGGGGTATCTCGGGCTCAGTGGGATGCGCAGGCCGCGCCGCACCCGTCGGACGAACCCGCTTCGCCGAGCCGCTCGCTCAATTGCGCCTCGGTGCTGGCGTGCATGCCCAGGCGCGCCAGCAGCTGGCGGTCGGCCTCGGCCTGCGGATTGCCGGTGGTCAGCAACTGGTCGCCGTAGAACATCGAGTTGGCGCCGGCCAGGAAGCACAGCGCCTGCAGCGCGTCGTCCATGGTCTCGCGCCCGGCCGACAGGCGCACCATGGCGCGCGGCATGGTGATGCGCGCCACCGCGATGGAGCGCACGAACTCGAACGGGTCGACCGCTTCGCTGCCGGCCAGCGGCGTGCCTTCGACCTGCACCAGGTTGTTGATGGGCACGGATTCCGGGTACGGGTCCATGTTGGCCAGCTGTACGATCAGCCCGGCCCGCTCGCGGCGCGATTCGCCCAGCCCGACGATGCCGCCGCAGCACACCTTGAGGCCGGCCTCGCGCACGCGATCGAGCGTGTCGAGCCGGTCCTGGTAGGTGCGGGTGGTGATGATCTGGCCGTAGAACTCCGGCGCGGTATCGAGGTTGTGGTTGTAGTAGTCGAGGCCGGCGTTCTTGAGTTCTTCGGCCTGGCCTTCCTTGAGCATGCCGAGCGTGACGCAGGTCTCCAGCCCCATCGCCTTGACTCCGCGCACCATGTCCTGCACTGCCTCGAGGTGATGCGGCTTGGGCGAGCGCCAGGCCGCGCCCATGCAAAAGCGTGTCGCGCCGTTGTCCTTGGCGCGTTGCGCCGCGGCCAGCACTTCGTCGAGCGGCATCAGTTTGTCGGCTTCGACGCCGGTGTCGTAGCGTGCCGATTGCGGGCAGTAGGCGCAGTCTTCCGGGCAGCCGCCAGTCTTGATCGACAGCAGCGTCGAGAGCTGCACGGCATTGGCGTCGAAATGCTCGCGATGCACCTGCTGGGCGCGATAAATCAGATCGGCGAACGGCAGTTCGAACAGCGCCAGCACGTCGGCGGTGCGCCACGCGGTGGCGTTCTTGCGCAGTTCGTCCTGGTGGGCGGTGGCGGTGTGGGCGTGAGTTTGCATGGGAGTTCCTTGGTTCAAAGTTGTTCGGCCAGCAGCGGGGCGATGTCGAGGTAGCCGGACGCGGTGGCGGGATCCGGGTGGGGCAGATAGGGGATGTTACCAAGCAGCGGCGCGCCGAGCCGCGCGGCCAGCGTCTCGACGTTGGCCTGCGCGTGGCGCATGGCCGGGTCGACCTGATTGGCGACCCAGCCGGCCAGGCGCAGGCCGCGCGCGGCAATGGCCTCGGCGGTGAGCAGCGCATGGCTGATGCAGCCCAGCCGGATGCCCACCGTCAGCACCACCGGCAGGCCGAGTTGCATCGCCAGGTCGGCGGTGTCGAGCGTGTCGGTGAGCGGCACGCGAAAGCCGCCCACGCCTTCGACGATGACCGCATCGGCCAGGGTCGTGAGCTGTGCGTAGCCGGCGCGGATCACTGCCGGGTCGAGCGCGATGCCCTCGCCGGCCGCGGCGATGTGCGGAGCGGTGGCGTCGTGCAGTACGTAGGGGCAGTACCGCTCGGGCGGCAGCGCGACGCTGCTGGCCTGGCTGAGCAGTTCGACGTCTTCGTTGACCCAGCGGCCCTCGCGCTGTGTCGCGCCGGCGGCCAGCGATTTATAGCCGACAGTCGACAGGCCGCGCCGGGCGAAGGCGTGCAGCAGGGCCGCCGAGGTCAGTGTCTTGCCGATCTCGGTGTCGGTGCCGGTGACAAAAAAGGCGTGTTTGGCGCCCATTTCAGATCTCCGCGTTGAGCTGGTTGAGCGTCTGGACGAGCCGCCCGACGTCGTCGGCAGTATGCGCGGCCGACAGCGTCACGCGCAGGCGGGCCGTGCCGGCCGGCACGGTGGGCGGGCGGATCGCCGGCACCCACAGGCCGGCGGCGTCGAGCGCGGCGGCCGCGCGCAGCGCGTGCTCGTTGGCGCCCAGCACGATCGGCTGGATCGCGGTGGGCGAGGCCATGTGCTGCCAGCCACGCAGGCGCAGGTCGTCCTTCAGTTGCGCGATCAGCGCCTGCAGGTGCGTGCGTCGGCTGCGGCCTTCGTCGCCTTCGATGATGTCCAGGCTGGTGAGCAGGGCGTGGGCCTGGGCGGGCGCTGCGGCCGTGGTGAAGATGTAGGGCCGCGCGCGGTTGACCAGCCATTCGATGACCGTCGCATGCGCGGCGACGAACGCGCCGCCCACGCCGGCCGCCTTGCCGAGCGTGCCCATCAGCACCAGATGCGGCGAGCGCAGGCCGAAGTGCTCCAGCACGCCGTGACCCTGGTCGCCCAGTACGCCGAAGCCGTGCGCATCGTCGACCACCAGCCAGGCGCCGTGCCGTTCGGCCAGCGCCAGCAGCTCGCGCAGCGGCGCGATGTCGCCGTCCATCGAGAATACGCCGTCGGTGACGATCAGCTTGGTGCTGGCCCGGCACGCGGCCAGTTGTTCGGCCAGCACACCGGTGTCGCCGTGCGGGTACACGTGCACCTCGGCGCGCGCCAGTCGCGCGCCGTCGATCAGCGACGCATGGTTGAGCGCTTCGGAGAAGATCGCCGCGTCCTTGCCGGCCAGGGCGCTCAAGACCGCCAGGTTGGCCATGTAGCCGGTGCAGAAATACAGTGCCCGGGCCTGCTCCAGGTGGGGTGCCATGATGGCCGCGAGCCGTTCCTCGAGTTGCGCGTGGGCGCGCGCATGGCCGCTGATCAGGTGCGATGCGCCGCTGCCGGCGCCGTAGCGCGCCACGCCCTCGGCGAAGGCGGCGGTCACTGCCGGATGGGCGGCCAGACCCAGGTAGTCGTTGCTGCAGAAAGCCAGCATGGCGCGCCCGTCGACCTGCACGTGCGGCGCGCACGGGGTGTCGGCGGTGCGCCGGCGGCGCCTCAGGTGTTGCGCGTCGAGCGCCTGCAGGCCCTGTTCGAGGGAGTCCAGTAATTGCATGTCAGTGCGCCTCGAGTGTGTCGGTCAATGCCGCCAGTGTTTGGGTGGCCAGCCAGGTCTGGGCGTCGTCGTCGAGCACATACGGCGGCATCAGATAGACGGTGTTGCCGATCGGGCGCAGCAGCAGGCCGCGCGCGAGCGCCGCTGCGTGGCAGCGCCGCGCGAAGGCGGAGGCCTCGGCCGGCGTGTCGAGCGCGACGTCGAAGGCCCAGATCATGCCGCGCTGGCGGAAGTGCCGTACGCGCGGATGGGTCGCGAGCGGCGCGAGCAGGGCGGTGAGCCGGGCCGCGCGGACGCGGTTGGCGTTGAGTACGTCGTCGTCGCGGAAGATGTCGAGGGTGGCCAGTGCGGCCCGGCACGCCAGCGCGTTGCCGGTGTACGAATGCGAGTGCAGGAAGCCGCGCACCGTCTCGTCGTGATAGAAGGCGTCGTATATGCGGTCGGTGGTCATCACCAGCGACAGCGGCAGGTAGCCCCCGCTGATGCCCTTGGACAGAGTCAGGAAGTCAGGCCACAGCTGCGCCTGCTCGCAGGCGAAAAAGGTGCCGGTGCGTCCGCAGCCGACGGCGATCTCGTCGGCGATCAGGTGCACCTGGTAGCGGTCGCACAGCGCGCGCACCAGCGTCAGGTAATGTGTGTCGTACATCGCCATGCCGGCGGCGCATTGCACCAGCGGCTCGACGATCAGCGCGGCGATTTGCCCGTGGCGTGCCTGCAGCAGCGCCTCGAGTTCGTCGGCCGCGCGCTGCGCGACCTCGCGCGCGCTTTCGCCCTCACGCGCGTCGCGCGCATCGGGCGAGGGGACTACGTGTGCGTGGCGCAGCAGCGGGTCATAGGCGTCGCGAAAGATCGCCACGTCGGTGACGCCGAGCGCGCCGAGCGTTTCGCCGTGATAGCCGTTGCGCAGGCAGACGAATTCGCGCTTGTCGGTCTGGCCGTGGTTGCGCCAGTAATGAAAGCTCATCTTCAGCGCGATCTCGACCGCCGAGGCGCCGTCCGAGGCGTAGAAGCAATGGCCGAGCGCCTCGCCGGTGAGCGCCGCCAGGCGCTCGGAGAGCTCGACGACCGGCGCGTGCGTGAAACCGGCCAGCATGGCGTGCTCGAGCGTGGCGAGCTGCTCGACGAGTGCCGCGTTGATGCGCGCATTGGCATGCCCGAACAGATTGACCCACCAGGAACTGATGGCGTCGAGATAGCGCTGGCCGGCCATGTCATAAAGCCAGGGGCCCTGGCCGCGGCTCAGCGGCACCAGCGGTAGTTCGGCCTGCTGCTTCATCTGCGTGCAGGGGTGCCAGACGTGCCGCAGGCTGCGCTCGCGCCAGCCGGTATTGGAATTAGCGTCCATGGTTGACTCCCGAAAGCCCGCTCCGCCGGCCAGGACGGCGCCGGCACGTCCCGCTGTGCGCGTACAGGCGCAGCGGGCGAACCGGGAGGCGAAGCAGAGTGAATGGGGGCATGTTATGGATGCATCCGAAAACGATCAATAGGCCAGTTTGACGGCAAATTAGCAAAAAATAAAAAGAATTGACGGAAGATGGTTCGATATTTGCAAAATCCGGTACCAATTGCTCGGCATCTCCCGCGCGCCGCGCCGTGAAATTTTTTTAAGACATCGCTCTATGCGCGCCACGACGGCGTGCGCTTTTCCAGGAACGCGCGCACGCCCTCCTTGCCTTCGTCCGAGGCGCGCATATGTGCGATACGCTCGGCGGTCTCGGCGATCAGCGCGGTGTCGAGCGCACGCCCGGCGACGTCGTGCACCAGCCGCTTGCACTCGCGCACGGCATTCGGGCTGTTCTCGGCCAGCGTGCGGGTGATGGCATGCACGGCCGCATCGAGCCCGTCGGCCGGCACGACTTCGTGCGCCAGGCCCAGGCGCTGGGCGGTGGCCGCGTCGAAGCGCTCGGCTGTGATGAAGTAGCGCCGCGCGGCCTGCTCGCCGATGGCCCGGATCACGTACGGGCTGATGGTCGCCGGGCTCAGCCCGAGCTTCGCTTCGGAAATGCAGAAATGCGCGCTGTCGGCGCACACCACGATGTCGCACACGGCCACCAGGCCGCAGCCGCCGGCGTAGGCATCGCCCTGCACGCGCGCGACCACCGCCTTGGGGCAAGTGTAGATGGTGTTGAGCATGGTCGCGAGCGTCATCGCGTCGGCGCGGTTTTCCTCGTCGGAGTAGCCCGCCATCTTTTTCATCCAGTTGAGGTCGGCGCCCGCGCAAAAGGCCGGGCCGTCGGCCGCCAGCACGATGGCGCGCACGTCCTCGCGCGCGCCCAGCGCGCGAAACGCGCCGGTCAGTTCCTCGATGACGGTTTCATTGAAGGCGTTGCGCACCGCCGGGCGGTTGAGCGTGACGGTGGCGACGTGGTTGTCGATGGCGATCTGCAGGGTCTCGAGTTGCATGGGGGATGTCCTGTCGATAAGAGAACGTGGGGCGAGGCCGGCTTACATGCGGAACACGCCGAAACGGGTGTCGGGAATCGGCGCGTTGAGCGCGGCCGACAGCCCGAGGCCGAGCACCGTGCGGGTGTCGGCCGGATCGATCACACCGTCGTCCCACAGCCGCGCGCTGGCGTAGTAGGGGTGGCCTTGTTTTTCGTATTGCTCGCGAATCGGCGCCTTGAACGCCTCTTCTTCGTCGGCGCTCCAGTGCCCGCCCTTGGTCTCGATGCCGTCGCGCTTGACGGTCGCCAGTACCGAAGCGGCCTGCTCGCCGCCCATCACCGAGATGCGCGCGTTGGGCCACATCCACAAAAAGCGCGGCGAATAGGCGCGCCCGCACATGCCGTAGTTGCCGGCGCCGAACGAGCCGCCGATGATGACGGTGAGCTTGGGCACCTGCGCGGTGGCCACCGCGGTGACCATTTTGGCGCCATGCTTGGCGATGCCTTCGTTCTCGTATTTGCGTCCGACCATGAAGCCGGTGATGTTCTGCAGGAAGATCAGCGGGATCTTGCGCTGGCAGCACAGTTCGATGAAGTGCGCGCCCTTTTGGGCCGACTCCGAGAACAGGATGCCATTGTTGGCGACGATGCCCACCGGATAGCCCCACAGATGGGCGAAGCCGCACACCAGCGTGGTGCCGTAGCGTGCCTTGAATTCATCGAACTCCGAACCGTCGACGATGCGCGCGATGATCTCGCGGATGTCGAACGGCTTGCGCGTGTCGGCCGGGATCACGCCGTACAGGGTGCGCGGATCGTAATGCGGCTCGACCGGCGCGCGCACGGCCATCTGGGCCGGCTTGACGCGATTGAAGTTGGCCGCGATGCCGCGCGCGATCGCCAGCGCATGTGCATCGTTCTGCGCGAAATGGTCGACCACGCCCGAGAGCCGCGTATGCACGTCGCCGCCGCCGAGATCCTCGGCGCTGACTTCCTCGCCCGTGGCGGCCTTGACCAGCGGCGGGCCGCCCAGAAAGATGGTGCCCTGGTTCTTGACGATGATCGACTCGTCGCTCATGGCCGGCACGTAGGCGCCGCCCGCGGTGCACGAACCCATCACCACGGCGATCTGCGGAATGCCTCGCGCCGACAGGTTGGCCTGATTATAGAAGATGCGGCCGAAATGATCGCGGTCGGGAAACACCTCGTCCTGGTTCGGCAAATTGGCGCCGCCCGAGTCGACCAGATAAATGCACGGCAGGTTGTTTTGCTCGGCGATCTCTTGTGCCCGCACGTGCTTTTTCACCGTGATCGGGTAATAGGTGCCGCCCTTGACCGTTGCGTCGTTGCATACGATCACGCATTCGTGGCCGGCCACGCGGCCGATGCCGGTGATCACGCCCGCGCCAGGCGCTTCGTTGCGGTACATGTCGTAGGCCGCCAGTTGCGAGAATTCGAGAAACGGCGTGCCCGGATCGAGCAGTTGCTGGACGCGATCGCGCGGCAGCAGCTTGCCGCGTGCGAGGTGCTTCTTGCGGGCGGCTTCACCGCCGCCGCCGGCCAACGCGGCGACCTTGGCGCGCAGATCGTCGACCACGGCCTGCATGGCGGCGGCATTGCGCTGGAATTCCTCGGCGCGCGGATTGAGCTTGCTTTCGATGATCGGCATGGCAAAAACCTGAGTCTGAAATGAGGTGGAGGTTAGTCGAATAGGGTGCCGTCGAGATAGAGCCAGCGCCCGCCCTCTCCGGGCGGCACGCGTTCGAAGCGGCTGCGTTCGTGCAGCCGGTAGGCGCGGCCGCCGACTTTGTAGCGCGCGACGAACTCGACTTCGGCATGTGTCGCATCGTGCTGCACGTGTTGCCTGATTTGCAGGCCGAGCCAGCGCGTGGCGTCGTCGAAGCCGAGTTCGGCCGGCGCGGTGCTGGCGTGCCAGGTGGCGCGCAGGTAGTCGCCGCGCGCCAGCACATAGGCGGTGTAGCGTGATCGCATCAGCTGTTCGGCGCTTGCCGGCAACTCGCCGCCGTCTATGAAGCGGGCGCAGCATTGGGCATAACGGCCCCCGCCACAGGGGCACTCCAGGGGCGTGGCTGGCGGGCTCGGGTTCGGGCGGACCATGGGCGGGCGTCAGATCTTGCCGTTTTGCAGGAGCGCTTCGATCTGCGCGAAGCGATCGAAGCCCCAGAAGGATTCGCCGTCGACGATCACGTAGGGCGAGCCGAACACACCGCGCGCCATGGCCTGCTCGACCCCGGTCTTGAGTTGCTCCTTGATCGAGGGCTGCTGCATGCCCTGTTCGAGCGCGCCGCTGTCGATGCCCAGCGCCGCGCCGATCTTGACGATCTCGGCCGGCTCGCTGATATCGACGTCGTCGACGAACAGCGCCCGGTAGATGGCCCTGGCCAGCGTCACGGCGCGCTCGCTGCCGAGCGCTTCGCGCGCCCACAGCGTGGCCCGGGCGGCGGCCTGGGTCGGCAGCGGGAAGCGGCTGGGGCGGCGATAGGGAATATCGTGAAAGCGCGCGCTGCGGGCGAAGTCGTGCCAGATGTAATCGCCCTTGAGCGGATATTGCACCGGCGGCTGCATGCCGGTGGTCTTGAAGATCGCGCCAAGCAGGATCGGATGCCATTGCACGCTGCGCCCGTGACGCGCGGCAAGCTGGTCGATCACGGTGCTGGCGAAATAGCCGTAGGGCGATGAAAAGTCGAAATAAAAATCGATGGCGGAGGTGGCAGTCATGACGGCGTCCTGGTCGGTGGGGTTCGGGTCATGGAACGATCACTGCGCCAGTGCGCGCGCGATCAGGATTTTTTGAATATCGCTGGTGCCCTCGTAGATCTGGCACACGCGGACGTCGCGGTAGATGCGCTCGACCGGGAAGTCGCTGACATAGCCGTAGCCGCCGTGCACCTGGATCGCGTCGGAGCAGACCCGCTCGGCCATCTCGGAGGCGAACAGCTTGGCCATCGCCGCTTCCTTCAGGCACGGCAAGCCGGCATCCTTGAGCGCGGCGGCATGCCAGACCATCTGGCGCGCGACCTCGATCTGGGTGGCCATGTCGGCCAGGCGGAACTGCACGGCCTGGTGCTGAAACAGCGGCTGGCCGAAGCTCTCCCGCTCTTTGGCATAGGCCAGCGCGGCCTCGAGCGCCGCGCGCGCCATGCCGATGGCCTGCGAGGCGATGCCGATACGCCCGCCTTCGAGACCGGACAGCGCCATGCGATAGCCCTCGCCTTCTTCGCCGAGCCGGTTGGCCACCGGGATCCGGCAGTTTTCAAGCAGAATCTGCGCGGTGTCCGACGAATGCTGGCCGAGTTTTTCCTCCAGGCGCGCGACGATGTAGCCGGGCGTGTCGGTCGGCACCAGGAACGCGCTGATGCCGCGCTTGCCGGCACTTTTGTCGGTGACGGCCATGACGATCGCCACGTCGCCGTGCTTGCCGCTGGTGATGAACTGTTTGACGCCGTTGAGCACGTAGTGCTCGCCATCGCGCGTGGCGGTGGTGCGCAGCGCCGCGGCGTCGGAGCCGACGTGCGGCTCGGTCAGGCAGAACGCGCCGAGTTTCTCGCCGCGGGCCAGCGGTACCAGCCATTGCTGCTTTTGCGCCTCGCTGGCAAACGACATCAGCATGCTGCACACCGGGCAGTTGTTGACGCTGATGACGGTGGAGGTGCCGCCGTCGCCGGCGGCGATTTCCTCGAGAATCAGCGCCAGCGCCAAATAATCGAGGCCGGCGCCGCCGTAGGCTTCCGGCACGGCCACGCCGTAGGCGCCCAGTTCGGCCAGCTGGCGATGCACGTCTTTCGGGAAGGTGCCCTCGCGGTCCCAGGCGGCGGCCTGCGGCGCGATGGTCTCGCGCACGAAGGTGCGCAAGGCGTCGCGGATCATTTGGTGTTCCTGGCTCAACAGCACGACAGTCTCCTCGGGCGGGGCATTGGTTATGGCGGCAGACGGCGTTACATCAGTTCGACGGCCATGGCCGTGGCTTCGCCGCCGCCGATGCACAGGCTGGCCACGCCACGCCGGGCGCCCTGCTTGCGCAGCGCGCCGAGCAGCGTGACGAGGATACGCGCGCCGGACGCGCCGATCGGGTGCCCGAGCGCGCAGGCGCCGCCGTGCACGTTGACCTTGTCGTGCGGCAACTGGTGCTCCTGCATGGCGGCCATGGTGACCACCGCAAAGGCTTCGTTGATTTCATACAGGTCGACGTCGGCCGCGCGCCAGCCGGTTTTCTCGAACAGCTTGCGCATCGCGCCGACCGGCGCGGTGGTGAACAGCCCCGGCGCCTGCGCGAAGGTGCTGTGCCCGGCGATGCGCGCAAGCGGCGCGAGGCCGAGCCGCGCGGCGGTGGACTCGCGCATCATCACCAGTGCGGCCGCGCCGTCGGAGATCGACGACGAATTGGCTGCGGTGACGGTGCCGTCCTTGCGAAACGCTGGCTTCAGGCCGGGGATCTTTTCGAGGTTGGCCTTGAATGGCGGCTCGTCCTGCGCGATGTCGACGTCGCCCTTTTTGCCGGATACCGTCACCGGAGCGATTTCCCAGGAGAAGCTGCCGTCCTGGTTGGCCTGCTGGGCGCGCTGCAGCGAGGCGATCGCGAATTCGTCCTGGGCCTGGCGGCTGAAATGGTATTGCTGCGCGCAATCCTCGGCGAAGGTGCCCATCAGGCGGCCTTTGTCGTAGGCGTCTTCCAGGCCGTCATAAAACATATGATCGATGACCTGCCCGTGCCCCATGCGCATGCCCGCGCGCGCCTTGGGCAGCAGGTACGGGGCGTTGGTCATGCTCTCCATGCCGCCGGCGACCATCACGTCGCACGAGCCTGCCAGCAGCATGTCGTGAGCGAACATCGCCGCGCGCATGCCGGAGCCGCACATTTTGTTGACGGTGGTGCAGCCGGCGGCCAGCGGCAGCCCGGCACCCAGCGCGGCCTGGCGCGCGGGCGCCTGGCCCTGGCCGGCGGGCAGCACGCAGCCCATCAGCACTTCGTCGACCTGCGCGGGCGTGATGCCGGCGCGCTCGACGGCGGCGCGGATCGCGGCGCTGCCCAATTGCGGCGCGGTGACTGAATTGAAGACGCCCTGGAATGCCCCCATCGGGGTGCGGGCGGCGGATACGATGACGATCGGGTCGGTCATGAGGGGCTCCTGAGTTCGGTTGGCGGGTTGGCGCGGGGCGCTGCAGTCGGTGACACGGGTCGCATCCGGGGCCTACGCCGCGCAAAAATGGTTGACGCATCGTTCATAGGCTGCCGGCAGCATCTCGTTCGACGCGACGCTGATGCCCAGATCGCGCACCAGGCCATCGCGAATGCCGTACACCCAGCCGTGCACGCTGAGCGGCTGGCGGCGCAGCCAGGCGTCCTGCACAACGGTGGTCGCGCACACGTGGGTGACCTGTTCGATCACGTTGAGCTCGCACAGGCGGTCGTAACGGGCGTCGCGATTGGGCAGCGTGCTGAGTTGGTCCTGATGCTTGGCATGCACGTCGCGCACGTGCCCGAGCCAGTTGTCGGCCAGGCCGATGCGCAGCCCGTCGAGCGCCGCGCCGACTCCCGAGCAGCCGTAATGGCCGACCACGATGACGTGCCGCACCTTGAGCAGTTCGACCGCGAATTGCAGCACCGACAGGGCGTTCAGGTCGCTTGGCACGACCACGTTGGCGATGTTTCGATGCACGAACACTTCACCCGGTGCGAGACCCGTGATCTGATTGGCCGGCACGCGCGAGTCGGAGCAGCCGATCCACAAATATTCCGGCGCTTGCTGACGCGCGAGCTTTTCGAAGAAGGTCGGATCGTCGGCGTTGACGCTGCCCACCCAGTCGCGATTGGCATCGAGCAAATGAATCAGGGGTGATTTTTCCGGTTGGGTCATGGCGTTGGCCTGGGCAATTGAGGAGATGGGCGTGTCGTCTAGGCCGCGGCGGCCGCGGCGGCCGTCTCGTAGCGGTTGACGAAACGCAGGGCCGTATCGTACGGATAAAAGTCATGCATTTGGCCAGCCAGGATTTTGTCCTTGTGCGCCTGCCACAGGGCCGGGTCGAAGAAATCGGGGTGATACCGCATGAAGGCCTTGCGCACGCGCGGGTCGCCCATCAGGAAGGTCTCGAAGGTTTCCGGAAATACGTCGTGCGGCCCGACCTTGTACCAGACTTCGCCCGACATTTCCTCTTCCTCGTTGCGCGGCGCCGGCACGGCGCGGATCTGGCAGTCGGTCAGGTATTCGAGTTCATCGTAGTCATAGAATACGATGCGGCCCTGGCGGGTGACGCCAAAATTCTTGTACAGCATGTCGCCAGGGAAAATATTGGCGGCCATCAGTTCCTTGATGGCGTTGCCGTATTCGCGCATGGCCTGATCGATGGCGTCGTCGGTGGCGTGCTGCAGCCACAGGTTGAGCGGCGTCATGCGGCGCTCGATGTACAGGTGGCGGATGACGAGTTTGTCTGCGTCGAATTCGAGCAGCGACGGAATTTCGCGCTTGAGTTCCTCGAGCAGGGTTTCGTCGAAGCGCGACAGCGGAAAAGCGACGCTCGAGTATTCGAGCGTGTCGGCCATCCGCCCCACCCGATCGTGCTGCTTGACCATCAGATACTTGGCCTTGATCTGCGCACGCGTGGTCTCCTTGGGCGGGCCGAAACGATCCCTGATGATCTTGAAAACGTAGGGGTACGAGGGCAGCGTGAAGACCAGCATCACCAGGCCCTTGATACCCGGCGCGGCGATGAACTGGTCGCTGGAGTGTTTCAGGTGATGCAGGAAATCGCGGTAGAAGAGATTTTTCCCGTGCTTCTGCAACCCGACGGAAGTGTAGATTTCCCACTTCGGCTTGCCGGGCATGATGGTGCGCAGAAACTGCACATAGGCCGACGGTACTTCCATATCGACCATGAAGTAGGCATGCGTGAAGCTGAAAATGATCTGCAGCTGCTCGCGGCGCAGCAGAACCGCGTCGAGCCGCAATTTGCCTTCGGCGTCGTGCATGATCGGCACGGCGAACGGCAGCAGGTGATCGCCGTTGATGATGCGTCCGATGATATAGGCGGCCTTGTTGCGAAAGAACAGCGACGAGAGCACGTGGATCTGGAAGTTCGGCGCGATGTCGAAGCGGCCGAATTCCTCGTCGATGGCGCGCATCACGTATCCGACATCGCGTGGCAGGTCGTCGAACGGGAGTTCGAGCTGGAAGTTGGTGACGATGCGCTCGAGCGTGCTCGCCAGGCCGGTGTGGCCAGGGTAGTAGACGCGATAGGTCGGCTTGCTGGCGGGCTCGTCGTTTTCGATGTATTCGGTGGCGATGGCCGGCCGCACGAAGATGAAATTGTTGTTGAAATAGGCGCGCTGCAAGATCTTGCAGCTCACCGAATTGAAGAACGTTTCAGCGCATTCCGGTTGGCGATGATCGGTCAGCAAGCCGATGTAGTGCAGTTTGATCTGCTGCCAGACTTCCTGTTCGAGATCTTCGGCGTCGTATTCGTCCTCGAGCGCTTCGACCGTCTCCTGCACGCGCCGATCATAAAATGCGATGCGCTCGCGCTGCAGCGTCTGCAGCCCCAGCCAGTCGCCTGCCTCGAAGCGCGCCTTGGCGTCGACCGAGACGTCGCGAAACAGCCGGTAGTGCTTGTCGAAGCCATCCAGCATGGTGCGTGCCACATCGTAGGCGATCTGCGACGACAGCAGTTTGGGAAAATGAGCCATACCGATCGAGGGCCTTGAGGTTGGACGCGGCGCTAGGTCGATTGTAGCGCCGCATCGCGGCTCCTCACAGCGTCTCGGCGAACAGTTCGCGGCCGATCAGCATGCGGCGGATCTCCGAAGTGCCGGCGCCGATTTCATACAGCTTGGCATCGCGCCACAGCCGGCCGACCGGATATTCGTTGATGTAGCCGTTGCCGCCGAGAATCTGGATCGCCTCGCCGGCCATCCAGGTGGCCTTTTCCGCCGTGTACAGGATCACTCCCGCGCAATCCTTGCGCACCTGGCGCACGTGCTCGGTGCCGAGCGTGTCGAGTTGCTTGCCGACCGCGTAGAGGTAGGCACGGCACGCCTGCAAGGTGGTGTACATGTCGGCGACTTTGCCCTGGATCAGCTGGAATTCGCCGATTGCCTGGCCGAACTGCTTGCGCTCGTGAATGTACGGAACGACTACGTCCATGCAGGCCTGCATGATGCCCAGCGGGCCGCCGGCGAGCACCGCGCGCTCGTAGTCGAGTCCGCTCATCAGCACTTTGACGCCGCCGCCGAGCGTGCCGAGGATGTTTTCTTCCGGCACTTCGACGTCCTCGAATACCAGCTCGCCGGTGTGCGAACCGCGCATGCCGAGTTTGTCGAGCTTTTGCGCAACCGAGAAACCCTTCATGCCCTTTTCGACCAGAAAAGCGGTGATGCCGCGCGGGCCCGCCTGCAGGTCGGTCTTCGCATACACCACCAGCGTGTCGCAATCGGGGCCGTTGGTAATCCACATCTTGGTGCCGTTGAGCACGTAGCGATCGCCGCGCCGGTCGGCGCGCAGCTTCATGCTGACCACGTCGGAGCCGGCGTTGGGCTCGCTCATGGCCAGCGCGCCGACGTGCTCGCCGGACACCAGTTTGGGCAGGTATTTCTGCTTTTGCGCGGCGTTGCCGTTGCGGTGGATCTGGTTGACGCACAGGTTGGAGTGCGCGCCGTACGACAGGCCGACCGAGGCCGAGGCGCGCGAGATTTCCTCCATCGCTACCATGTGTGCCAGGTAGCCCATGGCCGAGCCGCCAAACTCTTCCTTGACGGTCATGCCGAGCAGGCCCAGCTCGCCCATCTTGCGCCACAGGTCCATCGGGAATTGGTCGGTGCGGTCGATTTCGGCCGCACGCGGGGCGATTTCATTCTGCGCGAAGCTGGCGATCGTGTCGCGCAGCATGTCGATGTCTTCGCCGAGATCGAATTTGAGGCCGGGCAAGGTGGTCATGGATTGTCTCCTGGATACGGAATGGCGTGGCAGCCGCGCGTTACGCCCGCTTGGGCGTGGACGGCAGCGCGAACAAGGTCTGCTGCATCAGGGCGCACAGGGTTTCCTGGCCGTCCCGGCGGACGAAGACTTCCGCCGTGGTGACGATCAATGTGCGCCCGCTTTTTACGATCTTGCCGCGTCCGATCAGTGTATCGCCAAGACCGGGCGCGAGGATGTTGAGCTTGTATTCGGCGGTCACCAGCTCGCCCTCGGGGTCAAGCGCAGTATAGCCGGCATAGCCGGCGGCCGAATCGGCCAGCGCGCCGATCACGCCGCCGTGAAAGAAGCCGTGCTGTTGCGCGACGCGCTCGGAAAAGGGCAGGGTGAGTTCGCAGAAGCCCGCACGCAGGGCCGTCATGCGGGCGTCCCAAGCGGTCATGACGCCTTGGGAGGCGAAACTGGCGTGAATTTTGTCGTACTGGGCCGGGCTGAGTTCGTTGGCTGACATGGGCGCCCCTCGGTGGGCATGGTCACGAATGTCGCCTATCCTACTTTACGTTTACGTAAACGTAAAGTAGGGATTGCCCCGGCGTCACCCTGAAGGCGGACCTCAGGCGCGCTCCTTGGCCGGCGATTTCGCGCGGCCAGTACGCGCCGGTGCCGCCTCGGCGCCGGCGGCCTGGAGCAGGGCCTGGCATTGCGCCTCGTGCTGGGCGATTTCGTCGAGCGTGACGCGCAGGTCTTCGAGTTGCTGTTCGAGCACGCGCCGATGCTTCGCCAAGGTAGTGAGAAACAGCCTGATCTGTGGCACGGTATCCTTGGGCGACTCATACAGGCTGAGAATGTCGCGGATTTCCGAGAGCGTCAGGCCGAGGCGTTTGCCGCGCAGCGTCAGCTTCAGACGCGTGCGGTCGCCCGTGGTATAGACGCGGTGACGCCCGCCCGGGCCCTCGCGCGCCGGTGTCAGCAGGCCCTGGTCCTCGTAGAAGCGGATCGCCCGGGGCGTGATGTCGAACTCACGCGCGAGGTCGGTGATGGTGTAGGTGGACATGGGGTTCCTGTTAAGCAGTCACTTACTTTTGCAGATAGAATTGCCGTTTACGTTATCGTCAAGCGCAGCCCCGCGCAATCGCAATCGCGACGACCGCATTTTTATTTATAAGGAGATCTCGCCCCGTGAATGCTCTGGAGCAGCAGTTGAACTACCCGATGGGAGACACCCTGCCGCCGGGCGGCAAGGTCCAGCAGGTGGCCCCCGGGGTGATGTGGGCGCGCATGCCGTTGCCGTTCGCGCTGGATCATATCAACCTGTGGCTGCTGCGCGATCGAATCGACGGGCGCGAGGGCTGGACGGTGGTTGACTGCGGCATCACGCACGAGCAAATCAAGGCCTGCTGGGAGGAGATTTTCGCCGACGCGCTCGGCGGACTGCCGGTGCTGCGCGTGATTGTCACGCATTGCCATCCGGACCATCTGGGTCTGGCGCACTGGCTGTGCGAGGGTGGCGAGCAGCGTCGCTGGCAGGCTCGCCTGTGGATGACCCTGGGTGAATACGCGTGGGGCCGCGTGATGTCGTCGGGCGATTCGCACGGCTCGAATGCCGGGGGTGAATTCGCGGCGCGCCACTTCAAGGCGAACGGGCTGACCGACGAAGCGACGCTGCAGAAGATTCGCGAGCGCAAGAATTATTACTCGAATCTGGTGCCTTCGGTGCCTGGGCAGTATCGCCGCATTCGCGAAGCCGACGTGCTGACGATCGGCGGGCACGGCTGGCGGGTGATCACCGGCTTCGGCCACTCGCCGGAGCATGCATCGCTGTACTGCGAAGATCTCAACGTGCTGATTTCCGGCGATATGGTGCTGCCGCGCATCTCGACCAATGTCAGCGTGTTCGATATCGAGCCCGAGGGCAACGCGCTGCGGCTGTTTCTCGATTCGCTGCAAACCTTCGAGCCGCTGCCGGCCGACTGCCTGGTACTGCCCTCGCATGGCAAGCCGTTTCAGGGCTTGCATACCCGCCTGGGACAATTGCGCGATCATCATGCGGCCCGTCTGGCGGAGGTGCGCGAAGCCTGCGCGGCCAAGCCGTGCAGCGCCGCCGATATCGTACCGGTGATGTTTCGCCGCCCGCTCGATATGCATCAAATGACTTTCGCCCTGGGCGAGGCGCTGGCGCATCTGCATGCACTGTGGCTCGACGGCGAACTGGCGCGCGAGCGGGGCGACGACGGGGTGTGGCGCTTCGCGCCGCGCCAGGCGTGAGCCGAAGTTACGCGCTGCCGCTGTCGGGGCCGTCCGCCGCGACGCGCCGGGCGAACGCTTGCAGGTAGTCGAGTCCGGCAATCGCTCGGCTGCCGTACCACGACACCATTTCTCCGTCGATCAGGTGTACCGGCTTGCCGGCCAGGGCCGGCTCGTTGCGCAACGCTACGGCGTGATCCGCCTGGAAGCGGTAAGGCTCGCTCGAGAGCAGCACCAGATCGACGTCGCGCAGCCATGATGCGTCGAGGGAGAAGGCCGGATACCGCGTGGCCGGCATGACCGGCAGTGTTTGCCAGCCGATTTGGCGCAGCATGCCGGCGATGTAGGTGTCGGGCGCCACGGTCATCCACGGATCTTTCCAGATCAGATAAAGCACGCGGCGCGGCGGGAAGCGCTGCGCCTGCAGACTCGCCAGCCGCGCCGTCAGCGCGCCGCACAGCGCCTCGGCCTGGCGCTGCCGGTCGAAGATCCCGCCCAGCAAGCGATATAGCGCAAGATTATCGGCCGGCTCGCACGGATGCGTGACGACGATATGCGGCACGAACCCGGCGATCTGCTCGACCGTTGGCTTTTCGTTTTCGTCGACGTTGACAATGACGTGCGAGGGCGCCAGCGCGCGCAGCGTGTCGAGCTTGACGGCCTTGGTGCCGCCGACCTTGGTGACGCTGTGCACAATGTGATGCGGGTGAATGCAAAAGCCCGTGCGGCCTACCAGTTGCGGCGCGAGATCGAGATCGCACAGCAGTTCGGTGATGCTTGGCACCAGGCTGACGATGCGCGCGTCCGGACCGGCCGGCGCATGCGCGTGCCCGGCCGCGTCGATCAACATCGCGGGTTCGACGTCACTGGCCATGATTCGAAGGGCGATGCTCTGCTTGATTCGCCGCGCGCGGCTTGCGCGGAGCGCGGCTGGCCAGCCGGTCGTAGAGCCAGCGCGGCACGCCGGCGAGCAGCGCGGCGACCACGCGCATTTGCCACGGATAGACGGCAAAGCGCTTGCGCCGCGCGATCGCGCCGGCTGCCTTGCGGGCGAATCGGTCCACGTCCATCAGGAATGGCATCGGGAAGGGGTTGCCGTCGGTCATCGGGGTGCGGATATAGCCCGGCACGAGTGTCACGACACCCACCCGGTGCGCGCGAAGCTCGACGCGCAGGCTCTCGAGATAGGCGATCACGGCGGCCTTGGACGCGCTATAGGCGCCGTGGCCCGGCAGGCCCCGCACGCCGGCTACGCTGGCGACGCCGACCAGCGTGCCGCTGCGCCGCTCGCTCATCAGGTCGACGAACGGCTGGAACGTGGCGACCATGGCCAGCCAATTGGTCTGCATGATTGCCTGGAAGCCGGGCAGGTCGGCAGCGTCGGCGGTATGAACGCCGGCGCTGATGCCGGCGCTGGCGATCACGATGTCGGGACACCCGAAGCGGGTAATGAAGTCCTGCGCGGCCGCTTGCAGCGCGGCGGCATCGCGCACGTCAAGCGCGTAACATTGAACGGCGTGCGGGTGTGGCAGGCTCTGGGCGAGCGCCTGCAGGCGCTCCGAGTTGCGGCCCACCAATCCAAGAATGGCGCCCTCGGCCGCGTAGTGGCGGGCCAGCGCAAGCCCGATGCCGCTTGAGGCGCCGGTGATGAAAATCCTGAGCGCGGCAGAGGCAGGCGGCATGGCGAACGGCCTCGAATGGAGCATTGCCGCCGCGCCGGGATTGGCGGGCGGCTTGAAGATTTAGAGTTTCTTGTCGCGGATCTGTGCAACGATGGCATCGACCGTTTGCAGTGTCGCGGTGAAGATGTCCTGCTCGGTCTTGGGCGGATTGCCCGCCTTCTGCATGGCGGCATCGGTGATCGACGGCGACACGATGTATTTGCCCTGGATCGCGATGGTCGGCACGCCGTCGATCTTGTACGCCTGGATCATCTGGTCGGCGCGCGCGACCTGGCTGCCCATCGAGAATGCGTTATAGGCATTCAGGAAGGCTTTGCGGTCGATCCCCTGCTTGGCGAGAAAGTCGGCCTGCGTTGTCGAGGTGAGCAGGTAATCTTTGTTGACCTGAATTTCGTGGAAGATTTTGGGCGTCATCTCGCGTTCGCGCCCGAGCGTGACCAGCGCGTAGTAGAGCCGTTGGTGCGGTTCGAATTCCTTGCGAAAGGCGACCGGCACGCGGTCGAAGACGACGTCCTTGTTTTGCTTCTTGATCCAGGCTTCCAGTTTGGGGTCGAAGGCGGCGCAGTGCGGGCAGCCATACCAGAAGAACTCGGTGACTTCGATCTTGCCCGCGGGCACATTCACCGGCTGGGCCGGTTGAAGCACCTGGTAATCGACACCCGCTTTGGGGTCGGTCGGCGATGCGTGGGCCTGAAGCGCGAGTGCCAGGCCAAGCGCTGCGAATAGGGAGCCTAGGATTTTTTTCATATGCGTGTTTGGTTAAGCGATAAAAACCCGGGATCGCCGCGCACGTCCCACGCCCGGCGATCGTCGCATGGTGCCCGTGGGCGGCTGCAGCGGAAAGCTTTCCATCAGACAGACGCCGCCCGGGCGGGTTCAATGCGACTTACTGTTTGGTGAAGCGGATCACGGCGGTCTCGACCCCCGCGCTGGCAAGCCGCTGCCGGACCTGGTTCATTTCATCGAGCTTGCTGTAGGGTCCCAGGCGTACCCGATAGAGCGTCAGGCCATTGGCGTTGCGCGAGGTCACTTTGGCTTCCAGGCCCTGCAGCGCCAATTGTGCGCGTTGCTGTTCGGCGTCGGAGCTCGATTTGTATGCGCCGACCTGCAGGTAGTAGCCGACCTTGCTGTTGCCGGCCGCGGTCGCCGGCGCCGGTGTCGCGGCCGGTTGCGAGGCGGCGGCCTGCATGCCGGCTTGCGGCTGCGCTGCGCTCTGCGTGCCGGTCGTGCCATTCAGGATGTCGGCCGGGGAGGGTTGGCTCGGCGCGGCAGCCGATGCCTGGTTCGGGATCGCCACGGCCTGCGGTGCGGATGGCATGAGCGGCACCTGGATGTTCTGCGAGCCGTTCGGCAGCCCCGCCTGATTCTGCAGCGCCTGGTTCGGATTGGGCGATTGCGTCGCCGGCAAATTGCTGGGCTGCGGCGGCGTCTTTTCGACGAAGGGCGTTGGCGCCTTGGTGATGTAGAGCGCAACCACGACCGCTATCGCAAGCCCGACGATCAGGCCGAGGACGATACCGAGGAAGGTGCCGCCCCACTGGCGGGCCGGTCGACGTTTGTTGGACATGGAATCGTTTCCGTACTTACAGGGGTTCAATCGGACAGGACGTTCGATTATAACCAGCCGGCGAACGTCGCCGCTGCAAAGCGCGCGCGAGGCGATCGGGCCGTCGTCGCGCGCGTCTTCACATTTGCTCGGGTGCCGATACGCCGAGCACCGCCAGGCCGTTGCGCAACACCTGGCGCGTGGCTTTGAGCAAGGCCAGTCGGGCCAGCTTCAGGGGTTCGTCGTCGACCAGCACGCGCTCGGCATTGTAGAACGAGTGGAACGAGCCGGCCAGGTCGCGCAGGTAGAACGCAACCGCATGCGGCGCGAGCTCCTCGGCCGCACGGGTGAGCGCGTCCGGGTATTCGGCAAGCTGCTGGAGCAGCGCCAATGCGTGGTCGCCGCGCAGCGGGCCGAGATCGGTCGTATCGAGCGTGGCGGGGTCGCCCCCCCACTGCGTCAGCACCGAGCAGATGCGCGCATGCGCGTATTGCACGTAGTACACCGGATTCTCGTCGTTTTGCTTGAGCGCCAGATCGACGTCGAAGACGAACTCGGTATCGGCCTTGCGGGAGATCAGGAAAAAGCGCACGGCATCGCGTCCGCGCCGCAGGGCGTCCTCGCGCGCCGCGTCGCTCAGGTTCTCGCGCGCACTGCCTTCGGTGAGGCCGCCCGACCATTCGATCAGGTCGCGCACCGTCACGTAGCTGCCGGCGCGCTTGGAGATCTTGACCTCCTGTCCGCCCTTCATCACCGTGACCATCTTGTGCAGGACGTAATCGGGATAGTCGGCCGGAATGCCGATGCCCAGGCCTTGCAGGCCGGCCCTCACACGGGCGATGGTGCCGTGATGGTCGGAGCCCTGGATATTGATGACCTTGGTAAAGCCGCGCTGCCATTTGCTGACGTGGTAGGCCACGTCGGGCACGAAGTAGGTGTACGTGCCGTCGGATTTACGCATGACGCGATCCTTGTCGTCGCCATAGTCGGTGGTTCTGAGCCACAGCGCACCGTCCTGCTCGTAGGTCTTGCCCGCGGCAATCAATGCCTGCACCGTTTGCTCGACGCGGCCCTCGGTATAAAGTGACGATTCGAGGTAGTAGCGATCGAAACGAACCCCGAAGGTTTGCAGGTCGATGTCCTGCTCGTGACGCAGATAGGCCACGGCGAATTTGCGGATCGCCTCGAGATCGTCGAGCTCCCCGGCGCCGGTCACGGGAGCGTTGTCTGCCGCCTGAACGGTCTGGCGATTCAGGTAGTCGCGCGCGATGTCGGCAATATAGTCGCCGTTGTAGGCGGCCTCCGGCCAGTCCGCGTCGCCCGGCTTGAGCCCTTTGGCGCGCGCCTGGACCGAGATGGCCAGCGTATTGATCTGCACGCCGGCGTCGTTATAGTAAAACTCGCGGTAGACTTCCCACCCTTGAGTGGCGAGCAGGTTGGCCAGCGCATCGCCCAGAGCAGCCTGGCGGCCATGACCGACGTGCAGTGGGCCGGTCGGGTTGGCGGAAACAAATTCCAATAGGACGTGTTTGGTTTTATCGAGCGGTTGGCAGCCAAACGCGTTGCCCTGCGTGACGATCTCACGTGCGACCGCTTGCTTTGCCGCGGGGCTCAGCCGCAGGTTGATGAAGCCGGGCCCGGCAATTTCCGTCTGCTCGATCAGGCCGGCGGCACGGGGATCTGCCTGGACAGCGGCGGCAATGCGCTGCGCCAGGTCGCGCGGGTTGGCCTTGAGCGGCTTGGCCAGTTGCAGCGCGATATTGCAGGCGAGATCGCCATGGGCAGCGGCTTTGGGCCGCTCGAGGACGATGGGCGGCAAGTTCGCGCCGGCTTCGACGAATGGCGCGACGGCATCGGCCAGGAGGACGGCGATGGTGTTTTTCTGTGCTGGCAACATAGCGGAGAGTCCGGAGTATCCGGAATTTTCCGGATGTAGGAGACATTTTCGAGAGTGATGAATTTTAACAGGTGTATGATGGACAAGAGGCCGTAACGCAAGGGCCCACGCCTGGATTCAATCATAAGAGCAGAAAGGTAGGTGCAATATGTTGATTACTTTCAAGTCGACCGCGGCCCCCGCGCTGATCATGCAGACCGATCTGGCCCGCTTCCTGTTGGGCCTGATCGACAAGAAGCTGGGGGAACGCGGTGTGATCTCGCATACCGAGATGGACGTGGCAATTGCCAAACTCGAGGCGGCGATGGCGCAGGATAAACAGCACATCGAAGCAATGAAGGCGGAACACACCGACCCGGAGGAGCGGGACGAAGAAGAGCTGCTGGGATTGTCGCAGCGCGCTTATCCGTTGCTCGACATGCTGCGTGAAGCCAGGAAGGAAAATGCCGACGTGATGTGGGGCGTCTGAGCGGTCGCTGCGTGCTCGCGTGACGGGCTCAAGCGAGCGTCGGCCCGCATCGGCCCAAATGAACAAAGCCTCCTGCGTGCAGGAGGCTTTGTTCATTCAAGGCGTGTTCGGTGAACGAGTCGCGCCGCGCTTCGTTGAAACGGGAAACGCCTTGCCCATGTGGCGTTTCCCGTCTGTGGGGTCAGGCAGGCCCTAAACCGCGTCGCTGCGCGGCTGGCGCTGTCACTGCGGCTTGGCAGGGGTGGCGGGGGTAGCCGGCGTAGCTGGCGCGGCCGGCATGGCCGAGGTGCCCATGCTGCCTTGGCCGGCGGTACCGCCGCGCATCATGCCCTCGCCTTCTTTCTTCTTGAGCTTGCTATGTTTGCTGTGCTTTTTGGTTTTGGCATGCTCGGTCGCGTGGCCCTTGGCCATGGCGCCCTCGGTTTGGGTTTGAGCGAAACTCAGGGCCGAAGCGGCGGCCAGTGAGACTGCTGCAAGCGTCAACGTCAATTTTTTCATGAAACACTCCTTTCGAGGTTGTGTCCGGCAAGCGGTCCTGCGTGCCTGGCGGATTATCACTTTGGAAAGTGAGCCTTCAGTATAAAAATGCTCCTCCGCCCATGCTGTAAGGAGTTGTAATCATTTGTAATGATCCAGCGCCGCATCTGCGTCGCCGGGCGATAGATTAGTCGTCCGAACGGCTGCTCCAGAACACCTGGCTGACACCGCTCAATTGCTTCAACTGGTCGCACAGGCGGTCCAGCTCGTCGCTTTGCACGGAGGTCGGCAGCAACTGGGCCTCGATTTCGATGTCGTCGTCGCCAAACGGCTGGATGTCGAGCTCGCGCACTGGATAGCTGGCGCGCTCGAGCCACTGTTCGACCTGGGCCAGCACGTCGCGTTGCACGTCGCGCGTGCAGACCACCGACAACGCATAGGTGGCCTCGGCAGCACTCTCGTTGATCGGCGCGCGGTTGATACGGTTGACCATCGGGCGCAACAGCGTGTTGGCTGCCAGCACAAAAAGAGCCGTCAGCACCGCCTCGGCGAGCAGCCCCGAGCCGGCGCAGGCGCCAACGGCGGCCGACCCCCACAGCGTCGCGGCCGTGTTGAGCCCGCGGATCGATGCGCCTTCCTTCATGATCGCTCCGGCGCCGAGAAACCCGACGCCGGATACCACGTAGGCGATCACACGCGTGTCGCCAGGCATCAGGCGCATGCTCAGATCGACAAACGCGGCCGCGGCGACGGCCACCAGGACATTGGTGCGCAGCCCGGCGGTGCGCTGGCGATACTGCCGCTCAAAGCCGATGACGCCGCCCAGGACGAAGGCTACCGACAGAATCAGGAGCGTGTTGAGCAAAGGGAGGAGGTGGAAGTTGTCCAGCGCATTCATCGGCGTGCGGCTCCAAAATTCAGGCGAAGCTGGCGCGGCGCCATGGGAAACCAATGACGCGCGCGAAACAGACGCGAAGCATCGCGTCACGCGGTGGGGGGAGGTTGTGAGACGCTTCGGCGGCGGCGCCGAAGCGTCTCGTTACAGCAGTGGGGCGAGCAGGCGGCGCGCGGCGTTGGTGTCGAAGCCGGTGCGCTGGATGAAACTCTCGACCTGATCCTGCTGGATTTTACCGACGCTGAAGTAGGTGCTGTCCGGGTGCGAGAGATAAAAGCCGGAGACGCTGGCCGCGGGCAGCATGGCCAGCGATTCGGTGACGCTCATGCCGATCTCGTCGCAGTGCAGGGTGTCGAACATCGCGCGCTTGACCGAGTGTTCCGGGCAGGCCGGGTAGCCGGGCGCCGGCCGGATGCCGCGATACGCTTCGCCAATGAGTTGCTCGTTGCTCAATTGCTCGTCGTTGGCATAGCCCCAGAATTCCTGCCGCACACGCTGGTGCATGCGCTCGGCAAAGGCTTCGGCGAGCCGGTCAGCCAGCGCCTTGAGCGTGATCGCGCTGTAGTCGTCGTGATCGGCCAGGAACTGGGCTTCCTTTTCGGCTACGCCAATCCCGGCGGTGACGGCGAACATGCCGATGTAGTCGGCCACGCCGCTGTCTTTCGGCGCGATGAAATCCGCCAGGCAACGGTTCGGCCGCCGCACGCCGTCGACCACCGGGCGCTCGCTTTGCTGGCGCAGGTTATGCCAGGTCAGCGCTACCTGCGTGCGGGATTCGTCGGTGTAGATTTCGATGTCGTCGTCGTTGACGGTGTTGGCCGGCAACAGGGCGATCACCCCGTTGGCCGTGAGCCAGCGCCCGAGAATCAGCCGCTTGAGCATGCTCTTGGCATCGGAGAATACGCGCCGCGCCGATTCGCCGACGATTTCATCGTTGAGGATCGCAGGGTAGGGCCCGGCCAGGTCCCAGGTCTGGAAGAACGGACCCCAGTCGATATAGTCGACCAGTTCGTTCAACGGGTAGTTTTTGAATACCCGGCGGCCGACGAATTTCGGCTTGGGCGGTGTATAGGCCGACCAGTCGAATGCCGCTTTGTTGGCACGCGCGGTGGCCAGCGAGACCATCGGCAGTGCCTTCTTGTTGGCATGCTGGACGCGGATGCGTTCGTAATCGGCGCGAACCTCTTCGAGGTATTTGGCCGCGCCATCGTCGGACAGCAGGTTGGAGGCCACCGAGACCGAGCGCGAGGCGTCCGGCACGTAGACGACCGGGCCTTCGTAATTCGGCGCGATTTTCACCGCGGTGTGCACTCGCGACGTGGTGGCGCCGCCGATCAGCAGCGGGATCTTCTTGATGCGGAAATAGTCGTCGCGCTGCATTTCCGAGGCGACGTAGGCCATTTCCTCGAGGCTGGGCGTAATCAGCCCGGACAGGCCGACGATATCGACGCCCTCGACCTTGGCCTTGGCGAGAATCTCGCTGCAAGGCACCATCACGCCCATATTGATGACTTCGAAGTTATTGCACTGAAGCACCACCGAGACGATGTTCTTGCCGATGTCGTGCACGTCGCCCTTGACGGTGGCGATGACGATCTTGCCCTTGGAGCGCACATCGCCGCCGGCGGCCGCGGTACGGGCTTTCTCTTCCTCGATGAACGGAATCAGGTGTGCGACGGCCTGCTTCATCACGCGCGCGCTCTTGACCACCTGCGGCAGAAACATCTTGCCGGCGCCGAACAGGTCGCCGACGATGTTCATGCCGTCCATCAGCGGCCCTTCGATGACCTGGATCGGGCGCCCGCCAGCCTGCGCGATCTGCTGGCGTACTTCTTCGGTGTCTTCGATGATGAACTGAGTGATGCCGTGCACCAGCGCGTGCGCCAGCCGTTTTTCAACCGGCTGGTTGCGCCACTCGAGATTGTCCTCGCGCTTGGCGCCACCGCCCTTGAACTGATCGGCGATTTCCAGCAGGCGCTCGGTGGCGTCCGGTCGGCGGTTGAGCACGACGTCTTCGACCCGCGTGCGCAATTCCGGGTCGAGATCTTCGTAGACGCCGAGTTGGCCGGCGTTGACGATGCCCATGTCCATCCCGGCCTGGATCGCGTGATAGAGAAACACCGTATGGATCGCTTCACGTACGACGTCGTTGCCGCGGAACGAAAAGGACACGTTCGAGACGCCGCCGCTGACTTTCGCGCCGGGCAGGTTCTGTTTGATCCAGCGGGTGGCGTTGATGAAATCGACGGCGTAATTATTGTGTTCCTCGATGCCGGTGGCGATGGCGAAAATATTGGGATCGAAAATGATGTCTTCCGGCGGAAAACCGACTTCGTTGACCAGGACCTCGTAGCTGCGCCGGCAGATTCCGGTTTTGCGTTCGAACGTGTCGGCCTGGCCCTGTTCGTCGAAGGCCATGACCACCGCCGCCGCGCCGTAGCGTCGAATCAGCTTGGCGTGATGCTTGAACGCTTCGGCCCCTTCCTTGAGCGAGATCGAATTGACGATCGCCTTGCCCTGCACGCATTTGAGCCCGGCCTCGATGACCTCCCACTTGGATGAGTCGATCATGATCGGCACGCGGGCGATGTCCGGCTCGGAGGCGATCAGGTTGAGAAACCGGACCATCGCCGCCTTGGAGTCGAGCATCGCCTCGTCCATGTTGATGTCGATCACCTGCGCGCCGTTCTCGACCTGCTGGCGCGCCACGCTCAGGGCCTCGTCGAACTGGCCATTGAGGATCATGCGCGCGAATGCCTTCGAGCCGGTGACGTTGGTGCGCTCGCCGACGTTCACGAAGAGTGTGTCGTCGTCGATACGGAACGGCTCGAGGCCGGAGAGGCGCATGGGTGTGTGCATGGTGTCGGTTCGGCAATAAGGTTGACGGGCTCAGGCTTCCCGATATTGGTTGGGCCACGTGCGCGGCTTGACCTGTTTGAGTGCCTGGGCGATCGCGGCGATGTGCTCCGGCGTGGTGCCGCAGCATCCGCCGGCGATGTTGACCAGGCCCGCCTGGGCGAATTCGCGCAACAGGCCGGAAGTGACGTCCGGCGTTTCGTCGAACCCGGTGTCGCTCATCGGGTTGGGCAGGCCGGCGTTCGGGTAGCACGACACGTAGCAATCGCACAGCTTGGCCAATTCGGCGATGTACGGGCGCATCAGGGCCGCGCCCAGCGCGCAGTTCAGCCCGAAGGTCAGCGGCTTGGCGTGGCGCAGCGAATTCCAGAATGCTTCAACGGTCTGCCCGGACAGGATGCGGCCCGAGGCGTCGGTGACGGTGCCCGAGATCATGATCGGCAAGCGCTCGCCAGTGTCTTCGAACAGTTGGTCGAGCGCGAACAGCGCCGCCTTGGCGTTGAGCGTGTCGAAAATCGTTTCTACCAAGAACAGGTCGACGCCGCCCTCGAGCAGGGCCTTGGCCTGTTCGTAGTAGGCATCGCGCAGCGCGTCGAAGGTCACGTTGCGCGCCCCGGGGTCGTTCACGTCCGGGCTCAGGCTGGCGGTTTTGGGGGTCGGGCCGATGGCGCCGGCGGCAAAGCGCGGCTTGTCGGGCGTGCTGAATTCGTCGCATGCGGCGCGCGCAAGACGGGCCGATGCCACGTTCATCTCGTCGGCGAGATGCTCCATGTGGTAATCGGCCTGCGCAATTCGGGTCGCGCCGAACGTGTTGGTCTCGATGATGTCGGCCCCGGCGGCCAGATATTGACGATGAATCTCCCCGATCACGTCGGGCCGGGTGAGCGAGAGCAACTCGTTATTGCCCTTCACGTCGTGCGGGAAATCGGCAAAGCGCTCGCCGCGATATTGCGCTTCGTCGAGCTTGTAGCGCTGAATCATGGTACCCATCGCGCCATCCAGGATCAGGATGCGCTGGCGCAGCAGATCCGGCAGGGCCTGGCCGCGCGTGTAGCCGCGCTCGGTCTGGGCGTGCTCACGGGGAAGGGAAACGGTTTGGTTCATCGCTAAGAGTCCTGACGGCACTGCGGCGCCGGCGGGCCGCTTGCCGGTTTTGGGGGCAGCGGTCGGCGCAGGCCGCGCTAAAACCTATAATTCTAATGGTTTTGCGCCTGACGCATCGGGCGCTACCCTGATGGGCGCACGATGCGAAGGGTTTTTTCTCGGCTGCCACCTCGACCAGCGGAACGCCAAATGGAATTTCTCGCGCCCTCGCGCGCCCACGAATTGCTTCAACAGCGGGCCGATGCCCTGTTTATCGATTGCCGCAGCGAGATGGAATACCTGTTCGTCGGCCATCCGATCGGCGCCGCGCACGTGGCCTGGAACGACGGGCCGCATTGGGAGATCAACCCGCATTTCATCGTCGGGGTGCGCAAGCTCGCGGGCGCCAGATCCGACCGGCCGATCGTCCTGATCTGCCGCAGCGGCAACCGTAGCGCGGCGGCCGGCGAGGCCCTCGAGCGGCAGGGTTTTTCGCTCGTCTATGGTGTGCTGCACGGCTTCGAGGGCGACCTCGATGCGCGCCATCACCGCAACGCGACCAATGGCTGGCGCTGCGAGGGTTTGCCCTGGGAGCAGTGCTGAGCCAGCGCCGCGCAAACAAAAACCCCGCCGGCGGCGGGGTTGGTGGTAGGCCGTAAACCAGCGAGACGTCAGTGGAGTATGACGGGATGTGTCATCAGGCTGTCGAACTGGCCAAGAAAGTCGTCGACTTCGTCTTCCGAGGGTTCGGTGGCGATCAATTTCTGTACTTCTTGCCGAAATTGGGCGGCCAATTCGCCGTCCAGGAAGATTTCTCGACGCGCGTGCTTGTCGACAATCTCGTAGCCACCCGCGGAAAGCGAGCGGTTGTCGCTCAGAGCGGCAAACTCCACGACGCAGTAATTAGGGCTGTTGTAGATCATCAGCATGACGGCTCTCCGGTATTCCTGCAAAAATATTCTCGGCACGTAAATGGTGCTCTTAAGGACGAATTCAAGAGGGCCCTGAGTGCTGGCGCTTTGAATGATTTAACGGCCTGCAGGCGTGATTTCTTGAGAACGCTCCGTGGTGACGTGGTTATTTCAATTAACGTTCATGGCTGTTTAAACGTTGACTCCCAGACCGGGGCGCCGGTTCCTGGTTCTGGTCCATTGGCGGCGCCCGGACCGCAGCGCAGCACCAGGTCGAATTCAGTGCCGTCGGGCTCGGTCTGGCGGATCCGCACGGGCAGCCAGTCCAAGGCCGGCGCGAGCCAGACGTCGATTTTGCGGCGGTCGCCGGCGCGGCGCGCCAGCCGGGTGAAATGCCGGGTCTCCAGATACCCGTCGGGACCGGGCATTGTCTGCGGGCCGACGTATTCGATCGGCCAGATTTCACCGCTGTCGGTATCGGCGATATAGAACGGCTGCGTCGCACCGGGGCGCCTGTAACGGCGGGGGTCGCCGCGCGCCAGGCTCGCCAGCTCGAACACCATGCTGAAACGGTCCTGTGCGCCGGCGGGCAGCGGCAGGACGGTGCCGACCTTGCTGAAGGTGATTTCGGGGTGCGCGCCGCGCACGAAGGTGGTGACCGCCGGCGCATGCTTGCCGCGCTGTTCGGTATACCGGGCGGGCGCGATGCCGTAGGCGTCGAAGCCGCCCTCGCTGGTATAGCTGAAGGTGCCGACGAACAGCAGCGGTATGGCAACTTGCAGCGAGTAATGGCGGCCGTCGTTGTGCCAGCGGATCATACCGGTCTGGTTGCGTACGCCATTGACGAAGGCGTCGTATTCGAGATCGGCCGAGGGCGGCGGTGCGAAGGGGGTGCCACCGCCCTGGCGTGACTGCGGCGGCCCGGCTGATGGTGGCGCCGTTGCCGCCGGCATGCCGCCCAGCGCCGCCTGCTCTCCGGTCGCAGTGGGCGGCAAGGGTGACGGAGTCGGGCCGGGGCGAGCGGGCGGTCTGGGCGGGGCTTTCACGGCATGCCCCGGCGATTTGGCGTGACGACGCGGCGCCGCCCGAGGAGGGAGAGGTTTTTTTATCGGCGCGTCGCCTACCGGCGCAAGGGGTATCAGCGTGACGCGCAGCGGCGGCGCGTTCGGTGAGGGCGGCATGACTTCGCGCCGCGCAAACCAGACGCCGCCCAGCAGGTGCAGCAAGGCCACGAACGCGAGTACCGCCAGTGAGCGCAGCCATGGCCTGCGCGGCGCGCGCAAGGCAGGTGCAAACGAGACGGACTGGGCAGCGCGGCTGGGCATGCGGGGGGCGCCGGGCGAGCGTGCCCGGCTCGAAAAACCTGGGGGTCAACGGTGCCGGCGAACCGGCTTAGGGTTCAATGTACCCCATATCCGCCGACAGGCGTTGCGACAGCGTGCGCAGCGCGGTGTCTATCGGCCCGCCCCATCGGCTGTCGAAACGGGCCTCCGAGCCGAGCGCCAGGAGCCCCATCACCAGTTGGCCGGTGGCGTCGAGCACCGGCATGCAGAAGGCGTGGATGGACGGCAGCAGCGTGCCTTCGACGCGCGCGGCCCCGTGCGCGCGCACGTCGTCGAGCAGCGCGTCGTAGGCCTGGCGGGTAGTCGGCATGCCCTGCAGCCGCGTGCCCTGCACCTCGGCGAGCTCGGCTTCGATCAGCGGGGCCGTGTGGCGAGGCGGCAAATACGCGGCAAACAGGCGGCCGGTGGCCGAGGTGAGCATCGGCATGACGTCGCCCAGACGCAGGCTCACGCGCAGCGTGTGCGAGGCCTCCATCCAGTGCACCACGGTCGGACCATGATTGCCCCAGACGGCGATGCCGACGGTCTGGTCGATGCTGTCGCGCAGATCGGTCAGCGCGATCCGGGCCTGCTTGAAGGCGTCCACGCGCGACAGGCAAGCCAGGCCCATGCGCAGCGAGAACGGGCCCAGATCGTAGCGGCCCGAGATCGGATCCTGAATGACGAGGCCGAGTCGCTGAAAACTCACCAGATAGCGATGGGCCTTGGCCGGGCTCATGCCGGCCAACTGGGCCAGATCGCGCAGCATCAATGCCTGCGTGGCATGCGTGAGGACCTCGATCAGCTTGAAGCCGACTTCGATGGATTGAATGCCGGAGCGCAGTTTTTCTTCCGGTTCGAGATCGGCGGATTCGGCGTTAGGTACACTGTTCATGAAATATACGTCGGCTCGCCTGGGCAAGCATGAAGGTAATTCACAACTATAGAATAAATTTAACTAATCATAATTTTTGGCCGGCGTGCTAACCTCGCCTCCAATTCGGTCCGCTCTGATTTCACGATGAAACTCGCTACGCTCAAAGATGGTTCCCGCGACGGTTTGCTGATCGTTGTCTCCCGCGATCTCGCCACCGCGCAAGTCGCCGATGGTATCGCACCCACCCTGCAGCGGGTGCTCGACGATTGGGATTTTTACGCGCCGCAACTCCAGGAGGTCTATGACGCCCTCAATCATGGTCGCGGCCGGCATTCTTTCGCCTTCGATCCGCGTGAGTGCATGGCGCCGCTGTCGCGCGCCTATCAGTGGGCCGATGGCTCGGCTTACGTCAATCATGTCGAGCTGGTGCGCAAGGCACGCGGCGCCGAGATGCCTCCGGAGTTCTGGACCGACCCGCTGATGTATCAGGGCGGCAGCGACGATCTGCTGGGGCCATGCGATGACATCGTATGCGCGTCGGAGGATTTCGGTATCGACTTCGAGGCGGAAGTGGCGGTGGTGACGGCCGACGTGCCGATGGGCGCGAGTCGAGAGCGCGCGTTGGCCGGCATTCGCCTGTTGATGCTGGTCAATGACGTGAGTCTGCGCAATCTGATTCCGGCGGAACTCGCCAAGGGGTTCGGTTTCTTCCAGAGCAAACCGGCCACGGCGTTCTCGCCGGTGGCGGTAACGCCCGACGAATTGGGCGACGCCTGGCGCGACGCCAAGGTGCACCGGCCGCTGATGGTGCAATGGAACGGCAAGAAATTCGGCGCACCGGATTGCGGCACCGACATGGTGTTCGATTTCGCGCAACTGGTGGCTCATATTGCCCGCACGCGCAACGTCGGTGCCGGCACGATCGTCGGCTCGGGGACGATTTCCAATGTCGATCGCAGCAAGGGCAGTGCCTGCATCGCCGAGCGCCGCATGCTGGAGACGATCGAGCATGGCGCGCCGCAAACCGGCTTCATGAAATTTCACGACACCGTGCGCATCGAGATGACCGATGCCGGCGGCAAGTCGATTTTTGGCGCCATCGACCAGGAGGTGGTGCCGCTGGCCGCTGCCTGAGGCAGGTTCGCTATGCCGGCCGGGTCATTCCTGCGCCGGTGCTTCCCAATGGAGCACACGCGCCTTGTAGAACCAGGTCGATTTCGGCAGCTGGATTTTGAGCGCGTCGCTCAGGTCGACATCGGGCCGGTCGCTCGCGCGTGTGGCCACCAGCAGCGTATTGCGGTCGTAGTGGTAGCTATGCTCGCTGCCGCTGGCGAACCAGGGCGCCGCCTGGGCCAGCACGATCTGGCTGCCGGGAATCTGGGAAATGCTCTTGACGCCGCCCTTCCTGAGCACCACGCGCAATTCCTCGGCACGGCTGCGGCCGGTTTTGGGCGACTTTTTCTCCAGCGCGCGTGACACGGTGCTGTCGATGGCGAACATCGGGGTGTAGGGCTCGAGCACCGCGGCGGCGCCCGCCCGGTTGGCATCGAGATCGAACGTGAAGACGCGCTCCCCGGTGGTCACGAACAGCTTGCGCGTGCCCGGCACCGGATACAGGTCGTGGCCGCCATCTTTCCAGTTGCCGTCTTCCGGGCAAACCGCGGGATAGCGTTGGCAGCGCTCATAGTAGCGGCCAATGTCGAACGTGGTCTGCAACACCAGCGCCGATGCCTCGGGGGTAGTGCCTGCGCGGTAGGCAAACACGGCAATCTTGTCGTGCCCTAGCGCGTAAAGCCGTTCGCTGCGCTGGTCCCACACGACGCCGTGCGCGAAATCCAGGTCGTACCATTTCGATCGCGCCATTGGCTGGTGCACGTCGCGTGCGTCGCGCGGCTTGGTCAGAAGGTACAGGTAGCCGTTCGAATCGGCGATGACCACGTTGCCATCGGGCAGCACTTCGGCGCTGTGCACGTTCATGGAATCGGCTCCGTCGCCGGTCAGCTCGCGATGAAACAGCACCTTGGCCGGCGCATTCTTCGGCTTGTTCTCATCATAGGCGACGATGATGGCGCCGCTGTCCGTGTCGAGCAGCAGGGCCTTTTGCCCTTGGTAGGTCACGGGCTTGATTTCCGACGACGTGCCGAGCACCAGGTCGCCGGAATCCCACACCATGTCCCTGTCGCTGACCGTGTGGGTTGCGCGGCGCACCTGCTGTGGATCGAGCGCGACCCGGTAGGCCCGCACTTTGTAGGTTTTGCGGCCGTTCTTGAGTGAGGTCGGCTCCTTGTCGGGAAATGCCACGGTGAAGTCGACCGTTGGCGCGGCGACAGCGTTTGCGCCGGCCAGGCAGGTGGCGGCGAGCAGACAAATGGCGAACAGTTTGCGCATATGCATGGGGTAGGTCTATCGTGGCGGTTGAATGCTCGGACGTGCGTGACCATTGACGTGCCTGGTGGCGCATACACGAGACGTTTCGGATGCCGGATCAATGGCGATCTCGGCGTTCGCGCGGAAGTGGTGTGAAGCGCGCCGACGCCGGAAATTTACCGCGACCAACCGCGGAGAAACAACAACCTGGAGATGCAGAAATTTCTGAATTTAGGACAAGAAAATGTGAAGGTGAATCGCCGTGGATGGGCCGGCCGGTGCGGGCGGCCGTGTACGGGTCTACCCTGATGCCGGCTGGCGGTGACTGAGTTATTCTTTTACTCCTAAACTATATATTGAGGGGATCCTGAATGCGTGTTTCTTCGTTGCATACTCTGGCTGCCGCGCTGTTGCTGACCGTGGCGGGTACCGCCGCTGCGCAGATCAAGATCGGCGCGGTCCTTTCGATGACCGGGCCGGCCGCCTCGCTGGGCATCCCGGCGCGCAACACGATCGCCTTGCTGCCGCATGAAATTGGTGGCCAGCCGGTGCAGTACATCGTGCTCGACGACGCCTCGGACACGACCGCCGCGGTGCGAGACACCAAGAAATTGATCAACGACGATCATGTGGATGCCATTATCGGCTCGTCGATCACGCCGAACTCGCTGGCAATGATCGACGTGGTGGCCGAGGGCAAGACACCGATGATTTCGCTGGCCTCGTCGGCGCACATCATCGAGCCGATGGACGCCAAGCGGGCCTGGGTCTTCAAGACGCCGCAGACCGACACGCAGATGGCTTCGGCAATTGTCCAGCACGCCAGCGATCATGGCGTGAAGACGCTTGCCTATATTGGCCAGAACGACGCGCTCGGCCAATCGTTTTACGATGCAATCGCCAAGTTCGCCGCCCTGCATCAAATCAAGATCGTCGCCAACGAGCGATTCAACCGGACCGACCCGAGCGTGCTGGGCCAGGTGCTGCACCTCCTGGAGGTCAAGCCGGGCGCGGTGGTGGTGGGCGCGGCCGGCACCCCGGCTGCCTTGCCGCCGCGCACATTGGTCGAGCGCGGTTATAAGGGCCTGATCTATCACAACTATGGCGTGGCCAATAACGACTTCCTGCGCGTGTGCGGCGCGGATTGCAATGGCACTTACCTGGCCGCGAGTCCGGTGGTGGTCGCCGCGCAATTGCCCGACAACAACCCGGCCAAGGCGCCGGCCCTGCATTACACTAAAGTGTACGATGGCAAATATGGCCCGGGTTCCGTATCGGAATTCGGTTCGTACACATGGGACGCCGGCTTGCTGCTGCAGCACGCCATTCCGCAGGCACTGAAGACCGCCAAACCGGGCACGGTTGCGTTCCGTCAGGCGCTGCGCGATGCGCTCGAGTCGACCGACGGCTTGCACGTGAGCAACGGGGTGGTCAATATGAGCAAGACCGACCACCAAGGGCTGGACCAACGCTCCCGTGTGATGGTGGAGATCGAACATGGCAAGTGGGTGCTGGTGAAGTAAGCGCCCGCTGCGCCGAGTCGGATATCCCCGCTGCGGCGGGGATTTTTTATGGAGTCAAGGATGGATTACGCTGATTATCACGCGCTGGAGTTCAAGCGGCACCCCGATGGGATACTCGAGTTGATCATGAACGGGACGGGCGCCAACCGCAGTGGCCTGGCGACCGCCGATCAGGCAATGCATCGTGAGTTGGCCGACGTCTGGCGTGACATCGATCGGGACCCCGAGACCCGCGTGGTGGTCATTCGTGGCGAGGGGAAGGGATTTTCCGGCGGTGGCGACCTGGGATTGGTCGAGGAGATGGCGAACGATTTCGATGTGCGCGCGCGCGTTTGGCGCGAGGCGCGTGATCTGGTCTACAACGTGATCAATTGCAGCAAGCCGATCGTCTCGGCCATGCATGGGCCGGCCGTCGGCGCAGGCCTGGTGGCAGGGCTGCTGGCCGATATTTCGATTGTCGCGAGGAATGCCCGCATCATCGACGGCCACACCAGGCTGGGGGTGGCGGCGGGCGACCATGCGGCGATCGTCTGGCCGTTGCTGTGCGGCATGGCCAAGGCCAAGTACTACCTGTTGCTGTGCGAGCCGGTCAGCGGCGAGGAGGCCGAGCGCATCGGGCTGGTGTCGCTTGCTGTCGACGAGTCGGAGTTGCTGCCCAAGGCATTCGAAGTCGCCGGTAAACTCGCCCATGGCTCGCAAAGTGCGATGCGTTGGACCAAATACGCGCTCAACAATTGGCTGCGCGCGGCCGGTCCCACGTTCGACACGTCGCTGGCGCTCGAATTCATGGGGTTTTCCGGGCCCGACGTGAAGGAGGGCATTGCCTCGCTGCGCGAGCGTCGCGCGCCCGGGTTCGCGCCGGATGCGCCGTTTTGAACCTCGCGGCGTATGATGTAATGAGTACCATCCGATAACGTCCTTGCGGGAGACAACGATGAGCGACGCATCCGCTGCATTGCCGAACGGCTTCGAAATCCTTCAGAAAATGTGGGAGGCCTTTACGCCACCCTCGGCGTTTACCGCACCCTTGACCCAACTGATGGAGAACAGTGCGCCACTACTGAGCCCGGAGGAGTTGGAAAAGCGCATCGCCGAGATGCGAGCGGTCGAACAGTGGCTCACGCTCAACGTCAATATGCTGCGCTCCACCATTCAAGCATTCGAAGTGCAGCGCGCGACCTATGCCACGCTGCGCTCGTTCGGTGCCAGCTTCGGGGCCGCCGCGCAGGGCGCGCAACCCAAGGCGCACGCCGCACCGGCGCAGGACGGCAAGTCCGAGGCGTCCGCGCCGGAGCAACCGGGCGGGGCGCGCGCGGACGGCGACGCGACGTCCGGCCAGTCGCCGTTTGCGGAGGCGGCATCGGCCTATGCGGCGCTGGACCCCAGTCTCTGGTGGAATGCGGTGCGTGACCAGTTCGAGCAGATCGCCGCCGCGGCGCAGTCGGCGTCGGCTGCATCGAGTCCCTCGACGGCGGCCAAGCCCGCCGCGAAGGCAACGACCAAGAGCGCCGGCAAGAAGACAGCGGATAAGTCGCCGCGCAAGCCAGCCGGCGCGGCCTGATTCGCAGGAACGGCCGGTACCCGGGCCGGCCGGTAGCAGCGAGACCGAATATGGCGGCGCCAAGAACGGCGGTTGTGCTGATGGGCGGTGGGGCACGAGCTGCATATCAAGTCGGCGTGCTCAAGGGTATTGCCGAAATCATGCGCGAACTCACCCCCGCCCGGCGCGCGTCGCCTTTTTCCGTCATTTGCGGCACCTCGGCCGGCGCCATCAACGCCGCCGCGGTGGCTTGCCGCGCGGATGACTTCCACGCGGGCATTGCCGATTTGGTGCAGGTGTGGGAGGGTTTTCACGCCGACCAGGTTTTTCGCGCCGACTCTCTGGGCATCATGGCGGTCGGCTCGCGCTGGTTGACCGCCTTGTCGTTGGGTTGGGCGTTGCGCCGCGCTCCGCGTTCGTTGTTCGATTGCTCGCCGCTGGCCGTGTTGCTGCATCGAGCGATGGATCTGGATCGCCTCGAGCGTATCTTCAACGCAGGGATACTGCATGCGCTGTCGGTGACGGCGCTGAGCTATTCGTCCGGCCAGCATGTCACCTTTTACCAGGGCGCCCAGCCGATCCAGCCGTGGGTGCGCACGCAACGGATTGCCCGCCAGGTCCGGCTGGGCGTGGACCACCTGCTGGCCTCCAGCGCCATCCCTTTTCTGTTCCCGGCAGTGCCGCTCGAGCTGGATGGGCATCGGGAATATTTCGGCGACGGATCGATGCGCCAGATCGCGCCGCTGAGCCCGCCGATCCATCTTGGCGCCTCGCGGATCCTGGTGATCGGCGCGGCCCATGCGCAATACGGTGTGGACAGCAGCGGTGAGCCGGCGCCCGGCTATCCGAGCCTGGCGCAAATTGGCGGGCAGGCGCTTGCCAGTGTATTTCTCGATGGCCTGAGCGCCGACGTCGAGCGTCTGAACCACATCAATAACGTGCTGCGTTACGTTGCCGATGCTGACTTGAGCGGCAGCGGCTGGCGTCCGGTGGAAGTGCTGGTGATCGCGCCCAGCCAGCGCATCGAGCCCATCGCGGCACGCCACATCAAATGCCTGCCAGTGCCGGTGCGCGCGATTCTGCGCGGATTGGGTGCGGCCGATGCGCCGGGCGCGGCATTCGCCAGCTATTTGCTGTTCGAGTCGGAGTACACCCGGGAATTGATCGCATTGGGTGAGGCCGACACGTTCGCGCAGCGCGATAAGGTCGAGCTGTGGCTCGGCGGGCCAAGGGCCATTGCGTCGGGCGCTCCGGGCAGCATGCCGCCGCCGGCGATGGCCGCTGATTGACGGCGGCGCCGGAGCTTACCTTGCGGCGCTGGCGCGCCGGCGAAGGAAGCGCATCAGCAAACCCAGCACCGGCAGTTTTTCGTAGAGTTCCTCGGCCGCATCCCAATAATCACGATGGTAAGCGACACGGCCGTCGGCGGCCAGGCGCAGATGTGTGGCGCCGCGAATCTGCCACGCTTCGTGGGACCGATTTCTCAAATGGAAATGAAAGTTCCACGCCAGAAAAACCTGGTGCCCCTGCACGATGGTGGCGGTCACCTCGAAGCGCGGGGCATCGACCTGGGTGAACATGTGCGTGAAGATCCCGGCGATCTGTTGCACGTTGCGCACCTCGTTGAACGGATCCTTGAAATATGCGGTACTGACATAAAACTCACCCAGACTGGCGATACTCTGCAGCGTCAGCGTTTCGAAGAAGCGAATCAGCCGATTCACGGCCGCTGTGTGGTCGATTTCCATGGGCGTTTCTGTGCCGAAAAGAAGGCGAGCGGACTCGTCAATGCCAACGCTAAGGCAGCAGCCACGACTTGGCAAGCCATGAGCGGCCAGTGAGCCGCGGCCAGCGTGCCGCCCGAGGTGCGAATCGAATCGGGTTGATTGGGAATTTTATGTTATTATTCAACGGTTTGTCTCGGATTTTTGGGTGGTCCGGGCAAATGACTTTGACAAGGCATCATTTCCATGGTGATTACCATGGTTCCCGGGAGGTGGGCAATCGACGCGTGCTTGGGACGGTGTTGGCGGGCAGGTTGGGCAGGTGGATTGACCGACTCACTCTCATTGGGGCGCGGGATGGCAGCGCCCGGATGTCGCGTGCGACATCCAAAACACTGCTATTTGCGTAAACTTCATTAAGAATTGAGATCGGTGATGTGGAAGGCTTGGGCCTTCTTCTTGGGGGTAATGAAATGGACGGAATGTTGTATCCGGAGCTATACAGGTCGCTGGAGGCCGTGCGATGGAACATGGAAAAGGATATTCCATGGAGCCAGTTCGACGCATCCCTGCTGTCCGACGAGCAGGCTCGCACGATCAAGATGAACGCCATCACGGAATGGGCGGCTCTGCCGGCCACCGAGATGTTTCTGAGGGACAATCACGACGACAGCGATTTCTCGGCGTTTATGAGCATCTGGTTTTTCGAGGAGCAGAAGCATTCGCTGGTGCTGATGGAATACCTGCGCCGCTTCCGGCCGGATCTGATGCCGACCGAGGAAGAGCTGCATGCGGTGCGCTTCCCGTTCGATCCGGCACCGCCGCTGGAAACCCTGATGCTGCATTTCTGCGGTGAAATTCGCTTGAATCACTGGTATCGCCGCGCTGCCGAGTGGCACACCGAGCCGGTGATCAAATGCATCTATGAAACCATTTCGCGCGATGAAGCCCGTCACGGCGGCGCCTATCTGCGCTACATGAAGAAGGCGATGACGCGCTTCGGCGACACGGCGCGTTCGGCGTTTGCCAAGATCGGTGTGCTGATGGCTTCGGCGCGCCGCACGGAAAAGCCGCTGCACCCGACCAATCTGCACGTCAACAAAGAAATGTTCCCGAACGACACGGTGCAGTCGAAGCTGCCCGACCCGGCGTGGCTCGAGCATTGGCTCGACGAGCAGATCAAGTTCGACGACGGCTGGGAGAAGAAGGTCGTCGACCGGATTCTGCACAACCTGTCTTTGCTGTTCGAGCGCAGTTTCTCGACGGCGCAGGATCTGAACCGCTATCGTAAGGAAATCACATCCCGTCTGGGCAGCGCAATTCAAAACGCGACGCACTCGGTCTGATCGGCGCCGATACGCGACATTGTCAAAGGGGCCTGCGGGCCCCTTTTTGTTGGCGACTCGAGCAATGAGCGTGGGACAATAGCGTCGCCACTTCTTTCACTCACTTTTTCGATGAACGCTGATTTCGAGAGCAAAATCACCACCCGAGAAGCGCTGTGCGCGCGCCGTTCGACATTGCCAGGCCCGCTCGTGTTTACCAATGGCGTGTTCGATATTCTGCATCGCGGGCACGTCACTTATTTGGCGCAGGCGCGAGCGCTGGGCGCCTGCCTGGTGGTGGGGGTCAACAGCGACGCGTCGGTGCGAACGCTCGGCAAGGGGGACGACCGTCCGGTGAATTCGCTCGACGACCGCATGGCGTTGCTGGCCGCGCTGGCCAGTGTCGATTGGGTCGTGCCGTTCGAAGAACACACGCCCTACCAATTGATCGAAGCACTGCGCCCCGACATACTCGTCAAGGGCGGCGATTACGATATGGAGCGGCTGGCCGAAACCGCGCTGGTGCGCAGCTGGGGCGGGCGTGCCCTGGCGATTCCGTTCGATTACGAGCGCTCCACGACGGCGCTGCTGCGCAAAGTGAGGCAATCATGAAATTGGCACCGCTGGTTGAAGTCACCCGTGGCGCGCAGGGGAGCGATACGGTCGAATGTGTCCACTACGGCGCGGTGGCGGTGGTTGACACACACGGCCGCATCCAATATGCCGCTGGCGATCCCGATTTCCTGACCTTCACGCGCTCCACGCTCAAACCGTTTCAGGCATTGCCTTTTGTGCATGGCGGCGGGCCCGCGCATTTCTCGTTGGACTCCAGCGAGCTGGCGATGCTATGCGCCAGTCACTCGGGCGAGACCATGCATGTGCAGGCGGTTGCGCGCCTGCTGGACAAAAGCGGTTGCGACGAGCACCACCTGCAATGCGGGTGCCACGTACCGACCTATTACGCCAGCGTCGGTGAGCCGGTGCCGGCCGATTTGCAACTGACCCAACTGCATCACAATTGCTCCGGCAAGCATGCCGGGTTCCTCGCGTACTGCGTGCAGCACGGCTTGCCGCTTGAGACGTATCTCGACCCGGCGCATACGCTGCAGCGCGAGATCCGGCGCGCCGTTGCCGACGTGACCGCAGTCGATGGCGAGGCGCTGCCCATGGGGATCGATGGGTGCTCGGCGCCGAATTACGCGCTGCCGCTGAGCCATTTGGCCGCCGCCTACGCGCGTCTGGCGCAGGCCGAGCCACAGTCGCGGTATGGCGCCGGCCTGGCCGAGCTGTACGCTGCCATGACGGGTCATCCCGAGCTGGTCTCGGGAACCAATCGCAACGATCTGGCGTTCATGCGCACGATGCCGGGCGACTGGGTCGCGAAAATCGGCGCTGACGGGGTTCAGGCGCTGGGCATCCGCTCGGCCGGGTTAGGTATTGCCATCAAGACTGTCGACGGCAATATGCGTGCGCTGTATACGGCGGCTGTCGAGGTGCTGGTTCAACTGGGCCTGGTGAAGGACCCGATGCAAACGCCGCTTGCCCCCTGGGTCCGGCCCCAGTTGACTAACGCGCGCGGACTGCGTACCGGCGAAGTCCGGCCCGTGCTCGCGCTGCGCCGGGCGGCTTGAGAGCACCGCGGCGCGCTACCGCGCCGCGCATTGCTGCACCGGTGTCGACGGCCATTGTTGGTGGGCCATGGCGATGAGTGAGGTAGCCGTTGCCTTGCTGAGGTTGGACACTCGGTAGGTCAATTGACTGCCACTCGCGGCCTTTTCCGTGACCAGCGGCGCAAACCCTTTCTGCTTCAGTGAGCCGGCCAGTCGTTCGGCCCGGGCTTTCTCATTGAATAAGCCGAGCGATATCGCGAATCCCGGTTTGCCTTGGCTGTCGAGCACGTAGTACTCGGTGACCCCGGCATGACGCAGTTGGGCGGTCAATTGATCCGCCTCGGCGCGGCTGCCGACGTTCGGCAGGTGTACCCACCACCGTGCAACGCTGGGCACGCTTTGCAGGTCACCTTGCCCGGCCGGCATCGTGGCCAGAATCAGCCCCTTGGCCTGGGTTGCCTCGGCCGCCCCGAGCGGACCGATTTCGACGCAATCGGCCGGCGCGCCGGGGGCGGACGGCGCCGATGCCGGCGGCGGCGCGCTGGCCGATGACGCGGTTTGTGCCGGCGAGGCGGGTGTCGGAGGCGTCGGCTCCAGCGGCGTCGCCACCGGCGGGGCGGGCAGCGGCACGGCATTGGCGACGGCTGGCGTGGCGAGCGCGACGCTTACGCCGGGCGGCAGCACACGCAGTCTTTCCGGATGAATCTGCCGCGCCAGCCGCCCGGGGTCATGTTCGCCGTTGCCCACCGGCAACCAGCCCAACTGAGCCGCAAGCAAGCCTGCGTTGACGAGCAGCAGCCCGACCAGCAATGACGCGCGAATCATAGTGTGTGGCTTTCCAAAGACGCGTTTGATTCCGAGGAGGCAATTTCGAACAGGCCGGCCAGGACCAGATTATCGTGCGCGGTGTGAGATATGCAAAGATGGGGCGACAGCCACCGCCCGGCGCCGCCCGTCAGCACGCACCGCACCTCGCCGAGCCGTGCGCGCAGGGCGGCATGACTGCGCTCGATCAGACCCACCTGGGCGGCCAGGCAGCCGGCCAGCATGGCCGCGCGAGTGTTGGTTGCGAATGGGGCATCGGCCGGTTGCTCGGGCAATACGGCGGGCAGTTGCGCGGTGCCGTTGGCCAGTGACGACAGCATCAATGCCGGTCCGGGGGCGATCAGTCCGCCGAGAAAGTCGCCGACGGCGCTCAGGCTCTCCAACGTGGTCGCCGTGCCCAGCGTGGCGACCAGCAGATGCTCGCCGGGGAATGCCGCGCGCGCGCCGATCAGCGTTGCCCAGCGGTCGCAGCCGAGCTGCGCGGGTTCGGTGTAATGGTTGACAATGCCGCACTGGGTTGCCTGGGCGCGGATGCTGTGCAGACGGGGCACGGGCGCGGCCTTCCCCCAGAGTTGTCGCAGGGTGTCGCGCAATCCCTGTTCGGCCGCCGTGCCGGCGACGTTGGATAGCCAGACGTGCGGCGGCGCAGTGGCCGTCGCCGCCGCAAGTTGCTCGGCAAGCGCCGGCCAGTCACGTTGGGCGACGGCGCCGCTGGCCGAATATGCGGGCTGGCGAGGTTGCCAGTTTTGCGGCCGCGGCATGGGCGCGAGCGCCCACTTCAGGCGCGTATTGCCCGCATCGATCAAGAGGGCGGGGCTCACGCGCGCTCCCGGGGCCGCAGCGAAACCTGGCCGCTGGTGACGAGTTGCACGCCGTCGGCGGTGCCCAGCCGCAGGCAGCCGCTGTCGTCGACACCCAGCGCAATGCCTTCGGTGTCGGCCATCCCCGGCTGTACCAGTCGCACGGGCTGGCCAGCGAAGCCGTGCAGCGCCTCCCAGGCGGGACGGAATGCCGCGAAGCCGTCGACGGCAAAGCGCGTCAGCATCTGCTCGAGTTGATCGAGCAGGACTGCCAGCGTGTGGGTCATATCGACTTGCGACAGAATTTCTTCCAGCGCGGCGGGCCGCGCTGCGGCCAACGCCTGAGGCTGTTCGGCCTGGTCGGCGGCCAGTTGCGCATCGAGTGCCTGCGTGTGTCGCAGGTTCAGGCCGATGCCGATGACGACCGTGGTGCGTCCCGCCTCGGCCCCGTTCGCTTCGATCAGAATACCGGCCAATTTACGGCCGGCCAGCAAGACGTCGTTGGGCCATTTCAGCGTCAACGCTTGCGGCGCCGAAAGCGGTAGCCGCTGCAGGCCCTCGATCACGGCGACCCCGGTGGCCAGGCTCAAGCCGGCCAATTGCGGCAGCGTGAGAGGCAAACCGCAGGCCACTGAAAACATCAGGCTGTCGCCCGGCATGCCGCGCCAGACACGGCCTCGCTGGCCGCGCCCCGCTTCTTGCCGGTAAGCCAGCCGCATGGTGGGCTTACCCGGCGAGGCGTTGCGCCAACGGTTGAGCAAATCGGTGTTGGTCGAGCCGGTTGTCTCGACCAATTCGATATCCCAGCCGGTGACCGCGCGACTCGTCAAGGCCGCCAGGCGAGCGCGGTCGATTTGCCGCGCCGGCGCCTGGTCGCCGGCGCCCGGGGAAGAATCGGAAAATGGGGTTTTCATAGGACGGTATTGTAACGGCGCGCCGGCATCGGGCGGGGGGCTGCGTTGGCTTCTGGCTTACAATGGCGAAGCTCAATTTCGTGTCGGGAGAAACCAGCATTGGAGCGTGACATTCCACCGAGCCTGGAACTCAAGCAAGATGCGCAAGGCCACGTCGTGGTGTTGCAAGGCCTGTGGACTGCTTTCGCGCTGGCGCGCCGCAAGAAAACCGTGGTGCGCCTGATGCGCGCGTTGCCGTCGGGCGAGCTCGGCTGGGACCTCAATGCCGTGGAGCGGCTCGACCACGTGGGCGCTCAGGCGCTGTGGCGTTATTGGCAACGGCGTCTGCCGGCGCGCATCGCCCTGAGCGAAAACCAGCGAACCATGTTCGAGCGTCTGGCGGCATTCGATCAGCGCCGCGAAACGCCCAAACCGCCGCCGCATATCGACATCGTCAGCCGGCTCGGGCTGGCCGTGTTCTCGCTCGTCGATCATCTGCGCGGCGGCGTGACGATGCTGGGCCAGTTCGTGCTTGATTTGATGCATGTAGTGCGGCATCCGCTGCGTGGGCCGTGGCGGGAAATTTCCGCGAATATCTACAGCACGGGCGCCCAGGCGCTGGGCATTACCGCCCTGGTGGCATTTCTGATCGGCATTGTGTTGTCGTATCTGTCTGCTCAGCAGTTGAAGGTGTTCGGCGCCAGCACCTTTATTGTCAACATTCTCGGCCTGTCGGTAATCCGCGAACTCGGGCCGGTGCTCTCGGCGATTCTCGTCGCGGGACGCTCGGGCTCGGCGATCACCGCGCAACTCGGCGTCATGCGGGTGACCGAGGAGCTCGATGCGATGAGGGTGATGGATATTCCCCACGGACTCCGACTGATTCTGCCGAAGGTGATCGCGCTGGGCATCTCGATGCCGCTGTTGGTGATGTGGACCAACGTCATTGCCTTGATCGGCGGCATGGTGGCGGCGAACGCTGCACTTGGCATTGGCTACCATTACTTCATCTTTGCGCTGCCGGGCGCGGTGCCGCTGGCCAATCTCTGGATCGGTCTTGGCAAAGGGGTGGTGTTCGGCATGCTGATCGCCTTTGTCGCATGCCATTTCGGCCTGCGCATCAAACCGAATACGCGCAGCCTGGGCGAGGGCACCACGACATCGGTCGTCACTTCCATTACGGTGGTGATCCTGGCGGACGCTATTTTTGCCATCGTGTTCTCCGGCGTGGGTGTCCGATGAGTTCGCCCCACCTCGCCGCCCATGCGCCGGCCGAGACCGTCATTGATGTGCGTGACTTGTGCAAGCGCTATGGCAGCGCGGTGATTCACGAACATCTGGATCTGACGATCAACCGTGGGGAAGTGATTGCGCTGGTCGGCGGATCCGGTTCGGGCAAGACCACGCTGGTGCGCCAGATCATAGGGCTGGAGGCCCCGAGCAGTGGCCGCATCACGGTGCTTGGACACGACATCACCAATGCCGATGCGAGGACGGTGCACCTGCTGCGCCGCCGCACCGGCATGCTGTTCCAGCACGGCGCCCTGTTTTCGGCGTTGAACGTGTTCGACAATATCGCCCAGCCTTTGCGGGAGCTCCATACGGTGCCCGAAGACCTGATCAACGATGTGGTGATGCTCAAGCTCGATATGGTCGGGCTGCCATGCAGGGCGGCCATGCTGATGCCCTCCGAACTCTCGGGGGGCATGATCAAGCGCGTCGGCATTGCCCGGGCCCTGTCGATGGAGCCCGAATTGCTGTTTCTGGACGAGCCGACCGCCGGGCTCGATCCGCAGGCCTCCGACGAGTTTGTTTCGTTGATCGGCGATCTGCATCGTGAACTGGGTCTGACCGTGGTGATGGTGACGCACGACCTCGATACCATGGTGCTGCTTTCTACTCGCGTGGCGGTACTGGCCGAGCGCCGGGTACTGGTCAATGCACCGGTCGAAGATGTGGTGCGGGTCGATCATCCTTTCATTCACGACTACTTCCTCGGCGCGCGGGGCCGCCGGGCGCTCGGGGCCTTGCCGCCCCAGCGCCGTGCCGCGCTCTCGGAGATATTGCAAGATGGAAAATAAATCCCACGCCTTCCTGGCGGGCCTGTTCACCATCGGCCTGGTGGCCGCGGTGATCCTGACGCTGCTGTGGTTCAATCGCGACAATACCGAGCGCGTGCCCTACGATTTGATCTCCCGCACTAACGTCAACGGACTCAATCCCGAGGCAGCGGTGCGTTACCGTGGCCTGGACGTTGGCAAGGTCCAGAGCATTCACTTCGATCCCGCCAATCCGGGGCAGATCGTGATTCGCATTCTGGTCAACAAGGACGCGCCGATGACGCATTCGACCTTTGCCAATCTCGGGTTCCAGGGCGTGACCGGCATTGCCTATGTGCAGCTGGACGATACCGGCCGCGACAAGGCTCCGCTCGTCTCGACGCCGGCACACGTGGCGCGTCTCTATATGCGGCCGAGTTTTCTCGATGAGTTGCAGCAGCGCGGCACGACCCTGCTGAACCAGGTGCAACAGCTGAGCACCTCGCTCAATCGACTTTTCAGCCGGGCCAATCGCGACGAGATGATGAGTATGGTGGCCGGCATCAAATCGGCGGCGGACAATCTCAGCGACCTGACCGGCAAGCTGGCGCCGGCGGCACGGCAACTGCCGCAGACGCTCGATACGCTCGATCGCACCTTGGCCTCGACCAACCGGCTGGCGACCGAACTATCGGATCCGCACGGGCCGCTCACGCGCAATTTGAACAGCATTGGCCAGGCCGCCAGCCAGGCGACGGCGAGTCTGGCGGCGCTGCAGCAGACCACCATCGAGCTGAGCGGCACGCTGGAGCAAGAGTCGCTGCCGCGTTTTAACGTGCTGAGCGATCAGGCCCGCACGACTATGCAGTCATTGGGCGCTGCCGCCGACACCGTCAGCCGCAATCCCCGCAGCCTGCTGTTCGGCGTCACACCGCCGACCCCTGGCCCGGGCGAGAGTGGCTTTGCGTGGCCGTCAACCGTTCCGCAAAATTGAGAGTCGATCCATGAAACGACTGTGCCTTCTCTTCGCGTGTGCCGCTGCGCTTCTGTTATCCGCATGCGCCAGCGGCCCATTGCCAGCGAATATCGAGCGCTTTGATCTCGGGCCGCCGCCGGTGGCTGCGCCTGGATCCCCGGCGAACTCCGGGCGCACCCTGGCGCCGATCAAAGTCATGGTGGCGGCGCCCACCTGGCTCGACCAGGAATCGATGTACTACCGCCTGCCGGGCGCCGACGGCGACCAGGCGCGTGCCTATGCCGACAGCCGTTGGCTGGCGCCGCCCCAGCGCCTGTTCGGCGAGCGCCTGCGAGCGCGGCTGGCGAGCCAGCGCAGCGTGCTCAATGCCGGCGACCCGGTGGCGGCGCCGCTGTTGAAGATCGAGCTGGACGAATTCACTCAGGTGTTCGACAGCCGTAGCCGCAGTCACGGCGCGGTCGTGCTGCGCGCCAGCGTTTTCGATCATGACAGGTTGGTCGCGCAAACCACGCTGCACGTGACGCGTCCGGCACCGAGCAACGACGCACGTGGCGGCGTGGCAGCCTTGCGTGCGGCTACCGATGCGGCCCAGGCGGCGCTGGTGCGATGGCTCGCCACGGTGCCGCTGTCTTGACGCGCGGCGGGCGCGAACCGTGAGCGGCGGTTCGCTCAAACCCTGGCAGCGCCGCGCTTCGCCGTTGGTGCGCCAGGCCCTGCTGGCCCTGGTGGTGCTGATGGTCTACGCCAGCCTGTATCCGTTCGACTGGCAGGGCGCCACGGTCGGCCCGTTCGATTTCGTGCTGGCGCCGTTGCCGCGTTATCTGACCTGGTTCGACGTGATCGTCAACGTGCTCGGCTATTTGCCGCTGGGCATCGCCGTGGTGCTGGCATTGCATCCGGCCTGGCGCGGCGCCAGGGCCGTATTTGCAGCATTTGCCGCGGGGCTGGTGCTGTCGGGGGCGATGGAGTCGTTGCAGACCTATTTGCCGTCTCGCGTGTCGTCCAACGTCGATCTGGCAACCAACGCGTTGGGCGCGCTGATCGGCGGTGCGATTGCCGCGCCGCTGGCCAGCCCGTTGCTCGATCGCGGCTGGCTGCGCCATTGGCGTCTGGCCTGGTTCGACCGGCGCGCCAGCGCCGCATTGGCGCTGCTCGGCCTGTGGCCGCTGGCGCAGGCCTACCCGCAGCAATTTCTTTTCGGCACGGGCGCCCTGATGCGGCAGATCTGGTTGAGTCTGGACCCCGGCGCGACCGGCACGCTGCTTGGCTGGGTTCCCGGTCTGGCGCACCTGCGGCGGGATGTCGCGACACTTGACCCGATCGCCGGACAGTTTGCCTGGGAGGCCATGGTGGCAGCCAGCGGCACGCTCGTGGCGGGCCTGTTGCCGACCCTGTCGATGCGCCGCTCGGCGCCGCGTTTGCGCCTGATACTGGCCTTGCTGAGCGCAGGAATCGCCGTCAAGACGGCTGCCGCCGCGCTGCAATTTTCCCCGGCCCAGGCATTTGACTGGGTGACGCCGGGCGCCGTGCTGGGCCTGGCGAGCGGTTTGGTTCTCCTGCTGCTGACGGCCCGGCTGCCGCGCGGCATGCGGGGTGGCGTTGCCCTGCTGGCCCTGTCGGTGGGTTTGTTGCTGGTCAATGTGCTGCCGGTCAACCCCTACTATCAAATGGCGCTCGATGCGTGGCGCCAGGGACAATATCTGCATTTCAACGTGCTGGCGCGATGGATCGATTTGATCTGGCCCTATTTGGCGCTGGTTTATTTGTTGGCGATGTTCGACCCGACTCACCGGGGTCACCCCAGACTCCCGCCGGACAAGCCTTGAGCCGCCTGTCCAGGCGCGGCGCACTGATTTTGCGTGGCTCGGTTAGAATGGTTCGTATCCATTGATATCGCACGCTTCGGCCCCCTTTTCCCATGTCCCAGTATTACCGGCATCACGTCTTCTTTTGCCTGAACCAGCGCGAGCCCGATGCGCCGCGTCCGAGTTGCGCGAACTGCAACGCGCAAGCGATGCAGGAGTATGCGAAAAAGCGCGTCAAGGCTCTCGGCCTGGCGGGCCCGGGCCAGGTGCGCATCAACAAGGCCGGTTGCCTGGACCGGTGCGAAGACGGGCCGACCGTGGTGGTTTATCCGGAAGGCGTCTGGTACACCTACATCGACGAAGCCGATATCGACGAGATCGTCGATAGTCACCTGGTCAACGGCAAGATCGTCGAACGCCTGCTGATCGATGCTCCCTGACGGGTTTTCATCGAACGGCTGAGCGGCGAAGCCCGACAGGCACGCGAAAGAGCCGGTTGGGCTGGCTCGGGACATCTCCTGGTGCCCGCCCGGGCGCAGGGAATATCATTCGCTGAACTAATGGTTGGTGTGGATTGTCTGACGGCGGCGCCCCCGCCGAAGTAGTCAGACATTCGATGGCTACTGCCTTAGCACCCCGTTTCGTGAATCGCCAATGAATATTTCCACCGCGTTTTCCCGTGTCGCTTGCGTAGCGACGCTCGTTGCCGTTTCGTTGACTGCGCAGGCGCAGGTTCCGCCACCCCCGATGAGCGCCAAGGCCTGGCTGATCAGCGATCTGACGAGTGGCCAGCTCCTCGCGCAAGGCAATCCCGATAAGCGCATCCCGCCCGCCTCGCTGGCCAAACTGATGACGTCTTATCTGGTGTTCGAGGCACTCAAGAATAAAAGTATCTCGATGGATCAGACGGTGCGGCCAAGCGAGTCCGTGCGCTCGGTCGGGGCTGACGAATCGCGCACCTTCATCGAAGCGGGCAAACCGATCAGCGTGCACGATCTGGTGTACGGCATGATCGTGCAGTCGGGTAACGACGCGACGATTGCACTGGCCGAGTTGATTGGCGGTTCGCAGGCGAACTTCGTCAACATGATGAATCATGAGGCCAAGCGGCTGGGACTGAAGAATACGCATTATGTAAATGTCGACGGCCTGCCCGATCCGCAGAACTACACGACGGTTGCCGACCTGGCGATTCTGTCGGCCCGGCTGATCGAGGATTTTCCCGAGTACTACCCGATTTATGCGGTCAAGTCGTTCACCTATAACCATATCCGTCAATGGAACCGGAATCGCCTGTTGTTCCTGGATCCGACGGTCGACGGGCTCAAGACCGGGCATACCGAAGAGGCGGGTTATTGCCTGATTGCCTCCGCGCACCGGCCCATGCCGAATGTGCCGGGTGTGGATCGACGCGTGCTGGCCATCGCAGTTGGCAACACCACCGAACGTGCCCGTGTGCAAGACACGCTCAGCGCGTTGAACTACGCTTATCAGAGCTTCGATACGTTGCGCGTATACGGCGCGGGTCAGGTGATCGCCAAGCCGCGCATCTGGAAGGGCCGGGCCAATACCGTCGAGATCGGTGTCGACAAGGACACCTTTGTCACCCTTCCCAAGGGGCTGGGCGATAAAATCAAGCCTGTGCTGGAAGTGCGCGCGCCGCTGATCGCGCCGCTGGCCAAGGGCGCGGTGGTCGGTACGGTGAACATCACGGCCGATGGCAAGCAGGTCGCTGCGTTCCCGGTGGTGGCGCTGCAGGATGTGCCGCAGGCCGGCATTCTGGGGCGTGCTTGGGATGCCCTGCGATTGAAGTTCTTGAAAAAATGAGAATCGGCCCGCATCAATGGCATCCCGGATCGGCATCGGCGACGCCCCCCATGCCGAGCCAAATTTTTTGTAAGCTGTTGCGCGCCAGGCTTGGGCGCGCCAAGGAAAACCCATGAGTCCCGTCAACGAAACCCTGCTCGAATTTCCGTGCGATTTTCCCATCAAGGTGATGGGCAGGATGCAGCCTGAGTTTGCGCAAAGCATTGCCCAACTGATGCAGCAATTCGATGCTGAGTTCGACGCCGCGCGCATTGAAATGCGGCCGTCCCGGGCCGGCAATTACCTCGGTCTGACGGTGACCGTGCGAGCGACGAGCCGTGCCCATCTCGACGATATCTACCGCGCCTTGACCGCTCATCCGATGGTGACCGTGGTGTTGTGACGGCGCTGTGCGGCGTCTGGCCACGTGGTTCAGGCGGCAATCGTGTGCGCCCGCTCCAGTTGCATGTATTCGGTACGGAACAGGGCGATTTCGTCCATGAACCAGTCACGGAATGCGCTCACCCGCTGGGTCTTGAGCAGTGCGGGCGGGCACGCGAAATAATAGTCCCACGCATAGGCGCTATCGATGTCGAACAGCCGCACGAGCCGGCCGGCGGCCAGGTCGTTGGTGGCGAGCGAACGGCGCACCAGGGCTACGCCCTGGCCGTCGATCGCGGCCTGCAGCATCATTGCCGAATCCTCGTAGAGAATGCCGCTGCGCGGCTCCGGAATATCGTGAATGCCGGCGGCTTCGAACCAGGGCTGCCAGGGTTCGTCGACCGAGCGCAGCAGGGTGCAGTGACGTAAATCGCCAGGTTGGGCCGGAAGCTTTCCGCCGTTGAAACCGGGACTGCAGGCGGGGAAAAACACTTCGTCCAGCACCTTCTCCGCGTGCAGGCCGGGCCACGTCCCATTGCCGAGTCGGATGACGACGTCGACGTCGTCCCGGGTGAAATCGATCAGCGATATGCTGCAGCGCAGTTCCACTTCGAGTTGCGGGTGCAGTTCGATAAAGCGTCCGATGCGCGGTGTCAGCCAGCGGGCTGCGAACGACGGCATGGTGCTCAGGACCAGCCGCCGCTCGTGACGGGCGCCGGCGCGCAGCGCCTGGGTCGCACGGGCGATATCGAGCAGCGCGTCGCGCACGCAGGCAGCGTAGGTGCGGCCTGCCGGTGTCAGGCTGACACGCTTGCCGTGCCGAGCAAACAATGGAGTACCCAGTTCTTCCTCGAGTGCCCGGATTTGGTGGCTGATCGCACCATGGGTGACGAACAGCTCTTCCGCGGCGCGCGAAAAGCTCTCCTGGCGCGCCGCCGCCTCGAATGCGCGCAGGGCGCCAAGGTTCGGGAGCTTGCGAATGTCCATGTGAAAAATATTGACAAGAAAGGAAAAATTTATCCTTTGGCCGTTGAGGCGTCAAGTCATATTATCAACACATCGACCAACGCAACGCGGAGCCCGAAAATGACAAATAAACTAACAAAAATCCAATACGTTTACAGCCTGCAACAGGATGACGTTCTGGCGCTGAAGCTGTCCAGCGCGCACACGCTGACGGCGGGTTCGACGCGCCTTTGGATCACCCGTGCGCATGACGCGACCGATTATTGGCTGGCGCCCGGCGAATCGCTGCAACTCGAACCGCACCGGCAGCACTGGGTCTCGGCGGAAGCGTCTGGCGACATTCTGATCGGGCGCGCCGCGCCACGCCGCCTGGGAGCGTGGCGCCAACTGCTGGCCCGCGCCGGGCATCTGCGGCGCCCCGCACAGCAGCACTGCGGCGCGCCGACCTGAGTGCATCCTTTTTGCGCCGATGGGTTCGACGCGGCGCGCAGGCGAGCACGCTCAGGTGGGTTTCGCTAAACTAGCCGAATGACTTTCTCGATTGACGTGTGCTGGCGCGGCACCGAAGACTACCAGCGCAGTTTCGACGCGATGCGCGCCTATACCGACGCACGCGTGCCCGATACCCCCGACCAGCTCTGGCTGGTCGAGCACCCCGCCGTCTATACGCTGGGTCTGGCGGGCAATCCAGCCCATCTGCTGCTGGCCGATACCGGCATCCCCCTCGTTAAGGTGGATCGCGGCGGGCAGATCACCTATCACGGCCCGGGCCAGGTGGTTGCCTATACGCTGATCGACCTGCGGCGGCGCAAGTTGATGGTGAGGGAATTCGTCAATCTGATCGAGCAGGCGGCGATCGATACGCTGGCGGCGTATAATCTCGCGGGTGAGCGCAAAGCCGGCGCGCCGGGGATTTACGTGGCCCCGACGGCCGCTCAAGATCCGTATCGCGGCGCCAAAATCGCAGCGCTGGGACTGAAGATCCGCAACGGGTGCAGCTACCATGGCGTCAGTTTGAACGTGGCCATGGATCTGCGCCCATTTTCCTGGATCAATCCGTGCGGCTATGCCGGCTTGCAAACCATTGACATGGCCACGCTCGGTGTGGCCGCCGGCTGGAACGAGGTGGCGCAAAAGCTGGCCGAACGGCTGTCTTTTCATCTCGAGCAGCATACCTTGCGGCTCGCCTCGCTGGCGGGCTGAGTTTTTCTTGCCTGCGGGTTGCCGCGCCGCGGGATTGGACGCTTTATGACGAATACCGTGTCACCCAACGATAGCCAACCTTCCTCGCAGGAAGTCCGCAGTATCGACGGCCCCTACGATGCTTCGGCCAAGCAAAAGTCGCAGGCCAAGACCGCGCGTATCCCGATCAAGATCGTGCCGGCGGAAAAACTCAAGAAACCCGAGTGGATTCGCGTCAAGGCTGCCACCGGGAACTCGCGGTTTTACGAAATCAAACAGATTCTGCGCGATCATAATCTGTACACGGTTTGCGAGGAGGCCAGCTGCCCGAACATCGGCGAATGCTTCGGCAAGGGCACGGCCACCTTCATGATCATGGGTGACAAATGCACGCGCCGCTGCCCCTTCTGCGACGTCGGTCACGGCCGCCCCGATCCGCTGGACGCGGCAGAGCCGCTGAATCTGGCCAAGACCATCGCCGCCCTGAAACTGAAATATGTCGTGATCACCAGCGTCGATCGCGATGACCTGCGCGACGGCGGGGCGCAGCACTTCGTCGATTGCATTCGGCAAGTGCGCGAGCATTCGCCGGCAACCCGCATCGAAATTCTTACACCGGATTTTCGGGGGCGCCTGGATCGGGCCCTGGGCATCCTGAATGCCGCGCCGCCCGATGTGATGAATCACAACCTCGAAACAGTGCCGCGCCTGTACAAGGAAGCCCGGCCGGGATCCGACTACCAACATTCGTTGAATCTGCTCAAGGAATTCAAGCGGCTGCATCCGGAGGTGCCCGCCAAATCGGGCCTGATGGTCGGCCTGGGCGAAACCGACGAGGAAATCCTGCAGGTGATGCGCGACCTGCGGGCGCACGACGTCGATATGCTGACGATCGGGCAATACCTGCAGCCGTCCGAGCATCACCTGCCGGTGCGCCGCTATGTCACTCCCGAGACTTTCAAGATGTTCGAGGAAGAGGCGCTCAAAATGGGGTTCTCGCATGCGGCCGTCGGCGCGATGGTGCGATCGAGCTACCACGCCGACGTGCAGGCGCACGAAGCTGGTGTCGTGTGACGCTGGCGCATCGATCGATTTTTGCTTCCGCTGCTCGATGAGCTTGAATGCGCTTCTCAAGCGAGGGCCGTTTGCCAAGGCACCGGCGCGAATCCTGGTCGTCTGCACGCGCCGGATCGGCGACGTCCTGCTCACCACCCCGCTGATCCGATCCCTGAAGAAAAAATGGCCCGGCGCGGCGATCGACATGCTCGTGTTTCGCGGCACCGAGGGCGTGCTCAAAGGCAATCCCGATCTGCATGAGGTCATTGCCGTGGCACACCGGCAGCCGTGGCGCCAAACGCTGCGCGATCTGGGCTCGATTCGAGGCAAATACGATATCGCGATCACGGCGATGTCGTCGGATCGGTCACGCATGTATCTCTGGATGGGAGGGCGCTGGCGTCTGGGCGTGGTGGAAGCGAAGCTGCGTGACTGGCCCAAGCGGCTGATGCTCAGCCGGGCCATGACGATCCCCGACGATGGGTCGCATGTGGTGCAGGATTCCATGCGCATTGCCCGCGAGATGGCGGCCGTGCCCACCGGCGAGGTTGTGCCGCCGGTGCCGACCGAGGCAGAACGGCAGCAGTTGCGGCAGTCGCTCGCGCCCCTGGCGGGGCGCGCTTACGCCGTGTTGCACCTGCGACCGAAATATCGCTACAAGATGTGGACCGACGACGGCTGGTTTGCCCTGGCGCAGTGGCTGCAGCAGCGCGGTCTGGCGGTCGTTCTCACTGGCGGCGGCGATGCCGATGAGTTGACCTATGTCGACGCGCTGGCGCAACGGCTGCCGGGCATGCTGAATCTGGCTGGCAAGCTGAGTTTCGCCCAGACGGCTGCTTTGATCGCATCGGCTGAACTCTATGTCGGCCCGGATACGGCGACCACGCATACGGCGGCGGCTACCGGAACGCCGGTGGTCACGATGTTCGGGCCGACCCCGCCGGATCGGTGGGGGCCGTGGCCACACACCTGGGATTCGCTGGACAATCCGTGGCAACGGCGCGGCAGCGCCCATCGAGGCAACGTCTATCTTGTGCAGGGCCCGGGCGAATGCGTGCCGTGCGGGGAAGAGGGCTGTGACCGACACCTCGACAGCGACAGCGCTTGTCTGCAAAATTTACCTGCCTCGCAGGTCATCGCGGCCGCGCAGGTTATGCTCGAACTCAAACGCTGCAAGCAGGGTGCCAAGGATGTCGAGCGAGCCGTTTCGGTACCTGCCGCGCCGCCGCACGCCGAGCGGTGACAAAAATCGCTGAGCCACGGCTCGGCTGATTCATTTTTTTCGAGCCTGGTTTGCCGGATTGGCGAGCGTTGACCAGCGACGACCCTTCCAATGGCGCGCTCTCATGACGATCACGGCACGGCGGGTCGACCCGAGCGGGGCGGCGAGCCGTTTTGAGGCCTAGAATGCCAATAGCGGCATGTGCACGCGGCGTGTGATGCGCCGTCGTACCCGCCGCGCCGCTTCACCGGAGAGATGACCATGTTGCCCCGTCACGTGGTGGATGGCCGGTATTTTGTCGAGGCGCCTCTCGAGGCGTGCGTGCCCGTCGTGTGCGACTCGCCCCACAGCGGGATCGTGTTCCCTGCCGATTTCGCGACGAGTGCGCCGCTCGAGGCGATTTACACCAGTTGGGATGCTCACGTCGACGAATTGTGGGCAGAGGCCCCGCGGTTCGGCGCGGTGCTGCTGGGGGCGCTGTTTCCGCGCGCGTATATCGATCCCAACCGGGCAATTCACGATATCGATCCGGATTTGCTGGCACAGTTGTGGCCGCATGACGCCCAGCCGGGCGAATGCAGCCAGCGCGGCGTCGGCCTGATCCGCCGCTACGCCGCACCTGGCGTGCCGATGTATGACCGCCGGCTCAATGTGGCCGAGGTCGAGCGTCGCCTGCACGACTACTATCAACCTTATCGCCAGGCGTTGAGCGACGCGCTGGAGCAGGCGTGGCAGCGCAACGGCATGGTATGGCACCTGAATTGCCACTCGATGCGCTCGCGCGGCGGCAATTTGAATCGCGACAGCGGGCAGGCTCGGCCCGACGTCGCGATCAGCGACAATCACGGCAGCACAGCGGATCCGGCGTTTACCGAATGGGTCGTTTCACGTTTCGAGGCGATGGGCTATCGGGTTGGGGCCGATGCGCTTCATCAGGGTGGCGATCTGATTCGCAGCTACGGCGATCCGCCGCGGCAACGGCACAGTGTGCAGATCGCCATTAATCGGGCACTCTACATGGATGAGACGACGTGCGAGAAGCACGAGGGATTTGACGTCGTGCGGGAGAATATCGGCCAATTCCTGCGCGAGTTGTGCGATTTCGTCGGGCAGCGGCTTTCGGCTGACGAACGTCCTTCGCAATGAAAGAAGCCCCGCGTCAGCGGGGCTTTGGCGTCTCAACCGCTGGCTCAGGCCTGTTTGCCGAGCGCGCGGTTCAACAGCTTATCGAGCTCCGCGTAGGATGGCGGGCCGACATACTGCTTGAGGATCTTGCCGTCCTTGCCGATTACGAAAGTGGTCGGCGTGAGCTGTACGTCGCCGAATTTCTTGGCAACGCTGCCATCCGAGTCCATCGCCACCATGAACGGCAACTGACGGGATTGTGAGTAATTGGCGACATATGTCGGCGAGTCGTAATTCATGGCGACCGCGATGAATTTCAGCCCGCGGCTTTTGAATTTATCGTACGTCTGCACCATCGACGGCATTTCCTGCATGCAGGTCGTGCAGCTGGTCGCCCAGAAGTTGACCAGATAGACCTTGCCTTTCAATTGGGCGCTGTCGATCTTTTGTCCCGAGAGCAGGGTGAATGTGACGTCTGGCGCCTGCTTGCGGCCAGTGAACGCAACAAAGGCGGTCACGGCGATGATGACAGCTACCGCCGCGGCAAGCAGTTTTCCCAGAGAAAACGGGCGTGAGGAAGTTGTCGTCATTGTGATTCTGCAAACAGTCGACTCGAGGCAAATAATTCTACCCTGAATTGTAGGTTGCCGCGAAAACCGTGCCGCCCATGGCGCCCCCAAGCTTGACGGCCGTCATGGAAATGCCTCGGTCTGCGCATCACGAGCTTATTGTTGCGTGCGCCGTCGGGCGCCGGCGGCGTGATGGATAATGCAGTTTTACGGGGGAGCGGCGAGTGGCGCGATTATTTTTTCGGCGTTTGGCGATCCAGCGGCTTGCCGCGATTGGATGCCTGGTATGGATAGCGGCGTGTTCTCCGCACTATGATTGGCGCGTGGTTCAGTCCGATGACGGCGCGTACAGCATCACTTACCCAGCCAAGCCAAGCAGCGACGCGCGTGAAGTGCATTTGTCCACGGGCGTGTTGCCAATGCACATGCAGGCAGCGCGGGTCGACCAGGCGTTATTTGCCGTGGGCGTGATCAAGTTGCCGAGGGCAGACCTCGCCTTGCGCGCGCAAGTGATGGCCGATCTGCAAAAGGGATTGCTCGCCAACCTGGGCGCCGCGCAATCGCAAGTGCAGACGGTGCAGATCCGTGTGGCGTCGCAGTCGCCGCCTTTCGTGACGGGCATCGGAGTCTACGCGCGAGGGCAGGCTGTCGACGGCAAGGCACAGCGCTTCGTCGATGCGCGCTTCGTCGCGCATGGTGACCGGGTCTATCAGGTTGTCGTGCTCGGTGAAAAGGCGCCGCCGCAAGACCAGATCGAACAATTCTTCGATTCATTCACACTCGAGTAGCCCGGCCGGCGCGTCGCGGACCGGGCGACACCTTGGATGGCCAAGCGATTCGGTCGCATTGGCTTCGCGACGCTCATTTGGCCGAGACGGCGCGCCGATATTGAATCGCTTCTGCGATATGAGCGCTGTCGATCGTGTCGACGTCATCCAGATCGGCGATCGTGCGTGCGATTTTGAGCGCCCGGTGATAGGCGCGAGCCGACCAATGCAGCCGATTTGCGGCATGACGCAACATGCCGGCGGCCGCTGACGTCGGTTGGCAGAACCGGTCGATATCCCGCCCTTGCAGCGCGTGATTGGGCCTGTCTCGGCGGGAGATTTGCCGGGCGCGTGCCGCACCGACCCGGCGTGCGATATCGTCGCTCGATTCGCACGCGGGCTGGTTGGCCAGATCGTCGGCGCTCAGGGCGGGCACCTCGATTTGCACGTCGATCCGGTCGAGCAGCGGCCCCGACAAGCGGCCCTGGTAACGGGCAACAGCCTCGGGAGTGCAGCGACAGCGCCCTGACGCATGGCCGAGATAGCCGCAGGGGCAGGGGTTCATGGCCGCGATCAGTTGAAATTCGGCGGGAAATTCCGCCTGCCGGGAGGCGCGCGAGATCGTTATACGGCCGCACTCCAGCGGTTCACGCAAGACCTCCAGAACTTTGCGGTCGAATTCCGGTAATTCGTCGAGAAACAGGACACCGTGGTGGGCCAGGCTGATTTCGCCGGGCCTGGGGGTGCCGCCGCCGCCGACCAGCGCCACTGCCGATGCGGTGTGATGGGGCGCGCGGAATGGCCGCAGGCCCCATCTCGCCGGGTCGAAGCCCTGCGTGCTGAGGCTGAGCACGGTGGCGACGTCGAGCGACTGCGCTTCGCTCAGCGGCGGCAGCAGGGCGGGAAAGCGGTTTGCCAGCATGGATTTCCCGGTGCCGGGCGGGCCGATCAACAACGCGTGATGCCCGCCGGCGGCGGCAACTTCCAGGGCGCGCTTGACTGGCGCCTGCCCTTTGACCTCGCTCATGTCGGGATAGTCGCACACGCATGCGGGAGCCGCTCGTCGGTGAGCGACGAGTCGGTCGCCGTCGTCCCGGGCCATCAGGTGCGCGCAAACGTCGAGCAGCGATCTGGCGGGATAGACGGTTGCGCGGCCGACCAGTGCCGCTTCGTCCGCATTGGCTGCCGGCAGGACGAACGCGGTCGGTGCTTGGGCATGCGCGAGCGCGTGTGCCATGGCCAGGGCCCCGCGTATTGGCCGCAACTCGCCGGACAGAGACAGTTCGCCCGCGAATTCGTGATCGGCGAGCGCCGTGGCGGGGATTTGCCCGCTGGCCGCCAGGATGCCCAGCGCAATGGGCAGGTCGAAGCGGCCCGACTCCTTGGGTAAATCTGCCGGCGCCAGATTGACGGTGATGCGGCGTGCGGGAAATTCGAAGCGGCAGTTCTGGATCGCGGAGCGAACCCGGTCGCGGCTTTCCTTGACCTCGGTGTCGGGCAATCCGACGATCGTCAACGACGGCAGACCGTTGGCGAGATGAACTTCGACCGTCACCTCGGGCGCGCGCATTCCAGCTAGCGCGCGGCTTTTGACGACCGCGAGCGACATGACGTGTTTCTCCCTGTGGCGGCGAGCCGGTGTTGCCAGGATGACTCGGCTGCGCCTCGTTAGCCGAGCACTATACGAGGCATCGACCGCCGGCGGGAGTAGTGAGGGGCAAAATCGGAATGCGGGAGCTGAGCAACGGAAAAAATCCGAGCTCAGTCCTGATGATGAGAACGACCTTCGAGTTCGGCGATGCGGCGCTCCAGGGCTTCGAGTTTTTCCCGGGTGCGCGCCAGGACCTGAGCCTGGACATCGAATTCTTCGCGCGTGACCAGATCGAGCCGATTGAAGCCCTGCACCATCATCGCCTTGACATTGCGCTCGATGTCGCGGACCGGCGAATTCTTGAGCATTTCTCCGAACTTGGCTTGCATGTCGGTCAGGATGTCATTGGGTTTCATCGCCTATTCCTCCTTGGCAGGGGCATTCATTCAAACGGGCACCGCGGTAGTGCATGCACCGAATCCGTGCATTTGGAACGCACTATTGGGCACGAGGCGAGCTGCCGGACGGAGCGTTCCGAAATGCCCGGAACTGTATCACGGAATTTCTTTCGTGTTTGGCTCGCAAACGTTCCGGCCAGCGCGCTGGGAGGCTGCCCTGGTGGCGCACCGCCGACGGCCAGCCAAGCGCGTTTTTCGCACTGGTTGATTTCAGGTGGCACAGGAGTTGCTTATCCCATCGATGGAAGGTGGGTCGCAAGCAACTGTCATTCAACGAATTCAACCGGGGTAACGCGATATGAAAACTGTATCAGCTGTGATGGCGGGGTGTCTATTTGGTGGCGCGATGGCGGGCATGGTTGGCGCTGCGCGGGCGCAGTCGGCACCGGCATCTCCTGCCAGTGCATTGACGATCACGGCCAACGTGGGCCTGGCGTCGGACTACCGGTTCCGCGGTATTTCCCAGACCAACAAGAATCCTGCCGTACAAGGCGGTTTCGATCTCACGCATACGAGCGGCTTGTATGCGGGGGTATGGGCTTCCAACATTAGCTGGATTTCGGATGGCAATTCGGCGGTAAGCGCCCCGGTCGAAATGGATTTTTATGGCGGATATCGCGGGGAGATCGTCAAGGGGCTGACCTTCGACGTTGGCGGCTTGCAGTACTACTACCCGGGTTCGTATCCAAGCAATCAATATTTCCCGCGCCCGCATACGTTCGAGCTTTACGCGCAACTGGGTTACGGGCCCTTCACGCTGAAATACTCGAACTCCCTGACGCGTCTGTTCGGACTGGTTAACCCCACGACTGGCGCATCGACCACCAACAGCGGATATATCGATCTGACCGGGAATTTCGACCTTGGCTGGTGGGGCTTGAGCGCGACGGGCCATGTGGGCCACCAGTTTGTCCATAACTACAGCAAGGCGTCGTACACGGACTGGAAGATCGCCTTGAACAAGGACCTCGGCAAGGGCTTTAGCGCCTCGCTCGCCTATATCGATACCAACGCGGACAAATCAGTTTATTCGGCTGCCAACAACGGCAGGTTTTTGGGCGGTGCCACGGTAGTTGCCAGCATTACCAGGACGTTTTGAAGCGATCAGGGCGTGATGCGGGAGCCGGGCTCGGCCTACCCGCGTCGCATGCGGCTGCGTCGGGCGATCGCCAGCGTCTCGCCCGATTGCAGCAACCTACAAGGAGTCAGACATCATGAAGTTGATTATCGCCATAGTTAAGCCATTCAAGCTCGACGAGGTGCGCGAAGCGTTGTCCGCGATCGGCGTCTCGGGCATCACGGTCACCGAGGTCAAGGGCTTCGGAAGGCAAAAGGGGCACACGGAGCTGTATCGCGGCGCCGAGTACGTGGTGGACTTTTTGCCCAAAGTGAAGATCGAGGTCGTCGTCGGCGACGACGTGGTCGATCAGGCCGTCGAAGCGATCGAGCAGGCCGCTCGTACCGGCAAGATCGGCGACGGAAAGATTTTTGTCACATCCGTCGAGCAAGTGATTCGGATCCGCACCGGCGAGACCGGCGCGGACGCTCTGTAAAAAAATAGGGACAAGAGGAAAACGAAGATGCGTAAATTATTGGTGTTCTTGTTGCTCACCGGCTCGCTGCTCGCCGGCGGGGTCGGCGCGGCGATGGCGGACGATGCGTCCGCGCCGGCCGCGGCAGTGCCGGCGGCGACCGCCCCAGCGGCCCCGGTGGCGGCCCCCGCCGCGCCGACTGCGCCATTTTCGGTCGACGCATCGAAGATCAGCGCGGGCGACACGGCCTGGATGTTGACTTCCAGCGCTCTGGTGCTGTTCATGACGATTCCCGGCCTGGCGTTGTTTTACGGCGGCATGGTGCGCAAGAAAAACGTGCTGGCGACGTTGATGCAAAGCTTCGCGATCACCTGCGTGGTGACGGTGCTCTGGACGGTCATCGGCTACAGCCTGGCGTTCACGCCCGGCGGGCCGTTCATCGGCGGGCTCTCGCGCGTCTTCCTCGAAGGGATGAATTACATCAAGGGAGATAAAGCGACCACGCTCACGGTGAGTCACCTGGCGCCGACGATTCCGGAGACAGTGTATTTCGTCTACCAGATGACATTTGCGATCATCACTCCGGCCCTGATTACCGGCGCGTTCGCGGATCGCATGAAGTTCTCCGCCATGTTGATCTTCATGTCGCTGTGGTCGGTCATCGTCTATGCCCCGATCGCCCATATGGTGTGGGAGCCGACCGGCTGGCTCGCTGGCGCCGGCATCCTCGATTTCGCCGGCGGCACGGTGGTGCATATCAATGCGGGTATTGCCGGCCTGGTGTGCTGCCTGGTACTGGGCAAGCGGGTGGGTTACGGCAAGGAGGCGATGGCTCCGCACAACCTGGTGCTGACGCTCATCGGCGCCGCGATGCTGTGGGTCGGCTGGTTCGGCTTCAACGCCGGCTCGGCGGTGGCTGCCGACGGCCGTGCCGGTTTCGCGATGCTGACCACCCAAGTGGCTACTGCCGTGGCGGCACTGGCGTGGATGTTCGTCGAGTGGATCGCTAAGGGCAAGCCATCGGTGCTGGGCATCGCCTCGGGCGCCGTGGCCGGGTTGGTGGCCATTACGCCGGCGTCCGGGTTTGTCGGCGTCACGGGAGCCTTCGTCATCGGGATTGCTGCGGGCGTGATCTGCTTCTGGTCGGCAACCTGGCTCAAGGGCAAGATCGGCTATGACGATTCGCTCGACGCGTTCGGCGTGCATGGCATCGGCGGTATCGTCGGCGCACTGCTGACGGGCGTGTTCGCGGTCAAGGATATCGGCGGCGTCGATGGCAGCGTGATTCTTCAGGCCAAAGGGGTGTTGACGACGCTGATTTACAGTGGCGTGGTGAGTTTCATCCTCCTGAAAGTCATCGATAAGGTGATGGGCCTGCGCGTCAGTGAAGAGCAGGAGCGCGAGGGTCTCGACGTGACGCTGCACGGGGAACATGTCGAATAGAGCATCTTGCGGAATAACCTTTTGGGGTTAAGGGGTAAGCGCGAGGAGAGTCGCCCGGGCCGCAAGGTACGCGGTCCGGGCGTTTGGGACGGGTGCCAGGCACCCGTTTTTTTTGCTTGAATTCCCTTTGGACGGCCGCAGATATTCAAAGAACTATTTGCTCTACAATCGGAGCTTCATTTGCATCTGAGAAGCGCATGGTCCCGCACCTCGTTACGGCCCTCAAGGGGCCGCTGCTTGATCTAGAGAAAAAAATCCTCGATGCCACGCCGGCAATCGAGCGCTGGTTCCGCATGGAATGGCAGGAACACACCCCGCCGTTCTACTGTTCTGTCGATTTGCGCAACGCGGGTTTCAAGCTCGCGCCGGTCGACACCAACTTGTTTCCGGGCGGTTTCAACAACCTGTTGCCGGAAATGTTGCCGTTGGCTGTGCAGGCGGCCATGGCCGCGATCGAAAAGATTTGCCCGGACGCGAAAAATTTGCTGATGATTCCGGAGCAGCACACGCGCAACACGTTTTACCTGCAAAACATTGCGCGATTGTCCGCGATCATGCGGCATGCCGGCTTGAACGTGCGTCTGGGCAGCCTGTCGCCGGATATCACCGAACCGACGACGGTGGAGTTGCCGGACGGCCAGCAACTCGTGATCGAGCCGCTGGAGCGCACATCGCGCCGCCTGGGTCTGAAAAATTTCGACCCGTGTTCGATCCTGCTGAACAACGATCTGTCGACGGGCATTCCGCCGATCCTGGAAAATCTGCACGAACAGTATTTGCTGCCGCCATTGCACGCAGGATGGGCCGTGCGTCGCAAGAGCCAGCATTTCGCGTGTTATGACGACGTGGCAAAGAAGTTTGCGAAATTGATCGACGTCGATCAGTGGATGCTGAATCCGTATTTCACCAAATGCAGTGGTGTCGATTTTCAGCACAGTACCGGCGAGGAGTGCCTGGCCGACAGCGTGGACGCGCTGTTCAAAAAGATCAACAAGAAATACCGCGAGTACGGCATCGAAGAAAAGCCCTTTATCGTCATCAAGGCCGATGCCGGAACGTATGGCATGGGTGTGATGACTGTGCGTGACGCCGCGGAAGTCAAACACCTGCCTCGCAAGGAGCGCAACCGGATGAGCGTGGCGCAGGAAGGGTTGCCCGTGAGCGACGTCCTGCTGCAGGAGGGGGTGCACACCTTCGAGAAGATCAACGAAGCGGTTGCGGAACCGGTCGTGTATATGATCGACCGCTACGTGGTCGGCGGATTTTATCGGGTTCACACGGGACGGGCGGTCGACGAAAATCTCAATGCGCCGGGCATGCACTTCGTGCCGCTGGCGTTCGAGCATACGGCCTTGCCGGATGTGCATGCCAAGCCGGGTGCGGCGCCGCCCAATCGCTTCTATATGTACGGTGTCGTGGCGCGCTTGGCGTTGTTGGCTGCATCGCTTGAGCTGGAGCGTACGGATCCAGATCAAGAAGTGTATTAAAAAAATGTGCCCGGCCGGCCCCCCGACAAGCCGGGCACTATATTTGCCGCACATGCGAGCGATGTGCGGCAAATTCTCGCACCGCATACGCGGTGGGCGCAGAACCTTATTATCGACTCCCTGATTTGCCTGTCTTGCCGGTTGACCTTGCAAGCGTTCAATCGTGTTCGCGCCACAGAATGATGCTTGCTTTTCCGGATCGAAACATCCCCCAATGAGGGGATGAATGGCGAAGCAAGTTCAATATCAGATTGCTCCTATAAGGATCGATGTGGGTAAACAGGCCAATTTCACTGCGTATCTCGATCAATTGTGTCGTACCGGCTGGGATAGCCGGATTGTCATGCCCGATGTGCTGACGGCGTTGCGGACGCTGATTCCATCCAGTGCGGCCGGCTGTCTTTGGTTGGACTCGCGCGGCCGGCCCGCGGATTTTTGGCTTCCGCAACTGAGTTTGACGCAGCGGTGCCAACTGGCTACCCGACTGCGCGGGCTAGGGGCGATGAGTGTGGAGCGCACGGGTGAATCGGATATCCAGCGGTACCTGCTGGAGCCCGGGGCATTCGGGCATGTGCTGGATATCTGGCTCCAGCGCGGGCAGCGCGCCGATGCCGTACTGTTGCTGTTCAGGTCACCGTCGGAGAAGCGCTTCGGCCGGCGCGAGCGCGAACGCGCCGCGCAGTGGTTGCCGCTGCTTAGCCAACTGACCGCGCCCGAGCGTGCGGTGCCGGTATTTCGCGACAGCGGCACGGATGGGACGCTGGTTATTCGCCACGGACTTCCCCAATGGAGCGACGCGGAAGCCGATCAACTGCTCCAGCAGCGACTGCGTTGCTGCGCCGGTGGAGGATGGCTCGATATCGCGCCGGTGGCACACTGCTGCAACGAGTTGGCCGCACTGATCGATGGGGGCGGGGAGCGTGCCGCACCCGTCGAGCGGTTTATGACTGTCCCGGGCGGGCGCGTGTGGTTACGTGCGGCGCGGCTGTCGGCCTGCGGCGGGCGGCGGGACGCGGCGGTGAGCGTCACGCTGCGCGAGCAGATACCAACGGTACTGTATCTGCTGCGCTGCCTGCGAGACACGACATTGTCGCCGGCTCAGCAGCGCATCGCTTGCCGGCTCGCAGCCGGGGCCACGCGTGAGGAAGTGCGGCGCGATTGCCGCATCGGGGCCGAGACGATGAAAACCCATTTGCGGCAGATACGCGGTCGCCTGCATGGTCAGCATGCCGCCGATCTGTTATCGCTCATTGGTGTCTGATGGGCTGCGGTTGGTCATCGCGGGTGCTCAAGCGCACTTGGATGCGCTCGGCTAAAATGAAGTTTTCGCTCGTCGCAACTGTGCAATGCATATTCTCTTTATTGCCGACCCGCTCGACCATTTCAAGATCTACAAGGATACGACCTTTGCGATGATGCGCGAGGCGGCGGCCCGGCAGCATGAAATTTACGCGTGTGGCCCCGGTGATCTGGCTTGGCAGGGCAGCCGCGTCGAAGCGCGGGTCACGCATATTCGACTGACCGGCGATGCCCATGCATGGTACGAAGAGGTTGAAAGCAAGGTCGTCGCCCTGTCGGATTTCGATGCGATTTTGATGCGCAAAGACCCTCCGTTCGACATGGAATACGTCACGTCGACGTGGCTGCTCGAAGTGGCGGAGCGGGCCGGTGCCAGGGTTTTCAATAAGCCGCAGGCGATTCGCGATCATTCCGAGAAAGTTGCGATCGCCGAATTTCCGCAGTTCATGCCGACGACTCTGGTGACGCGGGACGAGAAGCGTTTGCGTGCGTTCCACGCCGAGCACGGTGACATCATTCTCAAGCCGCTCGACGGTATGGGCGGGACCGGTGTTTTCCGCATCACGTCCGAAGGAATGAATCTGGGCTCCGTCATCGAGACCTTGAGCGAGAATGGGCGTCGGTCGGTGATGGCGCAGCGGTTCATCCCTGAAATCAGCGCTGGCGACAAACGCATTCTGGTGATTGCCGGCGAAGCCGTGCCGTACTCCCTGGCGCGGATTCCTCAGGGAGGCGAAGTGCGTGGCAATCTGGCGGCCGGCGGCCTGGGCAAGGCTCAGCCGCTGACTCCGCGAGACCGCGAGATCGCCCGCGAACTCGGGCCCCGATTGTGGGCACGAGGCTTGCTGCTGGTTGGTTTGGATGCGATCGGCGATTACCTGACCGAAATCAACGTGACGAGTCCGACCTGCTTTCAGGAAATCACGCAACAGACGGGGTTCGATGTCGCGAAGATGTTTGTGGACGCGTTGGAGCGGGCCGTTTGATCACGGTGCAAAGCGGCTGTCCAATGGCGCCCGGAGATGTAGGAAATCGGGCTTTTTGGCCCTGTTACAATGCGTTCCTCGGAAACTTATCGCGGTAAACCATGGCTGGTCGCGCCGGGGCGTGGCAGGCACATGAAGGCCGGGCTGGTATGGCAGGAATCTTAATAGTCGCTCACGCTCCGTACGCCACGGCGCTGCGGGAATGCCTTTCACACATCTATTGCGGTTGTCCCTCGCATATCGGTGCGCTCGACGTCGAGGCGGACCAGGATCCTGCGGCCCTGCTGGTTGCCGCTCGCGAACAGGTTCAGGCGCTGCGCGAAGACAACGGCATGCTGGTGCTGACCGATCTGTTCGGCGCTACGCCGTCGAATATCGCGGCGCAGCTTGCGGCACCGGATGTACGCGTGTTGGCGGGTGTCAACCTGCCGATGCTGATCAAGGCGGTCTGCTATCGCACGGTGCCGCTCGAGACGCTGGTCGATAAGGTGCTGGCCGGGGGCGCCCAGGGCATTCTGCAAGTTGGGGCGTGTTCTGCGCCGACTCTTCAATCCTCTTGAAGTCAATACATGCTTCGACAAGAAACCAAAATAATCAACAAACTTGGCCTGCATGCGCGTGCATCGGCGAAGCTCACGCAACTGGCCGCGCGTTTCCAGAGCGAAGTCTGGCTCACCCGGAACGGCCGCCGTATCAACGCAAAGAGCATTATGGGCGTTATGATGTTGGCAGCCGGTATCGGATCCACGATCGAGGTGGAGACCGAGGGCCAGGATGAGACGCAAGCCATGGACGCCATCCTCCAGCTGATTGCCGATCGATTCGGCGAAGGGGAATAGCAGGGCGCTGCGCCGCGCTTGAAATGCCGTTGGCGACTGCCGAATATTTGGAACATATCGGCGGTTCCCAGCGTCTACGACAATAAAATCGGGAGTCCCGCGTGTCGTTCACCTTGCATGGAATACCGGTGTCTCAAGGCATCGCCATCGGACGTGCCTATCTGCTTGCCGCAGCCACACTGGATGTTCCGCATTACCTGATCGAGCCCTCGCAAGTCGAGAGCGAAATCGCCCGCTTCTACGAGGCGCGCCGCGCCGTGCAGCAGGAACTCGATACGCTCAAGGCCGAGTTGCCGGCGGATGCGCCGGGTGAGATGTCGGCGTTCCTCGACGTTCACTCGCTGATCGTCAACGATGCCATGCTGGCCGACACGGCGCTGGACTTGATCCGCTCGAGTCATTACAACGCCGAATGGGCTTTGATGACGCAAGTCGAGGCGCTGATCGCCCGTTTCGAAGACATCGAAGACGAATACCTGCGCGAGCGCAAGGCCGATATCGAGCAAGTTGCCGACCGCATGCTGAAGGTGCTCGCAGGGGTGCCCGGTATTCGGTCGGTCGCGGTCCAGGCGCCTCGCGACGACATGATCGTGGTGGCGCGCGATATCGCGCCGGCCGATATGATGCAATTCAAGACCCAGGTGTTTCGAGGCTTCGTGACCGATCTTGGCGGCAAGACGTCGCATACCGCCATCGTGGCGCGCAGCCTGGGCATTCCCGCGGCCGTGGGGGTGCAGCACGCCAGCCAATTGATCGAGCAAGGCGATCTGATCATTATCGACGGGGATCAAGGGGTAGTGATCATCGATCCGGCGCCGATGATCCTTGAGGAGTATCGCTATCGCCAAAGCGAAAAGGTGCTCGAACAGCGGCGATTGCAACGCTTGCGCTATTCGCCCGCGCAAACCATCGACGGCACGCCGGTGGCGCTGCTGGCCAACATTGAATTGCCGGAAGACGCCGAGGCGGCGGTCGCGGCGGGCGCGGTCGGCGTGGGCCTGTTCCGCAGCGAATTTCTCTTCATGAACCAGGCCGACATGCCGGACGAAGAGGCGCAATTCGAAGCCTATCGCCGTGCGGTTGCGACCATGCAGGGATTGCCGGTGACGATCCGCACGATCGACGTCGGCGCGGATAAATCGCTGGATGGCCACGAGAGTTATGAAAACGGCGCAAATCCGGCGATGGGGCTGCGCGCAATTCGCTGGAGCCTGTCCGAGCCGCGCATGTTTCTGACCCAGTTGCGTGCGCTGCTGCGCGCGTCGGCCCTCGGTCCGGTGCGCATTTTGTTTCCCATGCTTGCGCATGCCCAGGAGATCGATCAAACGCTCGAACTGGTGCAGGAGGCCAAGCGGCAGTGCGATGCGGCCGGATTGGCTTACGATCCGAATGTCAAGTTGGGTGCGATGGTCGAGGTGCCGGCGGCCGCGTTGGCGTTGCCGATGTTTCTCAAGCGGTTGGATTTCCTCTCGATCGGGACCAACGATTTGATCCAATATACGCTGGCAATCGATCGTGCCGACAATGCGGTGGCACATTTGTACGACCCGATGCATCCGGCCGTGCTGCAATTGATTGCGCGCACGATTCGGGAGGCCCGGGCCGCCGGGGTGCCGATCGCCGTATGCGGCGAGATGGCCGGCGATCCGATGCTCACGCGTCTCTTGCTAGGCATGGGGCTGCGGGAGTTTTCCATGCATCCGAGCCAGATCCTCCAGGTCAAGCAGGAGGTGCTGCGGGCTTATCTGCCCGCGTTGGAGCCGGTGGTCAAGGATGTGCTGGCGGCCGTCGAGCCGGAGGATTTGCAGGCTGCGCTGGCGCGGCTTGCCACCGTTTAACCCCGTCTCATTGCGGCGAGTGAGCTCGCCGGCTCGAGCAGACCGGGCAGGTCGGATTGGCGGCGCAGCGCATCGTGCTCCACTCCATGGTGCGTGCGTCGAGCATCAGCAGTCGCCCCGCCAGCGATACCCCGATCCCGGCAATCAACTTTAGCGCCTCGGCCGCCTGCACCGCACCGATGATGCCGACCAGCGGCGCGAACACGCCCATCGTCGCGCATTGCTGTTCGGTGAACTCCTGGTCGGCAGGGAAAAGACACTCATAGCAGGGGGAGGCGTTGTCGCGCGGGTCGAACACGCTGACCTGCCCATCGAAACGCAAGGCGGCGCCGGCAACGAGCGGCACCCCTTGGCTGACGCAGGCCCGGTTGATCGCATGTCGCGTCGCGAAATTATCGCTGCAGTCGAGCACCACCGAAGCCTCGGCCACCATTTCTTCCAGCAACGCCTGATCGGCACGCAGCACAACCGCATCGACCCGCACCTCGGGATTGATCAGTGCCAGGCGGGCTTGCCCCGATGCCGCCTTGGGTTGTCCGACGCTTTGCGTGTCATGCAGGATCTGCCGCTGCAGATTGGTCAGATCCACCGTGTCGTCATCGAGCAGCGTGAGCTTGCCGACGCCCGATGCGGCCAGGTAAAGAGCTGCGGGCGAGCCCAGCCCGCCGGCGCCGACGATCACCGCATGGGCGTCCATCAGGCGTTGCTGGCCTTCAATACCTATTTCATCGAGCAGGATGTGGCGGGAGTAACGCAGTAACTGTGAATCGTCCATGGATGCGGCGCGATAAAGTGCAGACGTAAAAAAGCCGGACCGGCGGTTGCCAGGTCCGGCTGTCAGTGTAAGTCAATTACTTCTTGCCGGCAGGCGCCTTGCTGGCGGGGCCCGGCGCCGCGGGTGCCGAAGCGCTGCCCGGGGCCTGTGCCGAAGTCGTTGCGTCGGCCGTTGCAACTGGCGACTTGGAGCGCTGAACCGGCTCGCCCTTCAGTTCGTGCAACGCCTGTTGCAGCATGAAGTCGCCCGAGCTGCCGAAGTCCGGCAGGCGCGCGTTGCTTTCTTTTTCGAGCTCCGCGGGAGTCTTCTTGGCATTTTCGATCTCGAGCCGGCGCAGCGCTTCCAGGCGCAATTTCTCGCGTTGCTCGATCTGCTTCTGCTCGTTCGGGTCCTGCAGGTTGTGCAGGTGATTCGAATAATCGATTTCGCGCGTGGCCAGGATATCGTCCGGATCGCCATTCGCGCTTTGGTCAACCGGAATATCCGGCGTGATGCCGATCGATTGGATCGAGCGCCCGCTCGGCGTGTAGTAATAAGCGGTCGTCAGGCGCAGCGCGGTGTCCGGCGACAACTGGCGTACGGTTTGCACCGAGCCCTTGCCGAAGGTCGTTTTGCCCATGATGATCGCGCGCTTGTGATCCTGCAGCGCGCCGGCGGTGATCTCGGAGGCTGACGCGGTGTAGGCGTTGACCAGCACCACCATCGGCACGGTCTTGAAGATCGCCGGTTCGTTCTTGAGCGGATCTTCGGGGCTGGCGCTCAGGCGATAGTTGTCGAAGTTTGCGCGATAGGTCTGCTTGGCGTCCGCGATCTGCCCGTTGGTGGTGACGACGACCGCATCCGGCTTCAGGAAGGCCGCCGACACGCCGACTGCGGATTGCAGAATGCCGCCTCCGTTGTTGCGCAGGTCGAGCACCAGGCCTTTCAGATGGGGCTGTTCCTTGGCGATTTGCTGGAGGGTCTTGGCGAGATCCGGAACGGTGCGCTCCTGGAAGCTCGTGATGCGAACCCACGCGTAGCCGGGGGAGACGATCTTGAACTTGACGCTGTGCACCTTGATGATGGCGCGCGTGATGGTTACCGGGAAAGTCCGCTGATCGGTCTTGCGATAGATCGTCAGCGTGACCTTGGTGCCGGGTGCGCCGCGCATGTTCTTGACCGCCTGGTCCAGCGTCATGCCACGTACCGGCTTGTCATTGATGCTGGTGATCAGGTCGCCCGGACGCAATCCGGCGCGGAACGCGGGCGTATCTTCGATCGGAGCAATGATTTTCACCATGCCGTCTTCCTGACCGATTTCGATGCCCAGGCCGGCAAATTGCCCGTTGGTCTGCTCCTGCAGCTCCTTGTAGTCCTTTTTGTCCAGGTACGCGGAGTGCGGATCGAGGCTGGCAACCATGCCCTTGATGGCTGCCGTGATCAGCTTCTTGTCGTCGACCGGCTTGACGTATTCCTGCTTGATCTGGCCGAACACCTCGGCAAACAGGCGCAGCTGGTCCAGCGGCAAGGGGGAGGGCGCACTTTGCGCGGATGCCAGCGAAAAAGCCAGGGTGGCCGCAATGCCCGTAATCAGGCCCAGGGTGATGAGGCCGATGTGTTTGAGGTGTTGGCGCATAGGGGGATCAATTCCGGTTTGACGGCACGCCGATACTCGAAAAATCGACGCACAATTCGCGAAGTATAACCTTTTGCCGGCCCGGCGACGCGGCCTTCGCATTCGACCGGAACCCGCGCGGGTGGTTCGCGCAGGTTCCGGCGAATCCGAAAATAGTGCCGGTTAACGCGCCTTGCCTTGGCTGGCTACCGATGCCATGGCGCTGGCGATTTCGGCCTGGTTGCCGAGATACTCATGGCGCAGCGGTTTGAGATTCTCGTCCAGTTCATAGACGATGGGAATACCGTTCGGGATGTTCAGGTTGACAATGTCCTGATCGGACACGTCGTCCAGATACTTGATCAACGCACGCAGCGAGTTGCCGTGGGCGGCAATCACGATGCGCTTGCCCGAGCGGATCGCCGGCGCGATCGATTCATTCCAGACCGGCATGACCCGGGCGACGGTATCTTTCAGGCACTCGGACAATGGGATCTCCTCGCGCTTGAGTCTGGCGTAGCGCGGGTCGCTGCAGGCGTCGCGCGAATCGCCCGCGGTCAGGGCCGGCGGCGGGGTGTCATAGCTGCGGCGCCACACCAGAACTTGCTGATCGCCATATTTGGCGGCGGTCTCGGCTTTGTCGAGCCCGGTCAGGGCGCCGTAATGCCGCTCGTTCAGGCGCCACGAGTGAACCACCGGAATCCACATCAGATCCATCTCGTCCTGAACGTGCCACAACGTGCGGATGGCGCGCTTGAGCACGGAGGTATAGGCCAGATCGAAAACGAAGCCGGCTTCGCGCAACAGCTGGCCGGCATGACGTGCCTCGGTCGCCCCCTTCTCGGTGAGGTCGACGTCGACCCAGCCTGTAAAGCGGTTTTCCTTGTTCCACAGCGATTCGCCGTGACGGATGAGCACGAGTTTGTACATAAGCGGTTCAATTAGAGTAAAAAATCTGTGCGCGCAGCCCGGGACGACAGGCACGCCAAACGGATTATTTTATAATGGTTGGATTATTTTGATTTTTTCGGGTGGTTCGTGAAGTTTTTTGCTGATTACTCCAATCTCGTCCTGATCGCGATCGCCCTGATTTCCGGTGGGTTGCTGGCTTGGCCTGTATTGTCGCGGCGGGGCCGCGGGGTGTCGATTATCGAAGCGACGCAATTGATCAACCGCCGGCATGCGCTGATTCTCGACGTGCGCACCGATGAGGAGTTCAGCGGCGGGCATTTGCCTCAAGCGAAGCACGTGCCGCTCGAGGAGCTCGAAAAAAAGGCGGGCCAGATGGCCAAGAACAAGACTACACCCGTTTTGCTGGTGTGCCGCAGCGGCCAACGGTCCGCAAAGGCGCTGGCGATTCTGCGCCAGCTCGGCTACGCCGAAGCCTTCAGCCTGCAGGGCGGCGTCGAGGCATGGCAGCAAGCCGGCCTGCCGATCGTGAAATAAGGAATTTGCAATGGCCAAAGTTGTGATGTACAGCACTCAGGTGTGCCCCTATTGCCAGATGGCGGAGCGCCTGCTTCGCTCGCGTGGCGTGGAGCACGTGGAAAAGATCCTGATCGACAAGGAACCCGGTCGACGGGAGGAAATGATGTCGCGCACCGGTCGTCGCACGGTCCCGCAGGTGTACATCGACGATCGGCATATCGGCGGATACGACGATCTCTCGGCACTCGACAGAGCCGGCGGCCTGGTGCCTTTGCTGCAGCAAGTCGCCTAGGGTCACGGCCTCTTTGGCTTCATCGGCCGCGCGCATGCGCGGCTGTTCATTTTTCAAGGAAATCCCATGTCCGACCAGCAACAGCCGTTTTTCAATATTCAGCGCGTCTATCTCAAGGATTTGTCGCTGGAGCAGCCCAATTCGCCGGCCATTTTCCTCGAGCAGGATATGCCCACGGTCGAAGTGCAGGTCGATGTGGGCGCCGAGCAACTGGCCGAAGGTGTGTTCGAGGTCGTCGTGATCGGCACCGTAACGGCCAAGGTCAACGAGAAAGTCGCATTTCTGGTCGAAGGCAAGCAAGCCGGGATATTCGACATTCGCAATGTGCCCGCCGAGCAACTCGATCCGCTGATCGGCATCGCTTGCCCGACGATCATCTATCCGTACTTGCGCTCGAACATCGCCGATGCGATCAGCCGTGCCGGATTCCAGCCGATCCATCTGTCGGAAATCAACTTCCAGGCGCTCTACGAGCAACGCCTGGCCGCACTGGCCGAGCAGCAAGGCGAGACCGGCGCCGATGACAGCGGGATCGTGATGCCCGACGGCTCTGCCGCGCGTCCTCACTAAGCGCTTGGCAAACCGCCCTCCCGCCACACATTTCATGCGAGTCTCGGTATTTGGCGCAGGCGCATGGGGAACTGCGCTGGCAAGCCACATGGCGCAGCGTCATGACGTGTTGCTGTGGGCGCGAGACGCCGGGCGCGCCGCTGAAATGGCGGCTACGCACGAGAATGCCGTCTACTTGTCGGGCTGCACGTTGGCGCCGGCGCTGCGCTTCGATGCCGATTTCGATCGTGCGCTGGCCCATGCGGCCGGCGCCGACACATTGTGCGTGGCCGCGGTACCGGTAGCGGGCCTGCGCGGGCTGTGCGAACGCCTGCGCGACAGCGGCACCGCACCCATGCAACTGCTTTGGTTGTGCAAGGGCTTCGAGGCCGGCACCGGACTGCTGCCGCACCAGGTCGTCGCGGCGGTCCTGGGCGACGAAGCCGCGGCGCATTCCGGCATCCTGTCGGGGCCGAGCTTCGCTCGGGAAGTGGCCCAGGGCCTGCCGGCCGCGCTCACTGTGGCGAGCCGTTCCACCGAGTTGTGCGACCGCGTGATCCGCGCCTGCCATCACGGCGCATTGCGCGTTTATTCCAGCGACGACCTGATCGGTGTCGAAGTCGGGGGCGCGGTCAAAAACGTGCTCGCAATCGCGACAGGCATCAGCGATGGCCTTGGCCTGGGGATGAATGCCCGGGCCGCACTCGTGACCCGGGGGTTGGCAGAAATGACGCGCCTGGGCGTGGCATTGGGCGGGCGGCCCGAGACCTTCATGGGGCTCAGCGGCGTGGGCGATTTGATTCTGACCGCCACCGGCGACCTGTCGCGCAACCGGACCGTCGGTTTGCAATTGGCACAGGGCCGCACGCTGGACGAGGTCCTTGCCGCGCTCGGACATGTGGCCGAGGGCGTGCGTTGCGCTCAGACCGTGCTGGCGCTCGCCCGCCAGCATCAGGTCACGATGCCGATAACCGAGGCGGTGTGCGCCGTCCTGTTTGAGCAGTTGACGCCTCGCGCGGCAGTCGAATCGCTATTGAAGCGCGACGCCCGCGCCGAGAGGGCTCACACGCCGCCCGAAAAACCACTCTGACGCCACGCCTCGAACACGACGATCGCTACGGTATTGGAGAGATTCAGGCTGCGGCTCGTCGGGCGCATCGGCAGCCTGACGCGCTGCTCTGGCGCAAAGGTCTCCAGAATCGAAGCAGACAGGCCGCGAGTCTCGGGCCCGAAGATGAACCAGTCTCCTGCCTCCAGCGGCAGCTCGCCGAAGCGGCGCGTGCCGCGTGTGGTCAGCGCGAACATGCGCTGGGGCAACGGCCTTTCCGTCTCGAGGAAATCCTGCCAGCTCGCATGCACGTGCATTTGCGCGTATTCGTGATAGTCCAGCCCGGCGCGGCGCATTTTGGCGTCATCGAGCGGGAATCCCAGCGGCTCGACCAAATGGAGCCGTGCGCCGGTGTTGGCGCACAGACGGATAACGTTGCCGGTGTTAGGGGGGATTTCCGGCTCGACCAGAACGACATTGAACATAGCGTTTGATGTTGAAAGTAATCAGTTGGACGGCGGCGTACGCAACACGACCGCATTGACGACGCGCGCCGCGCCTTGCCGCTTGAGCGTCTTGGCGATTTCGTCGAGGGTGACGCCAGTGGTCATGACGTCGTCCACGACGATGATTTCACGCCCTCGCACCTCTGTGCCAGTGACAAACGCCTGCCGCACGTTGCGCCGCCGTGCGGCGATGTCCAGGCCGCTTTGCGGCGCCGTCTCACGTACGCGATGCAGGGCATGCGGATGGCTGGCCAGCCCCAGGTGGCGAGCAACGTTGCGGGCAATTTCCCAGGTTTGGTTAAAGCCCCGTGTGGCCAGCCTGTCTGGCGAGAGCGGCACGGGCACGATCAGCGCGTCGGGGCCCGCAACGCGCGGCCGCAGTGCCTGGCTCAGGCGATAGCCAAACTCGCGGGCCAGGGGAAGGTCGGCGCGAAATTTCAGGGCCAGTATCAAGCGATCCAGTGGCGCCCGATAATCCTGTAGCGTGACCGTGGCATCGAATGCGCGAGGCCGCGCCAGGCAATTGCCGCAGCGACCCGTGTCCATGCCCGGCGCCAGCGGGATCCCGCAGACGTCGCAACGCCCTCGGCTCTGGTCGTGCCAATAATCACGTGCGCATGCCGCGCACACCAGGCCGTGGGCGACGTCGTCACACAGCCGGCAAGTATTGGGCAGAGCGGCGTCAAGCACCCGTTGCAGGCTCACTGCGAGCTTGCGGCGAATCTTCGATGACAGCGGATGGACAAACACAGGGACGTCATACTCCAGGCAAACCGGTTTTCGCGGCCGGTGAAAGCCGGTCTGAGACGGCCTGCCGCAGTGGCGAGTATACTGCCGCCTCAATGAGCTCCGCCATGAAACCACCCTCCGCCGCCGAAGCCCGATCGAACTTCGATTCCCGCCATTTGCGCCGCGTGTTCGACCGCCGCGCGCCGCGCTGGTCAGATACCGATTTTTTGGTGCGCGAGGTGGCGCATCGGTTGCTCGAACGTCTGGACTACATCAAGCTGGCTCCAACACGCATCCTGGATGCAGGCTGCGGCACAGGGGCCGATTTTCCGGCATTGCACGCGCGTTATCCGCAAGCCTATGTGGTCGGGGCCGACTTGTCGCTGGGCATGGCGCGCACCGCCGCCGAGCAAGGCGCGGCCGACGGCTGGCGGCGCTGGCTCAGGCGTGCGCCGCCGCAGGGAGTCGTTCAGGCGGATTTCGGCGCGCTGCCTCTCGCGGACGGTGCGCTGGATCTGGTCTGGTCGAATCTGGCCCTGCACTGGCGCCAGGACCCTCACCGCGTGATTCCCGAATGGCATCGGGTGCTGCGCACCGATGGGCTGTTGTTGTTTTCGACGTTCGGCCCGGACACCCTGCGCGAATTGCGCGCTGCCTGGGCTGCCGTCGACGCGATGCCACATGTTATCGCTTTCACGGATATGCATGACCTCGGCGATATGATGGTGCAGAGCGGTTTCGGCCTGCCGGTGGTCGATATGGAGACGTTTACCGTTACCTATGAAACGCCGGCTGCCCTGTTGCGGGACGTCAGGTTGCTTGGCGGCAACCCGATGCCGGAACGCTTTCGCGGATTAACGGGACGTCGGCGATACCGCGCCCTATGCCGTGCGCTGGAGCAGCAGCGCCGCCCGGATGGTGTGTTAGCGCTCACCTTTGAATTCATTTACGGCCACGCTTGGCGCACGCCCGAAAAAACTGACGAGCAGGGCAACGCGGTAGTGCGATTGCAGGACATCGGCGGACGCAGGTCAACCGTCATCTGATACGCGTTGCGAGCGTTGGATTGACGGGGGCGGCCCCCCTTCTTACGTACTTTTTAATACCCGGTATCAAACTTGTCGTTCGCAAAGACGCAGGTCTATAATGCGGCAGTTTGTCGCCCAGAAGGAGGGAACTTTTGGGATAAAGGCCAGAAAGCAGCGATTTACCTCAGGGTGAAACCAATGCAAGCGATCTGCCGGGACACCGACGTTGTGCTCAAGGACTGGATGCTCAAGCGAAATTGCGCCATGTCCCCACGCCAGTTCGTCATGTGTTACCTGTCGCTGGTGGCCGCGTCGCTCGGTGTCGCTGTTCTGGTGGCGATCCGCGGCGCATGGCTTGTGTTGCCTTTTACTGGGTTGGACTTGCTGGCCGTGAGCGCAGCTTTTGTTGTTTATGCCCGACACGCAACGGATTACGAGTACATTCGGCTATCACCAGAGCAACTTGTGGTGGAGCAGCAGTCTGCCGACCGGTTGACGCAATATGCGTTCAACCCGCGCTGGGTGCGCATCGAGGTGGACGGCCAGCCGCGCACGCGCATCACTTTATGCGCAGGGCGGCAGGCGCTGCCCCTCGGGAAGTATCTGGCGTACCATCGGCGTGAGCCGTTTGCCCGCGAACTGCGAGGCTGGCTTCGGCGGTGCGCCTGAAGGCGAGCAGATAAGAATTGAATTGTAATTTTGGGTAAGGAAGCTATGAAAACAATGAAACGTGCCTGGGCGGCTTTGCTGGCGAGTGGCATGCTGCTTGCCTGTGTTCCCGCGATGGCCGTGACCAATATGCCGGGCGGCCCGGCGGTCAACGAGCTCAACTTCCAGCCGCCTGCGACCAAAATTGCACAAGAGCTGTACAGCCTGCATACGATGATGCTGATCATTTGCTTCGTGATCTTCATCGGCGTGTTCGGCGTGATGTTCTATTCGGTGATCATGCACCGTAAGTCCAAGGGCCATCAGGCGGCCAATTTCCACGAAAGCACGACGGTCGAGGTGATCTGGACGGTCGTGCCGTTCATCATCGTGATCTTGATGGCATTGCCCGCGACCAAAGCCGTGGTGGCGATGAAAGACACCAGCAACTCCGATTTGACGGTCAAGGTGACGGGCTATCAATGGAAGTGGGGCTACGATTACATCAATGGCGAAGGACAAGGCATCAGCTTCCTTTCCACTATCTCGACGCCGCGCGAACAGATCGACGGTCAGCAGCCCAAGAGCAATACCTATCTGCAACAGGTGGATAACCCGCTGGTTGTGCCGGTCAACAAGAAAATCCGCATCATCACAACGTCCAATGACGTGATTCACTCCTGGTATGTTCCCGCTTTCGGGGTCAAGCAGGACGCCATCCCGGGTTTCGTGCGCGATACCTGGTTCAAGGCGGACAAGGTTGGCGTGTATCGCGGCTTCTGCACCGAGCTGTGCGGCAAGGAGCACGCCTTCATGCCGGTGGTGGTCAAGGTCGTGTCGCAGGCTGACTACACCAAGTGGGTCGATGCGGAAAAGCAGAAGATGGCGGCTCTGGCGGACGACCCGAACAAGACTTACACGATGGCCGAATTGATGGCACGTGGCCGTCAGGTTTACATGGCGAATTGCGCGGCATGTCACCAGGCGAACGGCAAGGGCGGTGGTCCGTTCCCCGCGCTTGACGGCTCGAAGATCGCCAACGGCCCGATTGCCAATCATGTCTATATCGTGCTGCATGGCAAGAACGTCATGCCGAACTGGAGCCACTTGAGCGACGTCGAGATCGCTTCGGTCATCACATTCGAACGTAATTCGTGGAGTAACAAGACCGGTGATGTGTTGCAGCCCCGGCAAGTGGCGGCGGCACGCAACGGTAAGATGCCCTGAGTGCGAGTGCCGCCCGGGTGTCGTGTTCGATCAGAAAATAATTAAAGTGCGGTTCGACGAGTTTCAAGAAGGAGATTCGGTATGAGTTCCATCGCTCACGATCATGTGGCGGATCACGTTCACGCACACGACCATCCGCATGGGTGGCGTCGGTGGCTGTTCGCGACGAATCACAAAGACATCGGCACGATGTATCTGTGCTTTTCGTTTGTCATGCTGCTGTCCGGTGGCGTGATGGCCCTGTTGATCCGCTCCGAGCTGTTCGAGCCCGGGTTGCAGATCATGCGGCCCGAATTCTTCAACCAACTGACCTCGATGCACGGCCTGGTGATGATTTTCGGGGCGATCATGCCGGCGTTCGTGGGTTTCGCGAACTGGATGATTCCGCTGCAGATCGGCGCACCCGACATGGCGTTCGCGCGGATGAACAACTTCAGCTTCTGGCTGCTGCCGGTGGGCGGCGCGCTGTTGCTGGGTTCGTTCTTCGCGCCGGGCGGCGCGACTGCCGCCGGCTGGACGATGTACGCGCCGCTGTCCATTCAGATGGGCCCGGGCCAGGACATGGCGATCTTTGCCGGCCATATTCTGGGTGCCTCGTCCATCATGGGGGCGATCAACATTATCGTCACCATTCTGAATATGCGCGCGCCCGGCATGACGCTGATGAAGATGCCGATGTTCTGCTGGACATGGTTGATTACGGCCTATTTGCTGATCGCCGTGATGCCGGTGCTGGCTGGCGCACTCACCATGCTGCTGACCGATCGCCATTTCGGCACGTCGTTTTTCAATGCGGCCGGCGGCGGTGACCCGATCATGTACGAACACGTGTTCTGGTTCTTCGGGCACCCCGAGGTGTACATCATGATTTTGCCGGCGTTCGGCATCATCTCGCAGGTGATCCCGGCGTTCTCGCGCAAGCGGCTGTTCGGCTACAGCTCGATGGTGTATGCGACCGCGTCGATCGCGATTCTGTCGTTCATGGTCTGGGCGCACCATATGTTCGCCACCGGCATGCCGGTGACCGGCCAGTTGTTCTTCATGTACGCGACCATGCTGATTTCGGTGCCGACCGGCGTGAAGGTGTTCAACTGGGTGGCAACGATGTGGCGCGGTTCGCTGACCTTCGAGACACCGATGCTGTTCGCGCTCGGCTTCCTGTTCGTGTTTACGATGGGCGGCTTCACCGGCCTGATTCTGGCCATGGCGCCGATCGATATTCAACTGCACGGCACGTACTATGTGGTGGCGCATTTCCATTACGTGCTGGTTGCCGGTTCGCTGTTCGCGCTGTTCTCGGGGTGGTATTACTGGTCGCCCAAGTGGACTGGCCATATGTATAGCGAGCTGCGCGGCAAGATCCACTTCTGGGGTTCTCTGATTTCCTTCAACGTGGCGTTCTTCCCGATGCACTTCCTGGGACTGGCCGGCATGCCGCGCCGCTACGCTGACTATCCGGCGCAATTTACGGATTTCAACCAGATTGCCACTGTCGGGGCCTTCTGGTTCGGGCTGATGCAGGTGTATTTCCTCTTTTGCGTCGCCCTGCCGGCTTATCGGGGCGGCAAGAAAGCCGAGGACAAGCCATGGGATGGTGCGGAGGGGCTCGAGTGGACGGTGCCGAGTCCGGCGCCGTTCCATACCTTCGAGACGCCGCCTCAGGTTCTCTGAGCCGGTCCGGTCAACACGGGGATGAGCGTGATTGCTCATCCCGCTCGGGGATGCCATGGTTTCGCAGCAGGAAGAGAAAAAATCGCGACAGGATGCTCGCGCCAGGAACATCAGGTTGGCCTGGATCTTGGTATCGATCGTGGCGATCTTTTTCTTTGGTGTCATGGTGAAAGTCAAATTGCTGGGTTTCTAGTGCGATAACCATTTCAGGAATCCGTCATGATCGAGCGCAACCGGCGCGCAAACCGACGCACTTTCGGCAAATTGTTGCTGCTGGTCGCATTTATGTTTGGATTCGGTTACGCGTTGGTGCCGTTCTATCGCGCTTTTTGCAATTTGACCGGGATTAACCGCGTGGGCGATAAAAGCTCGCTTGCACTGGTGCGTAACACGCAGGTCGATGAGAGCCGCGCGATTACCATCGAATTCGATGCCAACGCGCGAGGCGCGTTTCGATTCGAGCCGTTGCAGCGGAGCATGACGGTGCATCCCGGGCAAATTGCCCAGGTGTTGTACCAAGTGAGCAACCGGACAGACCACGCCGTTCGTCTGCAGGCGATCCCCAGCTACGCGCCGGCCGAAGCGGCCAGCCACTTCAAGAAGATCGAGTGTTTTTGCTTTACACAGCAGTCGCTGCAACCCAATGAGAGCCGCCAGATGCCTGTGGTTTTCGTCGTCGATCCCAAGTTGCCCAAGGGGATTCCGGCGATCACGCTGTCCTATACTTCTTTTGAGTTAGGCGCGACGTCGACCGATGCCGCGACGGATCAACGGGAGAATGACGATGGATGACCTCAAGCGGGCGGTTCGACGCAAGCCATCGTTCGGCCAATCAATGCGCGCTGTGTTCTGGTCGTTTTTTGGCGTACGCAAGGGCAAGGATCACGACCGCGATATGGCGCAGCTCAATCCGGTACATGTGATCGTGGCGGGGCTGGTGGGGGCGGCGCTGTTCATTGCGATATTGATTTTGTTGGTTCGAGTGGCGATCAATTTGGCCAAGTAACAAGAATGCGGAAAAACTGGACTCAAGTGGAGAAACAACAATGAGCGGTCAACACCAGACGGCATCTCGCTATTTCGTGCCAGCCCCGTCGCGCTACCCTGTTCTTGCCAGCACCGGTTTGCTGGTGATACTGGCATCGGCGGCTGGCTGGGTCAACGGCCTGTCTTTCGCGCCGTGGACTTTCACGGTCGGCATGCTTGGGTTGCTGCTCGTGCTGCGCGGATGGTTTGCGGATGCCATCGGCGAGTCGGAGGGCGGGCATTACGGCCGCAACGTCGACGTGTCCTATCGGTGGAGCATGAGCTGGTTCATCTTCTCCGAGGTGATGTTTTTCGCGGCCTTCTTCGGCGCCTTGTTCTACGCGCGGAATTTCGCGCTGCCCCAGTTGGCAGGGCTCGACGCCAAGCTGCTGTGGCCCGATTTCACCGCCGTTTGGCCAACCCTCGGGCCGGCGGGCACGGTTGATAAATTCGGTACGATGGGCCCGTGGCCGATCCCGACGCTCAACACGGCATTGCTGCTCAGTTCGGGTGTGACGATTACGATTGCCCACCACGCCTTGCGTGCCAACCAGCGGGCTCGCGCGGCCTTCTGGTTATTCCTGACGATTTGCCTTGGGGTTACCTTCCTGGGGTTTCAGGGATTTGAATACTTCCACGCCTACCACGAGCTCAACATGAAGCTGACCTCGGGCATCTACGGCTCGACTTTCTTCCTGTTGACCGGCTTTCACGGCTTTCACGTCATGATGGGCACGGTGATGTTGAGCGTGATGTTGATCCGTATTCTGAAGGGCCACTTCACGCCGGAACATCACTTCGGCTTTGAAGGAGCGGCCTGGTATTGGCACTTTGTCGATGTCGTCTGGCTGGGGCTTTACGTCGTAGTGTATTGGCTCTAGCGCCTGCCATTGCAAAAACGCCGCCAGATTCGGCGGCGTTTTTCTTTGGTGGGTTCGCTGGCTCCGGTGATGAACCCGGCAAGAGCTCAGTAGCGGATGCCGGTGCTGTGAATCCAGCCCATCCAGTTGGCGAATAAAATGAACAGGAACAGACTGATCGAAAAGCCGACCCGGAACATCAGCGAATGAACCGCGCGGTTGGTCGTTCCCTTGTCCTTCATCATGAAGACCAGCGCGGAAGCCAGGCTTCCGAGAATCAGGACAAATGCAATGGCAACAATAATACGCATGATCTGTCAGAGAGCGCTTGAGATTGCATTATCGCACCATCGCACGGGGATGGAATGACGGATCGACGAGGTGAGCGTGTTTAGAACTATATGGCGGGGATGCCGGCCGCGATCGGCCATGGCGGTGTTTTTGGGCATCGCGCTGACCTGCGGGTTGGGCGTGTGGCAATTGCAGCGGGCGCACGAGAGGCTGGCGCGCCAGGCGCGGATCGACCAGTGGGCGGATGCCGCGCCCATTCAGGTCGGGCGGGCGCCGTTGAGCCTGTCGGCTGTGGCGTATCACCGCGTCAGGGTGGTCGGACGGTTCCTGCCGGAGCGCGCCGTATATTTGGATAACCGGCCGCATAACGGCCTGCCCGGATTTTACGTGGTGATGCCGCTGGAGATAGATGGCTCGGGCGCTCCGCGCTATGTGCTGGTCAATCGTGGCTGGCTGCCGCGCGATTTACGGGATCGCACCGCGATCATGCCCTATCCCACCCCGGTGGGTCTGGTCGAGGTCGAAGGCATCGCCAGGGCCAATCCCAGCCGGGCGTTCGAGCTCGGCAATGGCTCCCCGCCGGGCGCAGCGATTCGGCAGAACCTTGACGTGGCCGCTTATGAGAAAGAGACGGGGCTGACATTGCAGCCGTTTGTTATCATGCAGACCAGTCCGTTGAACGACCACCTGATACGGGATTGGCCAAAGCCGACGATGGACGTGGCGCGCAATTATGGCTATGCCGCGCAATGGTTCGGCTTGGCGCTGGTGCTGTTGCTGATGAGCTTGCGCATGGCATACAAGCGCGGACGAGCCGTGATCCGGTCGGCAGAGAAAACCCCCAATGAGTGACCCCATATGAAGGCATCGGACTCCGGTGAAACCGAATTGACCATGCACTCGACCGCCCGGATTTCGGCGGCGCGGAGGCGATGCCGCGCCCGGCTGACGATCATCGCGATATTTGTCGTGTGCGCGGCGCCGATCGTGGCTGCATTTTTCGCTTATTTTGTCGTCAAGCCGCACGGCGGCCAGACCAACTATGGTGAGTTGATTGCACCGCAGCGCCCGATTCCCGCGGATCTCCAGGTGCTTGATGAAGCGGGCAGGCCAATCGCACTGGCCGCGTTCAAGGGCAAGTGGCTAATGGTAAGCGCTGACAGCGGTACATGCGACAAGGCGTGTGTGACGAAACTTTATTACATGCGCCAGATTCGGACGCTGCAAGGTGAGCAGCGCGCTCGCGTTCTCCCCGTCTGGCTGGTAACCGACGATGCGCCAATTCAGCCGAAAATCCGCACCGCCTATGCCCAGACACGTATGCTACGGGCCGATCCGGCTGCATTGCGGGCATGGTTGCCGGCGTCTGCCGACACCAGTCTGCGTGATCATATCTATCTGGTGGATCCGGTCGGTCACCTGATGATGATATTTCCCAAGAATCCGGATCCGGTAAAAATCAATCAGGATCTGGTGAAACTGCTTAAATGGTCGAGCGTCGGCTGACATTGCCGGCGCGAGTTTTGCCGATTGGCAAGTAGCCCGGCGTTGTGTTGCCGGTAATCGGAAATTATTCGGTATGTATGTCCTTCAATTGGGGCTGATCGGCCTGTCTATCGCGCTGATCCCGCTGCTTTACGTCAAGACTAAAGGGAATCGCAACAAATTTCGCAAATTGGCGTGGGTAGCAGTGTTTTTCACCTTCGACCTGATCATGTTCGGCAGTTTCACCCGCTTGACGGACTCCGGGCTGGGATGCCCGGACTGGCCGGGTTGTTACGCCACAGCTACGCCATTTCTTGCACACAGTGAGATTCGTGCAGCCGAAACGGCCCTGCCCACCGGACCGGTCACTTTCACGAAAGCATGGATCGAAATGATCCATCGCTATTTTGCGATGGCCATTGGCGTTCTCATCATTACCTTGATGGTGCTGGCCTGGGTAAAGCGCAAGGAACTCAAGCAGTCGCCGTGGCTGCCAACGGGCGCTTTTCTTCTGGTCTGTTTGCAGGGGGCCTTCGGCGCCTGGACGGTGACGATGAAATTGCAGCCCATCATCGTCACCACGCACCTGCTGTTGGCGCTCACGTTATTGGGCGTGCTGACCTGGCTGGCCTCGCGTCAGGAGATCGTTGTGCCAGACGGGACGTTGCTGCGATGGCGTTGGTTCGCGCTCGGTGGCTTGGTGTTGCTGGCGATGCAGATTGCGCTCGGTGGATGGGTCAGCACGAATTACGCAGTGCTGGCATGTACCCATTTCCCGAAATGTCGCGGTGATTGGATCCCTCCCATGGATTTCGCCCATGGCTTTAAGTTATGGCGCGCACTTGGGCGCACGGCCGGCGGGGAAATTATTCCGATGGATGCATTGGTGGCGATTCACTGGGTGCACCGCACCTTCGCCTTCGTCGTCATTCCGTATTTGACCTGGCTCGGCGTTCGATTGCGTCGCGTGACCGCCCTGAGAAAGACAGCTACGCTGCTCTTGCTGATGCTGCTGGCGCAATTGCTTACTGGATTGGGGAATATTTTACTTAAATGGCCGCTGCCTATCGCCGTGGCTCACACGGGCGGCGCGGCCTTCATGCTGTTATTGCTTGTTATGTTAAACTATCACATCGTTACGGCCGGGCGTTTGGCACGTGCTCAGACACGCCAGCACTCGCCCCAGGCTGACTCGCTTGGCAACGCAGGCTCCCGCTCGGTGTAGCGCACGACAACACGCGCCATGGAAAGTACCACTGCCCCCTCACTCCCGGCCAATCGCTTCGCACAGTATTGGTCGCTTACCAAACCTCGCGTCACGCAGTTGGCGGTGTTTTGCGCCGTCATCGGCATGTTTCTGTCGACGCGCGGGATGGTGCCGTGGCAAGTGCTGATCGGCGGCACGATTGGTATTTGGCTGCTCGCGGGCGCCGCGTTCGCCATCAATTGCCTGGTCGAGCAGAAAGTCGATGCGCTGATGCGTCGCACGGCCTGGCGCCCCTCGGCACGCGGGGAAATCACCCCGCTGCAGATCATCGTCTTCTCGGCTGTGCTCGGCGGCACGGGCATGTGGGTACTCGATACCTTTGCCAATGCACTGACGATGTGGCTGACCTTCGCCACGTTCGTCGGTTACGCGATCATCTATACGATCGTTCTCAAACCGGCGACGCCGCAGAATATCGTTATTGGAGGCGCTGCTGGCGCCATGCCCCCGGCTCTCGGTTGGGCGGCCGTCACGGGCTCGGTACCACCGGAAGCCTGGATGCTGGTTCTGATTATCTTTGTGTGGACGCCACCGCATTTTTGGGCGTTGGCTTTGTACCGGCGTCAAGACTACGTTAAATCGGGTCTGCCGATGTTGCCGGTGACACACGGCGAGCGATTCACCCGCCTGCATATCTTGCTCTACACCATCGTGCTGTTCGCCGTGTCGCTGATGCCCTATGCGTACGGCATGAACGGACTCACGTATTTGACCGGAGCAGTGATTCTCGGCGGGATTTTCCTGGCTTACGCCTGGAAGCTTTGGCGCGCTTACTCGGATCAATTGGCGCGCAAAACTTTCAGGTACTCGATTGTCTATCTCTCCCTGATTTTTGCCGCGCTCCTGATCGATCATTACATACGTATCTTCGCCCACGTCTGAGCCCGAAGCAGATGCAAGAAGCCGGCGCGCCAAGCAGGGTGCGCCGGTTTGTTTTTGGGCATTCAGCTTGCGTTGCCGTCCTGCTCGCGGCGCTCAAAGTCTTCATGGGCCTCCAGCCACATGACATTGATGATGCCAAAGGCCAGGGCGACACCGACGCCCAAAATCCAGGTGAAATACCACATTGCCGACTCCTTAATACATCGAATGTTTGTTCTGCTCGATCGTTTCGGCCGTGACACGGCCGCGGATCACGCGATAGACCCAGCCGGTATACAGCAGCACGACAGGCAGGAATACGATCACGGTGAGCAGCATGATTTCGAGCGTCAATTTGCTGGACGCGGCATCCCATAGCGTCAGGCTGCTTTGCGGCGAGCTCGACGAGGGCATGACGAACGGAAACATCGAGCAGCCCGCAGTCAGGATGATGCCGATAATCATCAAGCCGGTTGCCATGAATCCGGATTTTTGCAGCCGGGAATTCGCCAGCAACGCGGCGAGCAGGGCGCCGACACATCCGAGCAGCGGCGCGATGATCATCCATGGATATTGCGAGTAGTTGCTCAGCCACAGCCCGGGAGCGCTAAATACCGATTTCAACAGCGGGTTAGCGGGGCCGTCGGTCACTGTCGAATCCGTCAGGAGGTAGTAACCCGGGATGATTTTCGCGACGAAGACGCCCGCGACCAGAAATAGCGACACGGTGAGCAGCGACGTGATCCGAAGAATTCGTGACGCCCTGGCAGCGACCGCACCATCCGTCTTGGTTCTCAGAAATGCCGCGCCGTGCGAGACAAGCATGAGCAGGCTGATCAGCCCGCACAGCAGTGCGAACGGATTCAAAAGCGCCCAGAAGGAGCCTGTGTACGTCACGCGCAGATCCCGGTCGAAAAAGAACGGGACGCCCTGCAGCAGATTGCCGAAGGCGACTCCGAACACGAGTGCGGGCACGGTACTGCCGGCAAACAGCGCCCAGTCCCAGGCGCTTCGCCACTGCGGGTTGTCCAGCTTGCTGCGGTAATCGAAGCCGACCGGCCGGAAAAAGAGAGCAAAGAGCACCAGCAGCAACGCGACATAGAGCCCAGAAAACGCGCTGGCGTACACCAGCGGCCAGGCGGCGAATATGGCGCCGCCGGCGGTAACGAACCAGACCTGGTTGCCCTCCCAGGTTGGTCCGACCGTGTTGATGATGATGCGTCTTTCGCTATCAGTCTTGCCGAGAAACGGCAGTAGCGCGCCGACACCCATGTCGAAACCGTCGGTCAACGCAAAGCCGATCAGCAGCACGCCGATCAGCACCCACCAGATCAATTTAAGTGTTGTGTAATCCAACATGACTAGCTCCCGTTAATTGGACGTGACGGATTGCGGCGTCTGTTCATGGTGGTAACGCCCGCTATGGAGCGACGATGGGCCGATGCGAATGTATTTGATCATCAGGAACATCTCGATGACGAACAGCAACGTGTAGAAGAAGATGAAGCCGGCCAGGCTGAAATACAGGTCGCCCGGCTGAAGCGTCGACGCCGACAAATGGGTCGGCAGGATGCCCGCGATGGTCCAGGGCTGCCGGCCATACTCGGCAACGATCCAACCCAATTCCGCAGCGATCCAGGGAAGCGGGATGGCGATCACGGCCCAGCGCAGGAACCAGCGTTTGCCGTTGGACGTCAGTTTCCGGCGCGCGCAATACCAGAAGGCCAGTATGAATGTCAGCAGGAACGTGAATCCCAGCCCGACCATGAAGCGGAACGACCAGAAGACAGGCGCGACACGTGGAATCGAGTCGTCTGCCGCTTGCCGTATCTGTTCCGGCGTGGCATCGACGACGGTGGGCGTGTATTTCTTCAAGAGCAGCGCATACCCGAGATCGTGAGCGTTAGCCTCGAAAATGGCCTTCGTGGCCGGTGATTTATCGCCGGCTTTGAGTTTCTCGAGCGCGGCATAGGCAATCATTCCGCGCTTGATTCGCTGCACGTGCTCCTGTTTCAGATCCTTGATGCCGATAACTGGCGTATCCAGCGAACGGGTGGCCATCAGACCGAGCGCGTACGGGATGCGTAATGCATAGTCCGTACGCTCTTCCTTTTGGTTTGGAATGCCGAATACCGTAAATGGCGCGGGAGCGGGGTTGGTTTCCCATTCCGATTCGATGACCGCCAATTTGACTTTCTGCACTTCACCGGTCGCGTAACCGGACTCATCGCCAAGCACGATGACCGACAGCGTCGAAGCGAGGCCGAACCCAGCGGCCACGGCGAAAGAGCGCAACGCGAACTGGACATCGCGTTTTTTCAATAGATACCAAGCCGACACGCCGAGCACGAACATGGCTGCAGTGACGTAGCCAGCGGCAACGGTATGAACGAACTTTACCTGGGCTACCGGGTTGAAGATCACTTCGCTCAAGCTGACCAGTTCCATACGCATGGTCTCGTAGTTGAACTTGGCGCCAACCGGGTTGTTCATCCAGCCATTCGCGATCAATATCCACAGCGCCGAGAGGTTGGAGCCGAGCGCGACCAGGAAGGTCACGATCAAGTGCTTCACGCTCGACAGCTTGTCCCAGCCGAAGAAGAACAGGCCAACGAATGTCGATTCAAGGAAGAATGCCATCAGGCCTTCGACTGCCAGCGGGATGCCGAAAATATCGCCGACATAGTGAGAGTAGTACGCCCAGTTCGTGCCGAACTGAAACTCCAGCGTCAATCCTGTCGTGACGCCCATGGCGAAATTGATGCCGAACAGCTTGCCCCAGAACTGGGTCATGTCCTTGTATATCTGCTTGCCGGTCATCACATAAACCGACTCCATGATGACGAGCAGCCAGGACAGCCCCAAGGTCAGGGGGACAAACAGAAAGTGATAAAGCGCCGTAATGGCGAACTGCAGGCGAGAGAGATCGACGATTTCGCTACTGGGCATGGCGAGCACCTTCTTGTTGAGCGATTTGTGGGGAAAGCAGAGCACGCGCGACTTCGTTCGGCGGCAGGCGCATATGTTCCGCGACGGGGCGATTGAAAAAAGCGAACTTGATGGCCGCCAGCAAAGCTACCTTGGCCAGCAGAACGACTGCTATATCCCGGCCGAATGGGTGCCGCCGAAGCCAATGCCGAAATTGCCCCGGATTTGCGATCCACAGACGAAAGGCGCGTGGGTCGCTGGCAAAGGAGTGTGGGGATTCTGACTTCACGCGTTGCCTTCCCATGACCAATCATTCTTGTGGTCGGCTATCGTATTGGAGTACAAAATTGTTATTTGATCGTGCCTGAATAAAAAATATGATGAAGCTGCCGTCATAAGACAGGTCCTAATATTTGGGGGGCACAACGAAAGGCGAGCGACAAAGATGCCGCTGCCGTATTGAGGCTTTTGGTGTCTGTTCGCGGGAGAGGCGCTGGCTGGGCTTGGCGCGCACTGTGCGCGACAGCTTCACGCAGAGCGGATACTCGGTAACGTCGAAACTCGATCGAACAGATCGGTAGGTATTCTATCTTTTTATTTTAGAGATGCCTCGATGTGGGGCAATATGTCGCGGCTGCCCGTAGTGCAGCATGATGTTCGCGAGCCAATGAAAAATCTATGGTCACCCCCATTTTTGCAACACTGATTTTTGACGTTGTGATTGGCTTGCGTAAATCTATCCGGCGTCGTTTTGGGGATCACTCCCCGCGCCACGATGAGAGTCGCGCCTGACGGTCCTTAAAACGCCCGCGGCTTCGAGAGCCGTTCTTTATGTCAGGTTGTCCGTCAGGCCGGTGTGCCGTTCACGTCATCCAATTTCAGCGGTCGCAAAACCAGGTGGGTGGACTTCGGTAAAGCGTGTTGTGCAATCGGGTACTTAGGCAGGCATGGCGCTCGCGCCCGCATCGAAGGTGGTGCGACGAGTCGCCAGCGCCCACGCGGTGCGCGCCAGCTTGTTCGCCAACGCGCAGGCCACCACGTTCGAGTGCCGTCGCCTCAGCATGGCGCGGACCCAGTCGGCGAGCCGACCGCTGTGCCGATCGAGTCGCTGCATGTAGGAGCGGGCACACTGGACTAGCAGGCGCCGGAGATTCTTGTCACCCCGCTTGCTGATCCCCAGCAGGTTGGCCCTGCCGCCAGTACTGTACTGGCGCGGCACCAAGCCAATCGACGCAGCGAAATCGCGGCTGGACCCGTACTGCTGACCATCGCCCATCTCGCTGGCAAGCACACTGGCTGTAATAGGGCCGACGCCTGGGATCGACAGCAGGCGGCAGCCGAGCTCGTCATCGGCGAGTTGGCGGGCCATCTCCTTGTCGATTTCGCCAATCTGCTCACTGAGGTACTTGAAGTGAGCGTGCAGGCGTTCGAGGATCGCGATCAGGCGCGGCGGTAACCGATGTTCGGCGAGCACAGCCGGCAGACGCGTGATGACAGCGTTGCCAACCGGCAGGCTGATGCCGAACTCCAGTAGGAAGCCGTGTATCTGGTTGATAGTTTTGGTGCGATCGCGCACCAGTGACTCACGGACCCGGTGCAGGGCCGACAAGGTTTGCTGCGACTCCGTCTTGGGCGTGACGAACCGCATGGACGGGCGCGACGCCGCCTCGCAGATCGCCTCGGCGTCCACGAAGTCGTTCTTGTTGCTCTTGACGAAGGGCCGCACGAACTGGGGGGAGATAAGCTTGACCTGGTGTCCGAACCCGGCCAGTTGGCGGGCCATGTGATGGGCCCCGGCACAGGCCTCCATGACCAGCGTGCAGGCGTGAAACGTAGCGAAAAACTCGACCAGTTGCTTGCGGCTCACCTTCTTGCGAAACACGGCCTTGCCGTGCCGGTCCTGACCATGAAGGTGAAACGAGTGCTTGCCTAGATCGATTCCAACCAGCGTAACATTCTGCATGATGGCCTCCAGAAAGAAAAACACCCTACAGCGTAACCCGCGTGTAGGGTGGGGGTGACCATCTCATTACGCCCCGTGGAAGGGGCGTTTGCGACGTTACTTCAATTGACGGCTTAGACGTATGCCTGCAGGGCCGTTTTCATTTTTTTCATGGCTGTCACTTCGATTTGCCGAATTCGTTCCGCAGAGACACCGAATTCGTCGGCCAGATCGTGCAACGTCGATCCACCCGAGCCATCGTCGCGAACGTTGAGCCAGCGTGCCTCGATGATGCGGCGGCTGCGTGCATCGAGTTTATCCAGCGCGCTGCCGAGACCGTCGCTTTGCAGCCGGTCATGTTGGCGCGCCGCCAACACAGCGGTGGGCTCATTGTGGGTGTCGGCCAAGTAGGCGATCGGCGCAAATGCTTCTTCGCCGTCTTCGACCTTGCCCTCGAGCGCGATGTCGCCGCCCGACAGGCGGGTTTCCATTTCGGCAACTTCCTCGCGCTTGACGTTCAATTCCTTGGCGACCGTTTCGATTTCTTCCGGTGTGAACGCCTGCACCCCTTGTTTATGGCTGCGCAGATTGAAAAACAGCTTGCGCTGCGCCTTAGTGGTGGCGACCTTGACCATGCGCCAATTGCGCAGGATATATTCATGGATCTCGGCCTTGATCCAGTGGATGGCGTACGAGACCAATCGCACACCCTGGGCGGGGTCGAAGCGCTTGACTGCCTTCATGAGGCCGATATTCCCTTCCTGAATCAAGTCCGCGTGCGGCAGGCCATACCCCAGGTAGTTGCGGGCGACCGACACAACCAGGCGCAGATGCGACAGCACGAGCCGGCGGGCAGCATCGAGATTTTCATGGTCGCGGTATTCGGTGGCGAGTTGGCGCTCCTCGTCGGCCGTCAGCAGGGGAATCCGATTGACGGCCTGGATGTAGGCGTCAATATTACCCACGCTGGCGGGTAGCATCGCGGATGGGGAAAGCGTCAGGGCGCGCGCCTCCTGCGCCTTAACGGCAAGCGGAGAATGGGACTGGGTCGTCATGGCGTCGCTCAAGCGGGGTTGCTCCTGTTCATCGGTTACGAGGCATTTTAGCACTCTCGATTGAAGAGTGCTAAGCGTTAGAGGGCCCTCGTGTCAGCAAGTTTCAAGCGAACTCTCTAATTAAATGTAGGGATTTTCTCTGAGAATTTTCTTGATTCATCTCAAACTCGGCCGTCATGGTATAAATTCCAGAAAATATCGCTGCTGAGATTTACCTGAGTTTATCCTTCCGACTCATGATGCGTGGGAGGCATGCATGCCTGTCAAGAATATCGACACGGTTCGCGCCCTGGAATCAGCCCGCTATGCGGCAATGATCGAGGGCGACGTGGAGCAGCTCGATGCGATGCTCTACGATGATCTCCTTTATGTGCATTCGAACGGCAAGCGCGAAACCAAGGAGCAATTCCTCGGTGCGCTGTCAGCGGGCCGACGCCGCTACCACGATATCGAGATCCAAACCCAGGAATTGCGCGAATTCGGCGACACAGTGCTTGTCACGGGCAAGCTCCGTATCGAATTGGAGAGTGCCACCGGGCCATTGTCGTCGTTGATGACCTATATCGCCGTTCACGTGCTGCAGAAAAACCAGTGGCAGCTGATTTCATGGCAGGCGACCCGTATGGCATCGGAGTGACGCAACCGCCGAAAGCCGGGCCGTGAGCTCAGGCAGCCGGCACACCGGCCGCGGGTGACGGGTGTTGCCGGCAGATCTGCAGGATCGCGTCGACTTGTCGCGCGATCGGTGCCGGCACGGGGGTTTTGCCGCTCAAAACCTCCCGAATCCAGGCCGCGGTGCTGTTCGCGTCGCTTGCCGGCAGCGCCGGAACCTGCTCCAGCGGACCGGCATCGGCCGCTACCAGGCAGCTTTTTCGTCCCCCCCGCAGCCAATCCATCGCCGCCTGACGGCGGGCGTCGGCGACCGGCTCGCCCTCGGTGCCGCGCGCCAGCAGCACTCCGGCCGGTCCGGCGAACACCGGATCGGTGAACAGTGTCGTCAGGGTGTCCCGATACTCCGGGTGGGTAAAATTGACCAACCTGAGCGCTGGCTGCCGAAACGGCTGCAGTAACTTGACCAGCGTGTGTCCGGAATTGCGAACGCCAATCACCGCACGCATCTCCAGCAGATGGGCAAGCGGGGCAGACAGCGCTTCGATTGGCATAAACGCCGGATATCCGCGCGCCAGAGCGTCCTGGGCCGAATCGACCGAGAGCGCGGGAGCGTGACCCAGGGCGGCAAAAATGGCGGCGCTGGTCACCCGCGAGGAAGAGTTGCCGCTCACCCCGTGTACCAGGACCGGCACCCCTTCGCGAGCCAGCAGTAACGCCAATAATGGGGTCAGATTTGGCTGTTTGCGCGCCCCGTTATAACTGGGTAAAACGACCGGCAGGCGTTCGCCCGGACACACCAGCTGCGCGATGCAAGCCTGCGCCGCTGCGAGCATGCCGGCCAGCTCGTCCGGCGTCTCACCCTTGATGCGATAGGCGACCAGGACAGCGCCGAGTTCGATGTCGCCAACTTGCCCGTTGAGAATCGCGGCGAACAGCCTTTGGGCGTCGTCGCGAGGGAGCGCGCGAGCGCCGGCGCCACCGCGCGCGATGGTCTTGAGCAAATCGGAGCAGGCAAAGGGGGCAGTCATCGTGTCGAGCGCGAATGAGGGGCGGCAGCCGATCGCGCCGCCTATTAGCCGTAATATAAAGCAGTCGCCTCATCGAGGTGGCCAGCAAAAGTCAGAACGCTTCAAGTACTATGTCGGTTTGGGTGCATCCCCCCTCGAGGAGACCGCAATGCGTTATGTGTTCGAACCCCCGGCGCCTGTCGCGGTGCCGGTGGTGGGCATCGATCAGCAATTTCCTGTGCATCGCATTTACTGCGTCGGCCGCAATTATGCGGACCATGCGCGTGAAATGGGGTCCGATCCCGATCGCGAACCGCCATTTTTCTTCTGCAAGCCCGCCGATGCGGTTGTCAATGTCGAGCCGGGTACGGTTGGGCTGTTTGCCTACCCGCCGCAAACCAAAAATTGCCATTTCGAGTTCGAGCTCGTTGCCGCGATCGGCAAGGGGGGCAAGCACATCGAGGTCGAACAGGCCAACGAGCACATTTACGGCTACGCGCTGGGATTGGACATGACGCGTCGCGATCTGCAGAATGAGGCGAAGAAAACCGGCAGGCCCTGGGACACCGGCAAAGGATTCGATCATGGCGCACCGATGGGGCCGTTGCATCGCGCCATCGACGTCGGCCACCCCGTGCGCGGCGCTATCTGGCTGAGCGTCAATGGCGAACAACGGCAGCGCGGCGACATTGCCGCCATGATCTGGTCGATTCCCGAGACGGTCGCTTCCCTTTCCAATTTTTTCGAATTGCAGCCTGGCGATCTGATCTTCACCGGCACGCCCGAGGGCGTCGGCGCGATTGTGCCGGGAGACCTGATGGTCGGGGGTGTCGAGGGTCTTGGTGAGTTGCACGTCGAGGTCGTTTGAGTCCCAAGCGGCGAGAACGACATTCCACGGACCGGTATTTCCAAGGAGCACCATGCTTACGCTGTACACCTACTTCCGCAGTTCCGCCTCGTTTCGGGTGCGAATTGCACTCAATCTCAAGGGGTTGCCCTATGAAAGCGTGCCGGTGCATTTGGTGCGCGATGGGGGCCAACAACTCCTGCCGGAATTCCGGGCGCTCAATCCGGATGCGCTGGTGCCGGTACTGCTCGACGGTGGCCAGGCGCTGCATCAATCGCTGGCAATCATCGAGTATCTGGACGAAATACACCCGACTCCCGCGTTGTTACCCAAAGCTGCGCTCGATCGCGCGCAAGTGCGAGCCTTGGCGCTGGACGTGGCCTGCGAGATTCACCCACTCAACAACCTGCGCGTGCTGAAATATCTCAAGCATGAGTTGAAAGTGCCGGAGGAAGCGAAAAACGGCTGGTATCGCCACTGGATCGAGCTCGGCTTCGCGTCGCTCGAGAAGCGGTTGAACGCCTCGCCGCCGGCCGGGGATTTCTGCTTCGGAGATACCCCGACGATGGCCGACTGCTGTCTGATTCCTCAGATATTCAATGCGCAGCGTTTCGATGTCGACTTGAGCCCCTATCCGACCATTCGCCGGATTCACGCTCATTGCATGACGCTCGATGCGTTTGCCAAGGCGGCGCCGGGCGCTCAGCCCGACGCAGAATAGCCCGGTGCGGGTTGGCTGACGCCGGCGTCGTTCAAATGCCCAGCACGGCGTCGGCGAATTCCTCGGCCGAAAAGGGTTGCAGGTCCTCGACCTTTTCCCCTACGCCAATGAAGTAGACGGGGACCGGGCGCTGCCTCGCAATGGCCGCCAGAATGCCGCCCTTGGCGGTTCCGTCGAGTTTGGTCACGATCAGGCCGGTCAGTTGCAGGGCGTCATCGAATGCCTTGACCTGGCTGAGGGCGTTTTGCCCTGTGTTGCCGTCGATCACCAGGAGGATCTCGTGCGGCGCATTGTGCCCGGTTTTGGCCAGAACGCGCTTGATCTTCTTCAGTTCTTCCATCAGGTGCAACTGGGTCGGCAGGCGGCCAGCGGTATCGGCCATCACGATGTCGATCTTGCGCGCGCGCGCGGCGTTGACCGCATCGAATACCACCGCCGCGGGATCGCCGCTCTCCTGGGACACGACCGTCACGCCGTTGCGCTCTCCCCAGATCGCCAATTGCTCACGGGCTGCGGCTCGAAACGTATCGCCGGCGGCCAGCAGCACCGATTGCCCGTACGCCTGGAAATGCTTGGCCAATTTGCCGATGCTGGTAGTCTTGCCCGCGCCGTTGACCCCCGCGATCATGATCACCAGCGGTTGCTCGCGGCCCAGCACCATCGTGCGCTCGAGCGGCTTGAGGAGTTCAACCAGCAAATCGCGCAGTGCCAGCCGGACCTGCTCGCCTTCGGTTAGCCGGTCGGTCTTGACCTTTTGGCGCAACGCTTTGAGCAAATACTGGGTTGCCTCGACGCCGGCGTCGCTCATCAGCAGGGCGTCTTCCAATTCCTCGAACAGCGATTCGTCGACCTTGACGCCGACGAAAACGCCGGTCAGTCCGGCGCTGGTCTTGGCCAGACCGGACTTCAGGCGGCCGATCCACGAGCGCTTGGCCGCCGGCTCCGGCGGCGGCGCAGCGATGATTTCACCTTCGCTTGCAGCGGCCTCCTCGCTCGGTTCGGGTTCGGGAACTGTTACGGGTTCGCTGGGAAGGGGCTCGACAACGGTCTGCGGCGCGGGATTTTCCGGCTCGTCCTGGGCCGGCGCGCCGGACTTGAAGCGTTTAAAAAAGCTGAACATGCTTGGGGGAAACTCGGCAGAGGAGCAAAGCAGGAATCGCCATACAATAATGGGCGCCGTGCTCCGTGGGAATGGGGCACATTTTATCAGACGGGATTCACGAGCGAGCCCGGTCGGGCCAAAAAGGGGATGCGATGCGCTGGCGGCAAGCATGGGTTGGGATCGCGTTGGCGGGATTCGTGGCGCTCGGTCATGCGGGGACACTCCCGAGCGTCGAAAACAAAACGACGGAATTCACCTTGCCCAATGGTTTGCGCCTGATCGTCAAGGAAGATCACCGCGCGCCGACGGTCGTCAACATGGTTTGGTATCGCGCCGGATCGATCGATGAGTTCAACGGCACCACCGGCGTGGCGCACGTACTCGAACACATGATGTTTCGCGGTACCCGGCGGATCGGGCCGGGTGAGTTCTCGCGCCGCGTGGCGGCGCTGGGCGGTCACGAGAACGCTTTCACGAGCAAGGACTTCACGGCGTACTTCCAGCAAATCGAAAAATCCCACCTGCCGGAGATGATGGCGCTGGAAGCCGATCGCATGCAGCATCTGGCCCTGTCGGCCAGCCAGTTCAACAAGGAAATCCAGGTCGTGATGGAGGAGCGGCGTCTGCGAACCGAAGACCAGCCTCGCGCGCTGCTGTTCGAGCAATTGATGGCCACAGCGCTGATCGCCAATCCCTACCGCCGGCCGATCATCGGCTGGATGAACGATCTGCAGCACATGCGCGTGTCGGATGCGAAAAACTGGTACCGGCGCTGGTATGCGCCGAACAACGCCGTGGTCGTCGTGTGCGGGGATGTCAATCCAGCACAGGTCAAGCAGTGGGCCGAAAAGTATTTTGGCGGCATTCCCGCTCGCCCGTTGCCGCAGCGTCGCCCCCAGACGGAGCCGCCGCAACTCGGTGAGCGGCGCATCAGCGTCAAGGCGCCGGCCGAAAACCCTTATGTGGCGCTGGCGTTTCGCGTGCCGCGCCTGAAGGACGTAGCCGCGGACGATGACGTCTACGCGCTGCAGGTGCTGGCCGGTGTGCTCGATGGCTACAGCGACGCGCGTCTGACACGCCAATTGATTCGTGCGCAACGTCTGGCCAACGAGGCCGGCGCGAGCTACGACGGCATCGGGCGAGGCCCGCAATTTTTCATCCTGGACGGCGTGCCGGCACAAGGCCACACTGCCGCGCAACTGGAGCAGGCGTTACGCGCCCAAATCGCCGACATCGCCGCGCACGGCGTCACCGAGGCGGAACTGCGGCGCGTCAAGGCGCAAGTCGTGGCCGCTCAGGTTTACAAGCGCGATTCGCTGCTCGGGCAGGCAATGGAGATCGGAGCGAACGAGATGGACGGCATATCGTGGCGGGAACTGGATTTGATGCTGGAGAAAATTGCCCAGGTGACGCCGGCTCAGGTGCAGGCCGTGGCCGGCAAGTATTTCGGCGACGACCGGCTGACGGTAGCGACCCTGGTGCCCCAGCCGATCGACGCGCAAACGTTGAAGCGCCGCGCCCAGGGCGCCGGCAATCTCAATCAGTTGCGTTAACCAAGGGCCGCCCGATGAGAATCGACTCGTTGATGAGCATTGCAGTGCGCATAGCCCGTGCCGGCGCGCTTTATATGGGGCTGGCGGTTACCGTTTTCTGTGGGGCATCGAACGCTCGCGCCGCGTTGCCGATCCAGGCGTGGCATACCGCCAGCGGAGCCAAAGTGTTGTTCGTGCAAAGCGATGCGATTCCGATGCTCGACGTGCGGATCGAATTCGATGCGGGCAGTCGCTTTGACCCCACCGGCAAGGCGGGCCTGGCGGCACTGACGGCGGACATGCTCGATACGGGGACTGAGGCTGCCGGCGCTCAGGCAGCGTTGAGCGAGTCGCAAATTGCCGATCGCTTCGCCGATATTGGCGCGCAACAATCGATATTGGCCGGTCGCGACTACGCGACGGTGTCTCTGCGCACGTTGGTCACCGCCGACGCGTTGCGGCGCGCGACTGACACGCTGGCGCAATGCCTGCAGCATCCGTCGTTTCCCGAGGCCGTGCTGACACGGGAAAAAGGCCGTTTGATTGCAGGTATCCAGGAGGCCGATACCAAGCCCGAAGTCATCGCCCAGAAAGCACTGTGGCGCTCGATGTATGCCGCGCATCCCTATGGCGTCAGCGCCTCGCCGCGGAGCGTGGCGGCAATCGATCGGAAGGATATCGTCGGCTTTTACCGAAATGCCTACAGTGCCAGGCGCGCCGTTATCGCTATGGTGGGGGCCATCACGCGGGACCAGGCCGAGCAAATCGCCACGCAACTGAGTGCCGGCTTGCCCCCTGGCGGCGTGCTGCCGGATTTGCCGCCGGTCAGTCCGCTGTCGGCCGCGCTGTCGATCGATTTGCCGCACCCGGCGGAACAGGCACACATTCTGATCGGACAACCTGCGATCGCGCGCAACGATCCGGACTATTTTCCCTTGCTGGTTGGCAATTACATCCTGGGCGGCGGCGGGTTCGTCTCGCGCCTGACCCAGGAGGTACGCGAGCAGCGTGGCCTGACCTACGGCGTGACCAGCCAGTTCATGCCGTTACGCCAGGCGGGCCCGTTCGTGATCGGTCTGCAGACACGGCGCGACCGGGCGGCGCAAGCGCTGCAGGTCGTGCGCGCCACGCTCGATCGCTTTATCCAGGAGGGCCCGAGCGCCGCGGAGTTGCAAGCCGCCAAGGATAACCTCGTCAATGGCTTCGCGCTGCGCATCGACAGCAACCGCAAGCTGATCGCCAATGTGGCCGCGATTGGCTTTTACGATTTGCCACTGGATTATCTCGACACCTGGACGCAACGGGTCAAGCAGGTCACGCTGGCCGACATCCGACAGGCATTTGCGCGTCACCTCAACCCGGCCCGGATGGCAACGGTGGTGGTCGGACCATCGAATGTCGCGGCTTCGGCGAAGTCGCAATAGATTCGGCGCGGCGTTGACGATTCAGCGCAGCAGACGCCGACGCAACAGGGCCAAAGCGGTGAGCCACCCACCGGCCGCATAGATCGCCAGAGCCGCGAAATGCAGCCACGCGTGATCCATCGGCCGGCCGAGCATCGCCGGCCGTATCAATTCAACCGCATGGGCCAGCGGCAGCAAGCCGGTGACCTCGCGCACCGCCGGCGGCAGTTGGGAAAGCGGGAAGAATACGCCGCACAGCAGTAGCATCGGCGTGATCACCAGGGTCTGATAAAACAGGAAAAAGTCATAGTTGGGCGCCAGTGCGGTGACGATCATCGCCAGGCTGGCGAATGTCAGGCCCGCCAATGCGATTACAGGTAGCGCATAGAGCGCGGCAGGCCAGTGCGCATAGCCCAGCACACTGGCGACCGCGAGTATGGCCAGGCCGCTGAGAATTGCCTTGCTGGCGGCCCAGACAATTTCGCCCAGCACGACGTCGCCGAGCGTCAGCGGCGCATGCATGATCGCCTCCCAGGTTCGCTGGACGTGCATGCGCGAGAAGCTGGAATACATCGCCTCGAAACTGGCTGACATCATCACGCTCGAGCCGACCGTACCCGCGGCCAGAAAGGCGATGTAGGACGTGCCGTCGACTTCGCCCACCATCAGACCCAGGCCGAAGCCGAGGCCGAACAGATAGATCATGGGGTCGGCAAGATTGCCGAACAGCGATGCGATGGCCAGTTTTTTCCATACCAGGAAGTTACGTCGCCACACGGTAAACCAAAGTGTGGCGTTCGAAGGGAAGAAGGGCTGCGGGTAACGCATGAGCGCTGTCTCGTTATGATCGCCCGGCAGGATCATGCGCGCTCAATCGCGCATCTCCCGTCCGGTGAGTTTGAGGAACACATCTTCGAGGTTGGCCGGCCGATGCAGATACCGTATGCCCACGGTGTTTTTCAGACTCAGCAATAGGGGCTCGGCCTCACGGACGTAGCAGTAGAGCGTTTCGCCGCTGGTCTCGACGCGCTCGGCCAGTGCGGTCAATGTATCGCGCAGATTCGCCGGGATATCGCCGAAAACTTCCACTACGTCGCAACCGATCTCCTGGTCGATCAGTCCGGGCGGGGTGCCTTCGGCGATTTTGTGGCCGTTGTCGATGACGCACAGGCGGTGGCAAAGCCGTTCAGCCTCCTCCATGAAATGGGTTGTCAGGAGAATGGTCTTGCCTTCGGCCAACAGCGACTTCAGGCGCTCCCAGATCAGGTGCCGTGCCTGCGGGTCGAGCCCGGTGGTCGGTTCATCGAGAACCAGTATGTCGGGATCGTTGACCAGGGCGCGGGCCAGCGTGAGCCGGCGCCGCATGCCGCCCGACAACTGGTTGACGCGCGCATCGGCCTTCTGGGTGAGGCGCGCGAATTCGAGCAGCGCGGGGATGCGTCGGCGCATTTCGTTTTTCGGTATATCGAAGTAACGGCCGAATACTTCAAGATTCTCGCGTACCGTGAAGTCGGGGTCGAGATTATCGAATTGAGGCACGACGCCCACCCGTTTGCGGGCGGCCGGGGCATGAATCGGGATGTCCTCGCCGCCCAGCCGGATCGAGCCGCCGTCAGGCGTGGTGAGCCCAAGCAGCAGGCGCAGCGTGGTGGTCTTGCCGGCACCGTTTGGCCCCAGCAGGCCATAGCATTCGCCGCGCGCGACGGAAAAACTCAAGCTATCGACGACAGGCTTGCCGTCATAGAGTTTGCAGACATCATGTAAAGCGAGTGCGGTGGCAGACATGGCAATCGGGCGATACGGCGAATGACCCCGTGCGGGACACAGCCCGACAGTGTAACAAGACGCGGTGCGCAGAGCCGTTGCTTGGCGCGCATTGTGGTAATGTGGCGCTCTCGGTGGGGCGGTATTGGTCGATGATGGCTGATTTTTATCCGGAAATATTCATGAAAGGTGCTGCAAAAATGCCGCCAACTGGTCGGGATTGGCGATGAGTGCCGTCAGAGGGGCGAAATCGCCGCCGCAACAGGTCAGAATCATCGGCGGGCGATGGAAGCGTACGCCGCTTCCCGTGGTGATCGGGGAGGGGCTGCGGCCTACGCCCGATCGCGTCCGCGAAACACTGTTCAATTGGCTTGGGCAGGATTTGAGCGGTCTGCGGTGCCTGGACCTGTTTGCCGGCAGCGGCGCATTGGGATTCGAGGCAGCCTCGCGTGGCGCGGCACGTGTGGTGCTGGTGGAGAAATTGGTGGCATCGGTGCGGCAACTCGAGGCAATTCGCCAGAAGCTGGCCGCTACGCAGATCGAAATCCTGCATGGCGACGCGCTGCGCCTGGCCGGCAAGCTTGGCGCCGGCACGTTCGATGTGATTTTCCTCGATCCGCCGTTCGGCCAGGACTGGCTACCTCAGGTGTTGCCCGATGCCGCACGGTTGCTCGCGCCGGGGGGTGTTTTATATGTCGAGGCCGAGGCGCCGGTGGCGGCCGATTTGCTGGCTGCGACAGGCCTGCGCGTTGCGCGGCAGGCGAAAGCGGGCGCGGTGCATTATCATTTGTTGCAATCCGTGTCGATCGCAAGTGACGACAATGACTGAAATGAGCAGACCCTGAGCAGGGGGGGAGACGTTGGCATGGTGGTAGCTATTTATCCGGGAACCTTCGACCCGCTAACGCGCGGACACGAGGATTTGGTGCGTCGGGCGGCGGGCATTTTCGACAAGCTGGTCGTGGGGGTCGCGGACAGCCGTAACAAGAAGCCGTTCTTCACACTCGACGAACGGCTGGATATCGCCCGCGAAGTGCTGGGTCACTACCCGAATGTCGCGGTCGAGGGGTTTGCCGGATTGCTCAAGGATTTCGTTCGCAAGCACCAGGCCCGCGTTATCGTGCGTGGCTTGCGTGCTGTGTCGGATTTCGAATACGAGTTTCAGATGGCCGGAATGAATCGTTATTTGTTGCCGGACGTGGAGACGATGTTCATGACGCCCTCGGACCAGTATCAATTCATTTCGGGAACGATTGTGCGCGAGATCGCGCAGTTGGGTGGCGATGTCAGCAAATTCGTTTTCCCGTCGGTAGAAAAATGGCTGGTCGACAAGGTCAGCCAACTGTCTTGATGTAGCAGCGAGCGGTTCGCACCGATCCATTCAGTGCGCGTGTGAGTCGTATCGCGGGAGTATGGCCGTATGGCTTTGATGATTACCGATGAATGCATCAATTGCGATGTGTGCGAGCCGGAGTGCCCGAACGATGCCATTTCGATGGGCGTCGAGATCTATCAGATCGATCCGGACAAGTGCACCGAATGCGTCGGGCATTTCGACGAACCGCAGTGCCAGCAGGTGTGTCCGGTGGAGTGCATCCCGTTGAACCCGGAGCGCGTCGAAAGCAAGGACGCGCTGATGCAAAAATACCTGGCATTGCAAGCCGCCAAGAAGGGTGCCTAGCCGACTTTGGCTGTCGGCTCAGTGCCCCTCCTGCGCGCGATGCGAGATACAGGCAGCTACCGGCTGCCTTGGCTGTGCAAGTGCTGCATGGCTTTTTCCATGTCGCCCTTGATCGTCAGCGCGATGATTTCCTGTGCCCGGTTCATCGCTTGATCGATCGCTTCCTGCTCCTCTTTGCGAGGTGGTTTGAGGACGAAGTCGACCACCTGCGGGTTGCCTGCGGGCAGTTGGGTGCGCGGGTGTCCGATGCCGATACGCAGGCGCCAGTAGTCGGGCGTCGACAAGTGCGCGCTGATGTCTTTCAGGCCGTTGTGCCCGCCGCTGCCGCCGCCTCGCTTGAGCTTGATCGTGCCAGGGGGTAAATCCAACTCATCGTGAACGACCAGTATTTCGTCAGGCAGGATCTTGTAGAACCGGGCCAATGACACCACGGACAGGCCCGACCGGTTCATGAAGGTCTGCGGCTCGAGCAGCCAGACGTCCGCTCCCGCAACGCGTGCACGGGCAGCCAGGCCGTGAAATCGCGACTCTGCGCGTAGCGCGGCGCCAGCGTCCTGCGCCAGCGCATCGACGAACCAGAAGCCCGCGTTATGCCGGGTGCCCGCATATTCGGCACCGGGATTGCCCAGCCCGACAATCAGCTTGATCATAGCGTTCGATTCAGCAAGTAGGGTGGCGCCGCCGTTGCCTCGTAGTGGCAGGCCAATTTGATGGCTCCGTATGAAAAAACCCGCCGAGCCCAGACAGGTTCGGCGGGTTGCGAGACAAGCGCTACTGCGCGGAAATCAGGACGCCGCGGGGGCTTCTCCGGCAGCAGGCGCTGCTGCGGCTTCTTCCGACACTGCACCGGCAGGCACGCTCACCGTGGCGATCACGGGATTTTCCTGTTCGACGTGCGGCACCAGATCGACGCCTTGCGGCAGCGGTACATCCTTGGCATGCAGCGATTGGCCGAGCTCCAGCTTGCTCAGATCGATCTCGAGGAATTCCGGCAGCTTGCCGGGCAGGCAGCTGATTTCGATTTCGTTCATCACGTGGCTGACGATCCCGCTGCCCAGCTTGACCGCCGGCGACACTTCCGCGTTGACGAAGTGCAGCGGAATCTTCATGTGAATCTTGTGATTCGGATCGACGCGCAGGAAGTCGACGTGCAGCACCAGTTGCTTGAACGGGTGATATTGAACGTCACGCAACAGCACCTGCTCGGTGGTTCCGCCCACTTCCAGGTCGAGAATCGACGAATGGAAGGCTTCTTTGCGCAGCGCGTGATACAGCGCGTTGTGATCGAGTTCGATCAGTTTCGGGTCGACGTTCGCACCATACACGATACCGGGGGTTTTGCCGGTATTGCGCAGGCGGCGGCTCGCACCCGTTCCCTGCAGACTACGCTCGAAAGCGACTACTTTCATGATGACTCCCAGTGACCGCCCGCGACCAGGCGGTGAAGTGCCGGCAACACCCGAAACCCGGGGATCCGGCGATTAAAAGGGCAGGGATATTTCCCTGCCCACTGATATCGGCGGCGCGACGCCGCCGAAAAAATGCGTATCGATCAGAGATCGGCAAACAGCGACATGACCGAATCGCCCCGGCGAATGCGCGAGAACGTCTCGGCCAACAGGCCGGCGCTGCTCAGTTGGCGAATTTTTTGACCCTGCGAGTCGCCGCGCAGCGGAATCGTATCGGTGACGACCACTTCATCCAGATCGGACTCGTCGATTCGCTTGGCCGCGCCACCCGACAGCACCGGATGGGTACAGTAAGCGAAAACCCGCTTGGCTCCGCGCTCCTTAAGGACCTGGGCGGCCTTGCACAGCGTGCCGGCCGTATCGACCATGTCGTCCATGATCACGCAGGTGCGGCCTTCGACCTCGCCGATGATGTTCATCACCTCGGCCACATTGGCTTTGGGGCGACGCTTGTCGATGATCGCCAGATCGCAATGAAGTTGCTTGGCCATCGCACGGGCGCGCACCACGCCGCCGACGTCGGGCGACACGACCAGCAGGTCTTCGTACTTCTGCTTGCGCAAGTCGCCCAACAGCAGCGGCGAAGCATAGATATTGTCGACCGGGATGTCGAAGAAACCCTGAATCTGGTCAGCATGCAGATCCATCGTGATGATGCGCTCCACGCCCGCGATCTGCAGCATGTTGGCAACCACTTTGGCTGAGATCGCCACGCGCGCCGAACGGGGGCGGCGATCTTGCCGTGCATATCCGAAATAGGGAATCGCCGCGGTGATGCGTCCGGCCGAGGCACGCTTGAGCGCGTCGACCATGATCAACAGTTCCATCAGGTTGTCGTTCGTCGGCGCGCACGTGGATTGCAGGACGAAGACATCCTTGCCGCGTACGTTTTCCTGAATTTCAACCTGAATTTCGCCATCCGAGAAGCGACTCACCATCGCTTTGCCGAGCGGAATGCCGAGAATGCGGACGACCTCTTGGGCCAGGGCGGGATTGGCGTTCCCGGTAAATACCATTAAGCCATCGCTACTCATCTGGCACCTGCGGGACTGGGTGTGGGCGAAGCTGAACTAAAGAGAAACTGGCAGGGGAAGAAGGATTCGAACCTTCGCATGCCGGAATCAAAATCCGGTGCCTTAACCAACTTGGCGACTCCCCTACGCTGACCGATACCTCGCCGCGACAACCGCGACGAAGAAAAACTTCTTATGACGCAAAGCCAAACAGCGGATGACGATCGAGACTGGTACAAATACGGCCTTGCCAGTGCTCCGGTAACCTGCTGTACGCTTCCTGCGCCTGGATCCGATCGCCAAATGCCGCAAAGACACTGGCGCCGGAACCGGTCATGCGGGCGGTACCGAACGGCTTGAACCACTCGAGTACCGCAGCGACTTCCGGGTATTTCTCGGTGGCAACCGGCTGCATATCGTTGCGGCCGAAGACATCGTAATTACCGTGCCCGAGAAAGTCCGTAATTGTGATTGATTTCGTATTACGTGTCAATCGGGGATCGTTGAAAATTTCGACAGTCGGCACTTGCACGGGCGGCGTGACCACCAGGAAGTACCGTTGCGGCAAATCGACTGCCTGCAGGCGCTCGCCCAGTCCCTCGGCAAAGGCGTTGCGGCCAAACACGAAGAACGGCACGTCGGCCCCGAGTTGAAGGCCCAATCGGGCCAGTTCGGCGCGCGGCAGATCGAGTTGCCAGAGCCGGTTGAGCGCCAGCAGCGTGGTAGCGGCGTCGGAGCTGCCGCCACCGAGGCCGGCGCCTTGCGGCAGGCGCTTCTCGATGGCGATATCGACACCGAACCCTGTTCCGGTATGAGTTTGCAGCAAGCGCGCCGCGCGTACCGTGAGGTCGCTCTCCGGTGGCACGCCTGGCAGGGGTGTTTCGTGCATGATCCGGCCGTCGGCGCGTCGCCGGAAATGTAGCGTATCGGCCCAGTCGATCAATTGAAAGACCGTCTGCAACTCATGGTAGCCGTCGGCGCGCCGGCCAGTGATATGTAAAAAGAGATTGAGCTTGGCCGGGGCGGGGCAATCGCGCAGCGTGTCGGACATGACCGGTTTGTTTGTCTATCGGATTAATTATCGAGCACCAGCTTGACCTGGAGCGGTTCGCCGTTGACTTCGCGCGACAGGTTGACGCGCTTGATGTGCGCTGGCTGAGTGTCTGTGTAACTGAGGTAGTCGATTGTCCAGCCGTCCTGCTGCAATTGCGTGATACGCCCGGTTTGCGGGTCGCGCGTGAGAGTGCCGTGCGTATTGGGCGCGGCTTCGAGCTGCAGCCAATAGCGCAAGCCCGCCACCGGCAGAGCGAATCCGAGCGCATCGCGCATGACCTGCTCCAGCCTGGGGCCGGTCAGCGGGGCGCGGTTGGGCAGTTCGAGTTTGGCCTCGCCTGGGGTGCTGTAGACGATTGCCTGGGTCTGGCCGAGCGGATTGAGCAGTTGCAGCGTGACGGCATCGCCGCGTTGCCGCCACGCAAAATTACCGTAGGCGTTTTTGATTTCGCCGTTTTGCTCATAGCGCACGGCAAACCGCCCGTCGTAATCCTGAACGGCGCTACCGGCGGCCGTATTCGCGACCGAAGGCGCCTGCAAACTGGCACAGCCGGGCAGAACGCAGGCGGTTGCCAGCAAGCCGCTCAACAGAAACGGGCGCAGCCAAAGCGTGGGTCTTGCCATCAAGCTCATACTCATGGATTGAAGTGGAAGCGCTTGAGCGTCGCTTTGAGCGTGTCGTCGTTGGGGTCGACCTTGTAGGCCTCGCGCCAGTATTTGCGCGCTTCATCCTGTTGGCCGGATTCCCACAGCGCTTCGCCCAGATGTGCACCGATCTCGGCTTGTGCCTGGATGGTAAATGCCTGCTTGAGCAGGGCGACGGCCTCGCTCTTGTCGCCCATGCGGAATTTGACCCAACCCAGGCTGTCCATGATGTAAGGGTCATTGGGCGCCAGGGCGGACGCCTTTTGCAGCAGCTTCAACGCCTCCGGCAGACGGGTATTGCGCTCGGTGAGCGAATAGCCCAGCGCGTTGTACGCCTGCGCGTTGTTCGGCTGAATCGCGATCAGGCGGCGCATGGCCTTTTCCATGACCTCGTAGTGCTTGTTGAGTTCGGCTGCCATGCCGTACTGGTACAGCAGGTCGCCGTCGCTCGGATACTGCTTGGAAAGTTTGGCGAGCAGTTCTTCGGCCGCGCCGAAGCGTTTGGCCTTGACCAGGATGTCCGCCGCGCCGCGCTTGAGAGTCAATTGATCCAGCGGGTCACTCGTTTGCACGGAGCGCAGCAGAGCGAGCGCGGCCCCCACCTTGTTTTGGTCGCTCAGGAGCTGGGCGCGCCCGATCTGGGCGGGGATGTACGCGGCACTGCCAACCGAGATGCGGGTGAGCCATTGATCGGCCGCCTGATAATCCTTGCGGTCTTCGGCGATTTGAGCGAGATAAATATAAGCTTGGGCCGGGTCGGTATTCTGCTGAACCGCCTCGTCGGCATACTTGCGCAGGTATTGCTCGGCTTGTGCGTTGTGCTGGCTGTGCAAGTTGAGCAACGCCAGCGCCATCAGGGTTGAGAGGTCGTGAGGATAGCGTTTTTCAAGCAGTTCGAACTGCTGTTGCGCGGCGTCGAGCTTATTGTCTGCCAGCAGCAATCGTGCATAAGCAAAGCGCACTTCCTTGGCATCGGGGTTGCGGGCCAAAAACGCCTGCAGCTGGGCAATCGCAATGGGGCGTTCGGAAGCGCCGACTTCGGATAATTGCAGCGCGGCGGCCTGGTAATCCGGCTTGATTTTGAGCGCGGTATCGAGCGACGTCATGGCAGCGGCCGGTTGGCCGGCAGCCAGTTGCTCGCGGGCCATCGCGAGTTGTGCTTCGGGGCGCTGCATGTCGTTGACGAGCATGCGTGTCAGTACCGCCAACGCGTCGTTCTGGTTCGGTGCGCGGGACAACAACTGCTGGAGTTCGAGGATGGCTTCGCCGCGCCGCGCCTCGGGCACTGCCGCGAGTTCTTCGGCGAGCAGCGGCTCGGCTTCCTTCAGGTGGCCGGTACCGACCTCGAGGCTGGCGAGCAGTTGACTGGCGGGACGGTATTGCGGATCCAGGCGGTGCCACTGGCGAGCGGCAACCAGCGCGTCGCCCAGTTGTCGGGCACCAAGCGCAATTTCCACCGAGCGGCGGGCCATGCGCGGATCGTGCGTTTCCTTGGCCAGCGCCAGATAAGTATTGTATGCAGGCGCCAGCAAGCCCCGCTGCAAGCTGATTTCCGCCGCCAGCACCTGGAACATGATTTCGCTGTTAAGCGCGACGTTGGGCAGCTTTTCCTGCTGTGCGGCCGGTTGGTTGGCGATGATTGACGACGCCGGCATGGCCGGCGAAGGGGCTTCACTCTGTGCAAAAACCGGATGTAGCGTGGTGACACCGAACAGTGTGCCTAAAACGGCCAGGGTGCGCCAGCAGGCTGTGAGCCGCGGCAAGTACTTCTGAAAGCGGGGGCGGATAATGGTCGGCATAATGGTCCGATGCGTGTTTCAATGGATTGTAGCGCGCTCGCTACAATAGAGTCTAAATCCTCAAGAAACGTTCGACAGTATGCCTGAGTTGCCGGAAGTCGAAGTAACCCGCCGGGGCATTTCCCCCCATGTCGCAGGCCAGCGCATCACCCGTGCCGACGTGCGGGTGCCCGCTCTGCGTTGGCCCGTGCCGCCCGGTTTGGACGCGTTATTGCGCGGCCAGACACTGCGCCGGGTCGAGCGGCGAGGCAAGTACCTGCTGCTGGGGTGTGACCAGGGCTGGCTGCTGGTTCACCTCGGCATGACCGGCACCTTGCGCGTGCTGTCCGATGTGACGGCGCTGCCGGCGGCCGGCAAGCACGATCACGTCGATCTCGTGTTCGAGCGCTGCATATTGCGGTATCGCGACCCGCGCCGCTTTGGCGCGGTGCTGTGGCATCCGGCCACGGCCGGCGACGTTTTGCACCACCCGTTACTGAGCACGTTGGGCGTCGAGCCTTTTTCCGACGACTTCAGCGGCGCGCTGCTGCATGCCCGCACGCGCGGACGCAGTGTGGCAATCAAGCAGGCGTTGCTGGCCGGCGATATCGTGGTCGGGGTGGGCAATATTTATGCGTCGGAGACCCTGTTCCGGGCGGGCATCCATCCGCGCGCGGCTGCCGGCCGCATTTCCCGGGCCCGCTACGATCGCCTGGCTCAGGCCATTCGCGAAATTCTCGCCGCCGCCATCGACAAGGGCGGCAGCACCTTGCGCGACTTCGTCGGCAGCGACGGCCAAAGCGGCTATTTCCAGCTCGATTACTTCGTGTACGACCGGACCGGAAAGCCGTGCCGTGTATGCGAGACGCCGATTCGCCACATCGTGCAGGGCCAGCGCTCGACCTTTTATTGTCCGCGCTGCCAGCGCTGAACCACCGTTCGTACAAACCTCGTTCGCCAATGCCCCCCAGCTCGCTTCAGACCTCTTTCGCGCCTCGCCTGATCGCCTGGCAGCAGCGTCATGGCCGTCACGACTTGCCGTGGCAAAACACCACCGACGCCTATCGCATCTGGCTGTCCGAGATCATGTTGCAGCAGACGCAGGTCGCCACGGTGATTCCCTATTACGAGCGCTTCCTGCGGCAATTTCCCACCGTGGCGGCGTTGGCCGCAGCGCCGCAGGATGCGGTGATGGCGCTGTGGAGCGGACTGGGCTACTACAGCCGCGCACGGAATCTGCATCGCTGCGCGCAGCACGTGGTGGACGAATATGACGGGCAATTCCCGCGCGACGTCGAGGCGCTCGCGCGTCTGCCGGGCATCGGACGATCGACGGCGGCAGCCATAGCGGCTTTCGCCTACGGCGCGCATGCGGCGATTCTCGATGGCAATGTCAAGCGTGTGCTCACGCGCGTATTCGGCATCGAAGGCTATCCCGGCGAGACCCGGGTCGAACGCGAGTTGTGGCAGCTGGCCGATGCACTGCTGCCCGGCACCGATTTGCAGGCGTATACGCAGGGCGTCATGGATCTGGGCGCTACCGTGTGCGTGCGCGGCAAGCCGCTATGTTCGGCCTGTCCGTTTGCCGATGATTGCGTTGCCCGGGCCACCGGTCGCGAGCGGCTGCTGCCCACGGGCAAGCCCCGCAAGACCGTTCCCGAAAAGCATTGCGACATACTGGTGATGTGCGATGGCGAGCGCGTATTGTTCGAGCGCCGGCCCGACAGCGGTATCTGGGGCGGATTATGGAGCCTGCCGGAATTTGCTCCACCGACCGCGGTGCCCGGCGAATCGGTCTCGTCGAGCGATATTGCCGACGCGGCGGGGCGCTATGGGCAGGTGCGCGAGATCGAACGCATGGCGGCGCTCTCGCATACCTTCACGCATTTCAAGCTGAATCTTCAGCCATGGCTGATTACATTGACGCGAGCAAGCGGCCCGCGAGACACCGGCCAAGCGTGGCTGGCAGCGCACGAAATTGCCGCGGCTGGCTTGCCGGCTCCGATTCGCCGCATCGCCCTGGCGCTAAAGGGCAACGGCAAGCAGCTGTCGTTTGGCCTGGCTTCTGCCGATTGAAAGGCCGGCTAGGATTGCACGTCGGCCGGCAGTTCCCGGTGCCGCACGATGACACTGGTGCGGCCGCTGAAACGGGTCGCCAATGTCTGAGCAATGTAGACCGAGCGGTGCTGCCCGCCAGTGCAGCCAATCGCAACGGTCAGGTAGCTGCGGTTGTCCCGCATGAAGCTGGGAAGCCATTTCTCCACATAGGCAGCGATGTCGTCGATCATCTCGAGGACTTCCGGCACGCTGCTGAGAAAATCGATCACAGGTGCATCGCGGCCCGTCAGCGGCCGCAATTGAAGGTCGTAATACGGGTTCGGTAGCGAGCGCACGTCGAACACGAAATCGGCGTCGAGCGGCACGCCATGCTTGAAGCCAAATGATTCGAACATCAGCGTCGGGCCTTGCTGATCCTGCTGAACGAATTCCTTGATCCAGCGTCGCAGCGCGCTGGCCCGCAAATTACTGGTGTCGATCTGATGGCCGAGCTCGGTCAGATCGCTGAGCAAATCCCGTTCGTGCTCGATGGCCTCGACCAGCGAACCGCTGTCGGAAAACGAACCGTTCGGCAGCGTCGACAACGGATGACGGCGCCGGGTTTCCGAATAGCGCTGCACGAGCGTTTGCGTGTTCGCGTTGAGAAACAGCACGCGCACATCGTGGCCGAAACGCCGCAATCCGCCGATGATCGGAGGGAGATCGTCGAGCGCGCCGCCACTGCGTGCATCGATGGCCACGGCGAGTTGGCCGTGACCCTGCATGTCGAGGTACTCGGCCAACTCAGGCAGGAATCTGGACGGCAGGTTATCGACACAGTAATAGCCGGCGTCTTCCAGCACATTGAGTGCGACCGATTTTCCCGAGCCGGAAATTCCCGTGATGAGGACGATTTTCATGGTCTGGTCTGAAGCGAAGCGCGATCCCCGTTGGTAACGAGTCCAACTCGCATGGTCAGTCTGGGCCGGTCGAAAAAAAGGGCAGCCGGGCTGCCCTTGCGATCGATGTGCGACCTACGAGGCGACGCACGGGTTCAGTGCTTGCCGCTCAGACATTCTTTCATGAAGGCCTTGCGCTCGTCACCCTTTTTGCCGGTGGCTTCCTTGTTGCAGGCTTTCATTTTCTCCTGCTGCGACATCGGCTTTTTGGCCGACAGGCATTCCTTCATGAATGCTTTGCGCTCATCGCCCTTTTTGCTGCCGGCCTGACGGTTGCATTCGGTCATCTTGCTTTGCTGCGAATTTTGCGCAAACGTCGGTGCGGAATAATAGAGGGGGGCAAGCAACAGCAGCATAGCCAAGACTTTCTTCATGGTTATCTCCTGACGTCGGTGAGGGGGGCGGCAAGCCGCGCAAGCATTACAGCATGAAAGGGCAGGGCGCGCAAATTCACCCGATGCGTCAAAGCAGCCTGCCTTGGGCTCCGCCGTCGGGCTCCTGCATTGCCAGTCGCTGGCGTTCCATGAAGTCCTGCAGGGTGTCGATGCCGCGCAGCTGCAAAATGGTGTTGCGCACCGCAGCCTCGACCAGCACCGCGAGGTTGCGGCCCGCAGCCACTTGCAGCGTGACCTTGCCGATCGGCAATCCCAGGACGTCGACGGTCTGCATTTCCAGTGGCAAACGCTGGAATTCACCATCCGGCCTGCGCACCAGCTGGACGATCAGCTTCAACTTCATTTTGCGCCGTACGGCGGTTTCACCAAAGATCGTCTTGATGTCGAGCAGGCCCAGGCCGCGCACTTCCAGCAGATTCTGTAAAAGCGGCGGGCAGCGTCCCTCGACGAAATCCGGGCCCAATCTGACAAAATCCACGGCGTCGTCCGCCACCAGTCCATGGCCGCGGCTGATCAGTTCCAGTCCCAGTTCGCTCTTGCCAAGGCCGGAGTCGCCAGTCAGCAACACGCCCATGCCGAGAATGTCGAGAAAAACACCATGCATCGTGCAGCATGGGGCGAAGACCCGGGAGATATACAAACGCAGGCTATCGATGACCGATGCGGTCGACAGCGGCGTGGTGAACAGCGGCGTGGACGAGCGGGTGCAGCGCAGCACAAGGTCGGGCGGCGCGGCCAGGCCGTCGGCGACCACCAGAAACGGCGGCTCGAGCGCGATCAGCTCGGTCATGTTGTGCTTGCGGTTTTCTTCGGAGAGGCGCTGGTAATACTTGAGTTCGGCCTCTCCGAGCACCTGGATGCGATTCGGGTGGATCAAATTCAGGTGACCGACCAGATCCGCGCTCGACGTGGCGTTGGAGACTGTCTCCGGAGCAAAGCCCCGTTCCCAGCCCTCGTGGCCGGCCAGCCAGCTCAGTTTGAGCGTGGCCGCATTGTCGTCGAAAATACTTTGGGCGTTAATGCCGTTCAGTTCCACCGTATTCCCTCTTGAGACGTGCTTGCCGTTGACGGGGGCGGCATCAAGGTTGCCAAGTGCTCAGGGCCTGATGAATGACTTCCGGCTCGGTAGCGCTGGCGAGTATCTCCCGCATCGAACGATCGGACAGTAACTGGGCAATTTCCGACAGAATTTCCAGGTGCTGCTGGTTCGCTTGCTCCGGCACAAGCAGGAAAAACAGCAAGGATACGGGTAACCCATCCGGCGCTTCGAACGGGATCGGATCGGCCAGGCGAATAAACGCAGCCAGCGGATGCTTCAGCCCTTTGATGCGCCCGTGCGGGATGGCGACGCCCTCGCCCAGGCCGGTCGAGCCGAGCCGTTCGCGGGCAAACAGATTGTCGGTCACAGCGCCGCGCGCTTGCCCGTGATTGTTCTCGAACAACAGTCCGGCTTGTTCGAAGACGCGTTTCTTGCTGGTGACATTCAGTCCCAGGACAATATTGGTAATAGGTAAAAGTTTGACTAGACGGTTCATCTTGTGATGCGGCGCTCAAATGGCGTGGAACCGAAACCCCGGGAATCGACCACGCATTATAGACCAGCGAGGCGTTGTCGCTCTCGGATCAATCTTATTGTGGCATGCATCCCGATTTGACGTATCCGGCGGATGTCTCGGCACATAAAGCAAAGGGCCGCTGCTGCGGCCCTGGTCACATGCCGGCGTTCTGGCCGGCGACTGCTCATTGATTGAATCTATTGAGGTAGATCTGGCGATTGATGTTTGATTGCTTCATGCTGATGCTCCTGAAGACGATCCTTGTGCCGAATCACCTGGCGGTCCAGCTTGTCGATCAGCATATCGACGGCAGCGTACAGATTGCCGTCGCAACTTTCTACGTATATATCCTTGCCCTTTAAATGCAGGGTGATTTCCGCCTTTTGCCGTTTCTCTTTTTCCTTATGGTTGTCGAGCGACAGTAGCACACTGACATCGATCACCTGGTCAAAGTGCCGGACCACGCGGTCCAGCTTGTTGACCACATACTCGCGCAACGCTGGCGTGATGTCGAGATGGTGTCCACTGATCTTGAGATTCATAGCTGCTCTCCTTGCTGGGGCGCCGCGGTGTTGGGTGTGGCGATTCAGTTGGCGGTTGCTTGCATCGTCACGGAATGAGCGCCGCGGCAGGGCGACCCCGATGCGGGTTAGCGCATCGGACCTTACAAAGATTTGCGCAAATTGACTGCCGGGATCCGTAACGCTTCGCGGTATTTGGCAACGGTGCGCCGTGCCACCACGAAACCCTGCTCACCCAGCAGTTCAGCTATGCGGCTGTCGGAAAGGGGGTTTTTGGACTCTTCTGCTCCTATCAGTTGCTTGATGAGGGCGCGAATGGCGGTCGAGGAGGCCGCCCCGCCGGTGTCGGTTGCCACATGGCTGCCGAAAAAATATTTCAGCTCGAACGTGCCGAACGGCGTGAGCATGTACTTGCTGGTCGTTACGCGTGAAATGGTCGATTCATGTAAGCCTAGCGTATCAGCAATTTCCCGCAAAACCAAGGGCCGCATGCCGATTTCACCGTGCGTGAAAAAATTCTTTTGCCGCTCGACGATGGCTTGCGCGACGCGCAGGATGGTATCGAAGCGTTGCTGAATATTCTTGATCAGCCAGCGCGCCTCCTGCAGTTGCTGCTGGAGATTGCCGGCGCCCGGGTCGTTGCGATTGCTGCGCAGAATCCGCGCATACATTTCGTTGATGCGCAGCTTCGGCATGATCTCCGGATTCAACTCCGCGTGCCAGGTCTTGCCTGACTTGCGCACCAGGACGTCCGGAATGACGTAGTCCGTGGTGGGGCCGCCATAAGCCGAGCCGGGGAATGGATCGAGCGCGCGGATCGCTGCATGAGCCGCGCGCAATTCGGCGTCGCTCGCGCCGAGCAGGCGTTTGAGTCGAGTGAAGTCGCGGGCCGCCAATAACTCGAGATGGTCCTGCACGATCCGCAGCGCCAGCGCCCGGACTGCATTGGCCGGCTGGCGCTGCAACTGCAGTTTCAGGCATTCCGCGGCGTTGCGCGCGCCCACGCCCGCCGGATCGAAGCTTTGCAGCAGGGCCAGTGCGGCATTCAGTTCCTCGGTTTCGAGCTCGAGCTCCGACAACAGCTCATGCTGGATTTCATCCAGCGTAATTCCCAGATAGCCGTCTTCATCGAGGGATTCGATCAGGAAGCCCACCAGGGCACGGTCCCGTTGGCTGGCCTGGGTCAGATTCAGTTGCGCGAGCAGATGTTCGCGCAGGCTGGTCTGGTCGACATGCAGTTGCGGCTGTGACGCGTCGTCGTCGTCCTGGGCGTTGCCATTGCGACTGAAATCGTTGAGCGTCCAGTCGCCGGCGGTGTCCCGCAGGGGTTCGCCATAATCGCTGCCGTCCTGGTCGCCGCCGCCCTCGGGCGATGCCGCTTCGCGGCTGCCGCCAAGCGGTGGCTCGGCGGCGGATGCGCCGCGCTCGCTGCGCAAGGAACCGTCGGTGTTGACGCGAACCGAGCCCGAGAGCCAGTCGTCGGCCTGCTCCAGCATCGGGTTTTGTGTCAGCGCGTGTTCCACTTCCTGCTGCAGCTCGAGCGTCGACAGTTGCAGCAAACGGATCGATTGCTGCAACTGAGGGGTCAGGGCCAGATGCTGGGAGGTGCGTAGTTGAAGCGTCGGTTTCATATCGTATCCTGGTTCAATTGTAGAGGCTTTGCCAGGACAAGGGAACCGATGCGCGCACCAGCGCGGCGGCGTGTTCGGGGAGGCGTGGCGGGGGACGTGCCCGCACCCATTACATGCGGAAGTTCTCGCCCAGATAAACGCGCCGCACGCTCTCGTCGGCGACGATCTGGTCAGGCGTGCCGGCGGCCAGCACGCTGCCTTCGCTGATGATGTAGGCGTGGTCGCAGATGCCGAGCGTCTCGCGTACGTTGTGGTCGGTGATCAACACCCCGATGTTGCGATCCTTGAGAAACCGCACGATACGCTGAATCTCCAGCACGGCGATCGGGTCGACACCGGCGAACGGCTCATCCAACAGGATGAAGCGCGGCCGAGTGGCCAGCGCCCGCGCGATTTCGACGCGGCGGCGCTCGCCGCCGGACAGCGACATCGCCGGATTGGCGCGCAAGTGCGCGATCTGCAATTCGTCGAGCAACGATTCGATGCGCTCGTCGATGTCTTTCTTGGGCAGCGTCTTGCCGTCGTCGCCGTTTTGCAGTTCAAGCACTGCGCGGATGTTTTCCTCGACACTCAGTTTGCGAAACACCGAGGCTTCCTGGGGCAAATACGATAAACCGAGTCTGGCGCGCCGGTGAATCGGCATGTCGCTCAACAGGGTGTCGTCCAGGCTGATCTGCCCCGCGTCGGCCGGCACCAGTCCGACGATCATGTAAAAAGAGGTCGTCTTGCCGGCGCCGTTGGGACCAAGCAAGCCGACCACCTCGCCGCTTTTTACATCCAGCGAAACGTCTTTGACGACAGTGCGCGTGCCGTAACGCTTTTTCAGGTTGCGTACGGTCAGGACGCTCTTGACGGGCTGTTGGGATGGGCTATTCACGCGGATTGCCGAGACTGTTGGAGGGTTTCAGGGCGGTGCCGGCCCCGCTCGGCGCCGCGGCACCCGGGGTGCTGGCGGTTTTTGGCGCCAGGGTAGCCCGCACGCGGCCGCCCGGGTTGTTTTCGCTGACCTGGTCTTTGCCGCCGACGGCCGTATAGACTTCGTTATACGTGTCGTAAGTGATCACGCTGCCATGCACCTCGTCCATCACCTTGGCGCCGGCGAGCCGCTTGAGCACCGCATGCTTGGTCAGCGTGGCGATCTGGGTCTTGCCGTTGTAATCGATTTGCTCGCCCCAGCCTTCGATATATTCATCGAGACCGTCGCGCTTTTGTTTCATGAACGCGAGCTTGCCCGGCGCGGCATAGGCGGTGGCGTACTGATAGCCCTCCGGATCCTGATGCACCTCGACGCGGTCGGCCTTGAGCACGATGGTGCCCTTGGTGATCGTCACGTTGCCGGTGAATACGTTGACCTGCTTGAGATCGTCGTAGCGCATCTGGTCCGACTCGATGTTCATCGGCTTATCGCGATCGGCGCGTTCGGCACGCGCTGGCATCGAGAACAGCAACGCGCACGCGAGGATGGTCAGCGCCGCGCAGCCCAGGCGCCAGAAGATGGATCGGTCGGTCATGAGTCTTGTTGTGATGGCTTTAATGTTTTGCCCCGGTTGGTTTGGCGGTGCCCCGTGAGCCGTTCAATTCGGCGGGCATGATGGTCCCGCGCACGTTGCCGAGCAATTGTAATACCCGGGTAACGTTATTGAAATTCATGCCGCTGGCGGTCATCACCGACTGCCCGCGCGTCAACTGCACCGGCATCTCGGTGCGCACGACATCGTCGTTGACCAGCACCTGGAAGTGCTGCGAGGTCGCTCTCATGCCAGGATCGGTCGCATCGGGCGCGCGCGTGATAACGGCCTGATCGTACAGGTCGACCACCGAGTCGTCACTGTTGATCGTGCCGCGCAGGGCCGTCGCGGTCACCTCCGGCTGCCCGGGCGTAAAGGCGCGAATCGCCGGGCGTGTCACGCTGGTGGTCGAGTCGTCCTCGTAGTGCACCATGGTGGCCGCATTGATCCGGTACTGGGTTTGCCCAGTGGCCGAGAGCATCGAAATCGAGATATTGTCGGCGTAGTAGTCCGGCGTGTGATGCTTGGGACGTTCCGCCGACGGCTCGCTGGTCGGCAGCGTGCGCTGCACCAGCCAATAGGTTCCGGAGGCCAATGCGGCCAGCAGGATGGTCGCCAGGATCGAGGTCGGGGTTACGCGTTGCATCGGGCGGTGCTATGCCAGGACCTGGTTCAGCAAATCGTCGTAGCTGCCCCGCGCGCGCAGCACGAAGTCGCACAGCGCGCGCACTGCGCCGGCGCCGCCGCTTTGCTCGGCGATCCAGTGGCAGCGCTGGCGCACCTCGGGGTGGGCGTTGGCGGGAGCCGCGGCAAAACCCACCCGCGTCAGCACCGGCAAGTCGGGCCAGTCATCGCCCATGTAGCCGCATGACGCCGGCGCGATGCCGGTGGCCGCGCACAACGCGTCGAGCGCGGCGCGCTTGTCGCTGGCGCCTTGATGGACATGCGCGATGCCTAGCTCGGCCGCGCGCAGCGCCACCGTCTCGGAACGACGGCCCGTAATGATGCCGACCTCGACCCCGCTGGCAGCCAGCAATTTCACGCCGTGACCGTCCAGGGTGGAGAACTGCTTGCCGAATTCCCCCTGCGGGCCATACAGCAGGCGACCGTCGGTAAACACGCCGTCGACATCGAAAATCATCAGGTCGATGCGAGCGGCGCGCTGCCGGGCGACGGTAAGATCGTGCGATTGGGTCATACCACTTTGGCCGCGAACAGGTCGTGAATGTTCAAGGCGCCGAGCAGGCGATCGTCGGCATCGGTGACGAGCAACTGCGTGATACCGTAGCGCTCCATCAGCTCGGCGGCCTCGGCAGCCAGGTGGTCGGGCCCGATGGTGCGCGGCCGCGCGGTCATGACTTCGGTCAGCTTGAGCTCGCGAAAATCGAGCGTGCGTTCCATCAATCGCCGCAAGTCGCCGTCGGTGAAGATGCCGGCTACCTTGTTGTCGCGATCGACGATGGCCGTCATGCCGAGGCGTTTCTTGGTGATTTCGAGCAGGGCTTGCGACAGACTCGCGTCAAGCGTCACCTGGGGCACCTGTTCGCCCGTGCGCATGATGTCTCTGACGTAGGTCAGCAGCCGTCGGCCCAACGCGCCGCCCGGGTGCGAGCGCGCGAAATCTTCCGCCCCGAAGCCGCGCGCGTCGAGCAGGACGACCGCCAGTGCGTCGCCCAGTGCGAGTGCGGCGGTGGTGCTCGCCGTGGGAGCCAGATTGAGCGGACAGGCTTCTTTTTCGACGCTGGCGTCGAGATGCACATCGGCCAGCTTGGCCAGACTCGACGCCGCGTTACCGGTCAGGGCGATCAACGCCGCGCCGGAGCGCTTGACCGCCGGCAGGATGCTGACCAACTCCGCCGTTTCGCCTGAGTTCGACAGCGCGACCACGATGTCCTCGGCGGTAATCATGCCGAGATCGCCATGGCTTGCCTCGGCGGGATGAACGAAGAATGCGGGTGTGCCGGTGCTGGCGAACGTCGCCGCGATCTTGCGGGCGATGTGGCCTGATTTCCCCATGCCGCTGACGACGACCCGGCCCTTGCATGCCAGCAGCAAGCCGACTGCCGCGGCAAAGCTTTCATCGAGCTGTGCGCCGATGCGTTCCACTGCGGAAGCTTCAATGCGCAACACCTCGCGGGCAAGCGCAAGTGCCCGGTCGGAATTGATTTTCGCTATCATGCGCGGAGTATAGCAAACCAACGCAAGCCGCATGGCGGGCCGCGCCGGAGCGCGTAAGCGCGCCATAAAGCGGCAATCCAGGGCGCTTTCCCCTGTTTCGAACGTCTACCGGAAAGTCGTGCCGATGATCTCGCCACTCGAACTGACGCTTATCCTGTTGCTGGCCGCGGCGCTGGGGGTGGTCCTGTTCCGCTTCCTGCGTCTGCCGCCGACCCTCGGCTATCTGGTCGTCGGGGTCATTATCGGCCCGCACGCCTTCGGCGTGGTGGGCGATTCCGAGCGCATGCAGTATCTGGCCGAATTCGGGGTCGTGTTTCTGATGTTCTCGATCGGCATCGAATTTTCCCTGCCCAAGCTCAAGGCGATGCGGCGTGTCGTCCTCGGGCTCGGGGTGTCGCAGGTCGTGCTCACGATTCTGGCCAGCGTGCTGGCGGGTTTGGCAATCAATTGGTGGTATCCGCTGTCGTGGCAGGCGTCGCTCGCGCTGGGCGGGGCGCTGGCAATGTCGTCCACGGCGATCGTCAGCAAGCTGTTGTCGGAGCGTCTCGAGCTGGAGTCCGAACACGGCCGCAACATCATGGGCGTGCTGCTGTTCCAGGACCTCGCGGTGGTGCCGCTGCTGATTCTGATCTCGGCGCTCGGCGGCAATCCGAAAGCGCTGCTCATGGCGTTGGCGCTGGCGGCGCTCAAAATCACCGGCGCGCTCGCGCTGCTGCTCTGGGTGGGGCAGCGGCTCGTCGGCCGCTGGTTTCATGTGGTGGCGGCGCGGCGCTCGCAGGAACTGTTCATGCTGAACCTGCTGCTGCTCACGCTCGGCATGGCCTATCTGACCGATTTGCTGGGCCTGTCGATGGCGCTGGGCGCCTTTATCGCCGGCATGCTGATAGCCGAGACGCCTTTCAGGCATCAGGTGGAAGACGACGTCAAGCCGTTTCGCGATGTGCTGCTTGGCTTGTTCTTCATTACCACCGGCATGCTGCTCGATCCGCATCTGGTCGCGCGGCAGTGGCCGCTGGTGCTGGCTTTGCTGATCGGGCCGGTTGCGCTCAAGTTTTGTGTGATTGCCGGGCTCACGCGCCTGTTCGGCGGCAGTCCCGGCGTGGCGATTCGTACCGGCCTGGGGCTGGCGCAGGCCGGCGAATTCGGCTTCGTGCTGCTGAATATGATTCGCGGGCAGGCACTGGTCGAGCCGGCGCTGATCCAGGCGATCCTGGCCTCGATGCTCCTGTCGATGCTGCTGGCGCCATTTCTGATTCAGAACGCCGACCGGATCGCCCTGCGATTCGCCTCCAACGAGTGGATGCTGCAGGCGCTGCAGATGACCAAAATCGCCTCGCAAAGCATGAAGACCGCCGGGCACGTCATCATCTGCGGTTACGGCCGCTGCGGCCAAAATCTGGCGCGCCTGCTCGAGCAGGAAGACATCGCCTATATCGCGCTCGAACTCGACCCCGATATCGTGCTGGCCGCGGCCAGTGCCGGCGAATCGGTGGTGTTCGGCGACGCGGCCCGGCGCGACGCACTGGTGGCTGCCGGGATTCACCGTGCCGCCGGCGTGGTGGTGACCTACGACAGTACGCCGGCGGCGCTCAAGGTGCTCGCCAACGTTCACGACCTGGAGCCCACCCTGCCGGTCGTGGTGCGCACCGTCGACGATAGCGACATCGATAAACTGCTCGCCGCAGGCGCCACCGAAGTCGTTCCCGAGATCGTCGAGGGCAGCCTCATGCTGGCCTCGCACGCGCTGGTGCTGGTGGGTGTGCCGATGCGGCGCGTGCTGCGGCGCATCGAGGAAGCCCGCAATGCGCGCTACGGACTGTTGCGCGGCTATTTCCGCGGTACAGGTGACGAAGACGATACTGCCGACCACGAACAGGTGCGACTGCAATCCGTGCCGCTCGGACAGCGCGCGGCGGCGATCGGACGCACCATTGCCGAGCTGCAGCTCGGCAAGCTCGGCGTGGCCGTGACCGCGATTCGGCGGCGCGGCATCCGGGGTCTGGAGCCGGACGTCGCAACGCGACTGATTGCCGACGACATCGTCGTGCTGAGCGGGCCGTCCGAAGCGCTGGCCGATGCCGAGGCACGCCTGCTCGGCGAGTGAGCCGCGCTTTGGCATAATGACAGGCCAGTCACGAGGCGCGCGGTGTAGTGCGGCGCCTCTTTTACCGAGGATGCCGTGCAGATCGATCAATCTCCCGCCGATTACATCAAGAGCCAAATTCGCACCGTGCCTGACTGGCCGCAGCCGGGAGTGATGTTTCGCGATATCACGCCGCTGCTGAAAGACCCGCGCACGCTGAGGCTGTTGATCGAAGTATTCGTGCATCGCTACATGCAGACCGAACTCAAATACGTCGCCGGCATCGACGCGCGCGGTTTCATTCTCGGCTCGATCCTGGCGCACGAGCTCAACGCGGGCTTCATTCCGATCCGCAAGAAAGGCAAGCTACCCTACCAGACCGTGTCGGAAGAATACGAACTCGAATACGGCAGCGCCGCCGTGGAGATTCATGCCGATGCCTGCGACGCCGGCGACAAGGTCTTGCTGATCGACGATCTGGTGGCCACCGGCGGCACCATGCTGGCCGGCAAGAAGCTGCTCGAAAAGCTTGGCGCCGATGTCGTCGAGGGCGCGGCCATCGTCGATCTGCCCGAACTCGGCGGCTCGCGGCTGTTGCGCGAGGCCGGCTTGCCGTTGTTCCTGGTGTGTTCGTTCGACGGGCATTGATCGCGGGGCCCGCCCGGTACGGCAATTCTCCATTCCATCGCATGTGCTGAAACCGACATGACGCTACCCCACCTGCTGGTATTCCTCGGAACTTCGATCGTCATTACCGTGGCGCCGGGGCCCGACAACCTGCAGGTGCTGGCGCGCGGCATTGCGCAGGGGCGCGCTGCCGGCCTGGTTGCGGCCTATGGGTTCGCCAGCGGCCTGCTGTTTCATACGACGCTGGCCGCGCTCGGTCTGGCCGCCGTGCTGCGCGCCTCGCCGTGGGCGTTCCAGGCCATCAAGCTGGCGGGCGCGGCCTACCTGATCTGGATCGGGCTCAAGGCCCTGACGAGTCGCGCCGGTCTCGGCGTGGCTCACGGGCAGGCCGGCAAGCCACTGTGGCAGGTATACCGCCAGAGCGTGCTCGGCAACCTGATGAATCCCAAAGTGACGCTGTTCTTTCTGGTGTTCCTGCCGCAATTCGTCGACGCCCATGGCGGCCGGCCGAGTCTGCAGATGTTCATGCTCGGCCTGGTATTCATGCTGCAGACCGTGGTGATCTTCAGCGTCTACGGCTGGTTTGCCGGGGCGCTGGGCGCCTGGCTGAAACGGCGGCCCGGTGCCGGGCGCTGGCTCGACAGGGCCGCCGGCGCGACCTTTATCGCACTGGGCGTGCGAGTCGCCTTGCCGGGCTGAGGCGCGGTGATGACCGCCCGGCGCCGGTGTATCCTGTGGCTTCCTTTTGCGATGACTTCTCCTCACCCATGCTAGCCGAGCAACGACAACAATACGTGCTGGAGCAACTTGCCAAAAGCGGCGCGCTCGCCATCAGTGACGTGGTGCGCGAGCTGGGCGTCTCGCGCGAGACCGTGCGGCGCGATTTCAATACCCTGGCGGCGCGCGGCCTGCTGCTGATGACGCACGGCGGCGCGCTGGCAACCGAGCGTGCCGAGCCCGACTCGACGCTGCGCGAGACGGTCAATGCGCCAGGCAAGCGCGCGATCGGCGTGCGTGCGGCCGAACTGGTGGCCGATGGCGCTTCGCTGATCATCGACTCAGGCACGACCACTCGCGCGATTGCGCAGGCGCTGCTGGAAAAGCACCGCCTCACGGTCTACACGAATGACTGGCAGATCGCGCGCATGCTGGGTCGCCAGCACGAGAATCGCGTGACCCTGCTGGGCGGCGAGCTGCAGGACAACGAGGATGCCGTGCAGGGCTGGGACGCGGTCAACCAGTTGGCGCAGTATCATGCAGACATCTCGTTTGTCGGGGCCGGCGCAATTACCGCGGAGGCCGAACTGACCGATTACACGCGGGCTGCCGCCGAATTGCGCGCGCGCATGCTGCTCTCGGCAAACATGGCGGTCGTGGTGGCCGACGCCACCAAGTTCGGCCGTACGACGCCGGTGCAGATTCGTCATTTCGAGGCGGCGCGTTACGTCATCAGCGACGCCGCGCCGGCCAAGCCGATCCTGCACAAACTGCGGCAGCGAGGTCCGGAACTGCTCATTGCGTAGTCCGATGCATCGATGCGCTCCGCCGGTATTTCACCTGCGGCTGGCCTGGGCCCGCACGCATCCGATGAACGCGTCGAGCGCTTCGGACGAATGTCCCTCGGCGTAGACCAGCGCCACACCCATCGATAGCTCGTCGCCTTCCTTGAGCGCGCGAAAGGCGACGCCGTTGCGCTTGATGCTACGCAACGACGCGGGCACCAAGGCCAGGCCCTGACCGGCGGCGATCAGCCCCAGCAGCACGTGATGATCGGGGGGCTCCGGAACGACGGTGGGAGCAAAGCCGATGCGATCGAAGTAGGCTTGGCAATAGTCGTAAAACCCCGGATTCAGGCGCCGCTCGAACCAAAAAAAAGGATCGCCCTCCAGCTCCCGCAAGCCGATGCTGCGCTTTCTCGCGAGGCGGTGATGCGCCGGCAGCGCGACCGCCAGCGGCTCCTGCCGAACGCTTTCAATCTTCAGGCCGGGGGCTTCCGTATGCAGTCCGATCAAGGCCGCATCCATCGTGCCGTTGCGGATTTCCTTGACCAGGCCGATCGAATGCCGGCTTTTGACGATCAGCGGCCACTGCGGAAAACGACGGCCAAAGGCATCGAATATATCGGTGAAGGCGCTTGGGTCGAACACCGTCGTGTGCCCCACGACCAGGCGGGCCGCGGCTCGGCCGCGCATCGCCTGGACGGCGGCCACCGCCTTGTCGGCCTGCGCAAGCGTGCGTCGCGCTTCCGGCAAAAAGACGCGTCCGGCCTCTGTCAGTGCGACACCGGTCTTGGCGCGCGTGAAAAGCGCCACACCCAGCGCCTCTTCCAGTTGCTGGATCTGACGGCTCAGCGGAGGTTGCGATAAATGCAGGCGCTCGGCTGCGCGGCCGAAATTGAGCGTCTCGGCCACTGCCAGGAAGTAGCGGAACTGTCGCAGATCGATCCTGTTGTTCATACCGAAAAGGTATCACACAAATGGTATTGGAAGCGCCTTGAGGCTCGCCCTACAGTGCACCTGTTCACAACGCACTACTGAAACCAAGGAGAACATCGATGGACAGCAATCGTTATTTGCGCGGCTGGGAAAAGCTCAAGGAAATCGACGGCGAGCAAGGGGAAAAGGTCATTGCCGCACTCAGTGGCATCGCCCCCGATTTCGCCGATTATCTGATCGAATTTCCGTTCGGCGATATCTACAGTCGCCCGGGGCTCGATCTCAAGGCCCGCGAACTTGCGGTCGTGGCGGCGCTCACGGCGCTTGGCAATGCGGCGCCGCAGCTCAAGGTGCATTTGCACGGCGCACTCAATGTCGGATGCTCGCGCCAGGAGATTGTCGAAGTGTTGATGCAGATGGCTGTCTACGCGGGTTTTCCGGCCGCCCTCAATGGTCTGTTCGCGGCCAGGGAGGTGTTCGAGGCGCGCGACGCGGTGGCTTGACCGACCGGCCGCATGGCGAAACCGGCGCGCCTTGGATCGTGACAGTTTTGTGGCAATATGGTTATTAATTTTGCAAAATATTGCAAAATTAAACAACCTTGCTTATGATGCGATCCATGGCGCCCAACGATATCGACGGCGCCTCGTCAATCGGAGAGATCGCGATGCCCGCAACCCTGCCCAGCCATGCCAGAGTCGTCGTCATCGGAGGCGGCATCATCGGCTGCTCGGTGGCATACCACCTCACCCAGCTCGGCTGGCGCGATATCGTGCTGCTCGAGCAAGGCCAACTCTCGTGCGGCACCACCTGGCATGCCGCCGGCCTGGTCGGCCAATTGCGCGCGCAGGAGAGCATGACCCGGCTGATTCGCTACTCCACCAGGCTTTATAGCCAGCTGGAGGCGGAAACCGGGCTCGGTACCGGCTGGAAGCAATGCGGCTCGCTGAGCGTGGCGCGCACCGCCGAGCGCATGGCGCAGCTCAAGCGCACCGCGGCCGGCGCCCGCGCCTATGGCGTGCAGTGTGAAGTCATCTCGCCCAAAGAGGCCGGCGAGTTGTGGCCGGTGATGCGCACCGACGACCTGCTCGGGGCCGTGTGGCTGCCCGGCGACGGCAAGGCGAACCCGACCGATTTGACTCAGGCGCTGGCGCGAGGCGCCCGCGCCGCAGGCGCGACGATTGCCGAACACGTGCGCGTCACGGCAGTCCACGCCGAGGAAAAAGCCGGCAGGCGCATGGCCACCGGTGTGACTTGGCGTAGCAAGGAGGGCCAGACAGGGCGGCTCGATGCGGAGATTGTGGTGAACTGCGCCGGACAATGGGCCAAGGCGGTCGGTCGCCTGTGCGGCGTCACCGTGCCGCTGCATTCGGCCGAGCATTACTACATCGTGACGGAGCGTATCGCGGGGGTGCACCCCGACTTGCCGGTCATGCGCGACCCCGACGGCTACATTTATTTCAAGGAAGAAGTCGGCGGGCTCGTGATGGGGGGGTTCGAGCCGAACGCCAAGCCCTGGGGCATGAACGGTATTCCCGACGAGTTCGAATTCCAGCTGCTGCCCGATGATTGGGACCAGTTCGAAATCCTGATGGAAAACGCGCTGGCGCGGGTGCCGGCCCTCGAGCACGCCCAGATCCGGCAGTTCTACAACGGTCCGGAATCGTTCACACCCGACAACAATTTCATGCTGGGCGAAGCGCCCGAGCTGCGCAACTTCTTCGTCGGCGCGGGCTTCAACTCGATGGGAATCGCCTCGGCAGGCGGCGCCGGCATGGCGCTGGCCGAGTGGATCGTCGCGGGCGAGCCGACGATGGACCTTTGGCCGGTCGACATTCGCCGCTTCGCCCGTTTCAATGGCAACGACGCCTGGCTGCACGATCGCGTCAAGGAAACCCTCGGCCTGCATTACGCCATGCCATGGCCCAACCGCGAACTCGATACCGCGCGGCCGTTTCGCCGCTCGCCGCTGTACCACCTGCTGCGTGACGCCGGCGCCTGTTTCGGCAGCAAAATGGGCTGGGAGCGCCCAAATTTCTTCGCTCCCAGTGCGGCGCAGGCGGTCATCGAATATTCGTTCGGACAACAAAATTGGCACTCCTGGAGCGCCGCCGAACACCGGGCGTGCCGTGAAGGCGTGGCGCTGTTCGATATGACCTCCTTCTCGAAATTTCTCATCAAGGGACGAGATTCCGAAAGCGTGCTGCAGTCCCTGTGCACCAACGATGTCGCGGTGGCGCCGGACCGCACCGTCTACACCGGCATGTTGAACGAGCGCGGCACCTACGAGTCCGACTTCACCCTCACGCGCCTGGCGCACGACCAGTACCTGATGGTCACCGGCTCGGCCCAGGCCACGCGCGATCTCGACATGATCGAGCGGCGCATTCCGCTCGACAGGCATTGCACGGTGGTCGACGTCACCGGGCAGTTCGCGGTGCTGGCGGTGATGGGGCCACACGCGCGTGCGTTGCTGCAAAGCGTATCCAAGGCCGACTGGAGCAACCGGGCATTTCCTTTCGGGGCGAGCCGGGAAGTCGACATCGGCTATGCCACCGTGCGCGCGACGCGTCTGACCTATGTCGGCGAGCTGGGCTGGGAGCTGTATGTGCCGGTCGAATTCGCAGTGGGAGTGTTCGAGGTGCTGCAGGCCGCCGGCAAGCAATGGGGGCTGGTCAACGGCGGCTACTACGCGATCGAGTCGCTGCGCATCGAAAAGGGCTATCGCGCCTGGGGCCGGGAACTCACGCCCGACACCAATCCGTTCGAGGCCGGGCTCGGCTTCGCTTGCAAGCTCGACAAGGCCATCCCGTTCGTCGGGCGCGAGGCGCTGCTCGAGATCCGCGCGCGCGGCGTGCAGCGCCGCCTGGTGACGGTCATGCTCGACGGCGCGCCCGACAGGATGCTGTGGGGCGGCGAAGCCATCTTGCGCGACGGCGTCCCGGTCGGCTTCCTCAGCTCCGCCGCATTCGGCCATACGCTGGGTTGCCCGGTGGGGCTCGGCTACGTGGGCCGTGCCGAGGGTATTTGCGATGGCGCCTACCTCGCCGCAGGCCGCTATCAGGTCGATCTGGCCGGCGAGTTGTTCGAGGCGCGCGTACATCTGAAGGCACCCTACGATCCGCAGGGCCACCGCGTGAGAATCTGAGGCCGGCCGGCGACCAACGGTAAAATGGCGCTTTGCCCGGAATGAGCGCCGTCAGGCGCCGCGCCCCCCGCCGTATGACGCTCCCCTGTATTGCCGCTGCCCGCCATTTTCATTTCGCTTCACATGTGCCACTGGTCATCGGCGCGCAACGCTTCGGCTGGATTCGCCGTCGCGACGCCGAGCATCTGCTGCGCTGGCCCGAGGTATTCGAGTGCAGCTCGCTGGCGGTGCGGATTCATCCGCGCTTCGATCACTGCGCCGCGCGCACCGAGGCGCTCGCTCCGGTGGTCCAGGCGCTGGCGGCCGAAGGCGTGATCACCGGCTGGCGCGATGAGCAGTATGCGGTGCGCAATGCGTTTGCCGACGCGCCGATGGCCTGGATCGAACGCGCCGCGGCCCGATTCTTCGGCACCAACACCTACGCGGTGCATGTGAATGCGTACGTGCCGGGCCGCCACGCGGGGGTCGCGCCGCAACTCTGGATTGCACGGCGCAGCGTGCTCAAGGCCACCGACCCGGGCCAACTGGACAACGCCGTGGGCGGCGGTATCGGCAATGGCTATGGCGTGCTCGAGACGCTTGCCAAGGAGTGTTGGGAAGAGGCCGGGTTGCCGCCATGGATGTCGCGTCAGGCGCGCTACGGCAATACCTTGCATGTGCTGGCGGAAATCCCCGAGGGCGTGCAGGCCGAGCAGATTTTTATCTACGATCTGGCGTTACCGGCCGGCTGCGTGCCGCGCAACCAGGACGGCGAGGCCAGCGGGCATTGGCTGGCGCCGGTCGCGCAAGTCATGCGGGCCATCGAGCGCGGCCACATGACGGTCGATGCGAGCCTCGTATCGCTCGATTTTCTGTGGCGCGCCGGCTGCATCACATCTGCCGATTGCGAAGGGCTGGCGGCCCTGCGCGAACCCGCCAACGAATAGCGACGCTGGATCACCCGCTCGGGCGCGAGCGGGTGCGGACCCAGCCAACCAAGGAGCAGTGATGACCCCCGTCGAAAACAGCTACATCCTCAAACTTGCCTGCCCCGATCGGCCCGGCATCGTGCATGCCGTGTCCGGCTTCCTGGCCGCCCGGGGCGGCAACATCCTCGACTCCGCGCAATACAACGATCGCTTCACCGGCGGCTTTTTCATGCGCACCCACTTCCAGCAATTGACGGGTAACGGCGACCTGGCCGCGCTGCGGGACGACTTCGACGCCCTGGCCGGGGAGTTCGAGATGGCCTGGGAGCTGGTCGACGCCGGCGCCAAACCCCGGGTCATGCTGATGGTGTCGAAGTTCGGCCACTGCCTGAACGATTTGCTGTTCCGCTACAAAACCGGGCAACTGCGCATCGAGATACCGGCGATCGTCTCCAACCACAGGGACTTCTATCAGCTCGCAGCCAGTTACGACATCCCCTTTCACTACATGCCGCTGACAAACGCGACGCCGCAAGCCAAAGCCGTTCAGGAAGCCAAGGTGTGGGAGCTGGTGCGGGAAAACGACGTCGATCTGGTCGTGCTGGCGCGCTATATGCAGGTGCTCTCGCCAGACCTGTGCCAGAAGCTCTCGGGCCGCGCGATCAATATCCATCACTCGTTCCTGCCGAGCTTCAAGGGCGCCAAGCCGTATGCGCAGGCATTCGAGCGCGGGGTCAAACTGATCGGCGCGACCGCGCATTACGTCACCACCGATCTCGACGAAGGCCCGATCATCGAGCAGGAAGTCGAGCGGGTCGATCACACCATGGATCCCGATCAGCTCACCGCGATCGGGCGCGACGTCGAATGCGTGGCGCTCGCACGCGCGGTGCGCTGGCATGTCGAGCACCGCATCCTTCTGAACGGGCACAAGACGGTGGTCTTCAAATAATCCGACCGGTCGGCTGCGGCAGATAGCGGGCAGCGGGCGCCGCCGCGGCGGGGTGCGCTAGCCGACGCTTTCCTGCGGCGCGATGTGCCGTACGCCCATGGTCTCGAGCGTGCGGGCGATGGCATCGACCGCGTTGTGTATTTCATGCTCGTCGATTGCGCCGATGCAGCCGACCCGGAACGTCTCCACGGTGGTCAATTTGCCGGGGTACAGGATATAACCCTTGTCCCGCACCGCTTCATAGAAAGTCCTGAAGTCGTAATGCGAATCAGCCGGCGCATGAAACGTGACGATCACCGGCGCCTGCACTTCGGGTTTCAGGAATGGCTTGAAGCCGAGCGCCGCCATGCCGGCGATCAGTGTCTCGCAGTTACGCCGGTAGCGCGCGCCACGTGCCGCCTGGCCGCCCTGGGCAAGATACTGATCGAGGGCCGCGCGCAACGCGGCAACGACGTGAGTGGGCGGCGTGAAGCGCCACTGCGTGGTCTTTTGCATGTAGACATACTGATCATGCAAGTCCATCGCGAGCGAGTGGCTATTGCCCTGCGAGGCCTCCAGCAGGCTCTTGCGCGCGATCACGAAACCCATGCCCGGCACGCCCTCCAGGCACTTGCCGCTGGCCGCGATCAATGCGTCGAACGGGGTATCGCGCACGTCGATCTCGAGTGCGCCGAACGAGCTCATCGCGTCGACCACGAGGCCCTTGCCATGGCGCTGGCACACTGCGGCGATCTCCCGTAGCGGATTGAGCAGCCCCGCGCCGGTCTCGAGGTGAACCTGGGCGACATGGGTGATCGACGGGTCGCGCTCGAGGGCCGCTTCAATGGCCGCTGGCGTGGCCACCTGGTCTTCTGGAATCTTCAGTTCGACATGTGCGCGTCCCAGGTATTTGCAAATCTTCAGGATGCGCTGGCAGTAGGCGCCGTTTTGCGGCACCAGTACCTTGCCGTCGCGCGGCACGAGCGTGCCGATCGCGGCCTCGACCGAGAAGGTGCCGCTGCCTTGCAGCGGCACGCACGCGTAGGTGTCGCCGCCGTGCACGATATCCACCAGATCGCGGCACAGGCTGCCGGTAATGCGGTTGAAGCCGGCGTCCCACGAGCCCCAGTCGCGCAGCATCGCCTGCCGGGTCGCGGATGAGGTCGTCAGTGGCCCCGGGGTAAGGAGAATAGGGTCGTCGCCGATGATCATGGTGGTCTCCTGGGAGGCAGCGTTAAACGATTGGACAGGGCTTTGCGCTAGCGCACCGATGCCTTGGTCGGGATCCGCGACAGCCCGATCAGCACGATCAGGGTGCACAACGCCAGAATCACGGTCAGCGCCGCCGCGTCGAAAATCGCGCCGCGGTCCGATAGCGCGAAAATGCCGACCGGCAGCGTGACCCAGCCCGGCGGGTACACCATGACAGTGGCGCCCAGTTCGCCCATCGACAGGGCGAAGCTCAGGCTGAATGCGGCGATCAGATAGGGCGTCATGAGCGGCAATGTGACTCGCCGCAGCCGGTAGAAGGGGCGCGCGCCGAGACTTTCCGCGACCTGCTCGAAATCGGCCGGCAGCCTTGCCAGGCCGGCCGAGAGGTTGCCGTAGGTGAATGCCGAGATCAGCACGAAATGCGCGATCAGCACGATCAGCGTGGTGCCGTTGAGCAGCACCGGCGGGCGGCTGAAGGAGACCAGCAGGCCCAGGCCGACCGATACCGACGGGACGGCGCTCGGAATGAAAAACACCGCGTCGAGCAATCGTTTGGGCATGGGCGTGACCCGGCGCAGCGCCAGCGCCGCCCAAGTGCCGCAGATCAGGGCGACCGCGCTGGCCGCGACGCCCGTCAGGATGCTGGCCCGTAGCTGCTCGAAGGAGTCGCCATGCACCGCGTTGACGTAATGGTGCAGGTTCAGGTGCGTCGGCAAAATGCCGTTCCATTGGCCGCTGATGCTGGCCAGCCCGATCATGCTGGCCGGCATGCCATAGACCACGCAGAACAGCAGCGCGACGAGCGCCCAGGCAAGCCAGCGACCCGTTTTAGACCAAACCAGCACGGCGACCTCCGAAGTGGGCGACGACAAGCCGGTAGAGCGCGTACAGACCGAGCGAGAGCGTCAGGTTGACCACTGCAATGACGCAGGCAGCGGTGTAGTCGAATTCCTGGATCGCCTTTTCGTAAATCAGCAGCGGCAGCGTGATCACATCCTTGGCGCCGATGAACAGGACGATGCCGAATTCATTGACCGTCAACAGCAGGCACAGGCTGCCGCCGGCGAGCAGGGCGGGCAGCGCGGCGGGCAGAATGATCTGCCGCACGATGCGCCAAAAGCGTGCCCCCAGACTGCTGGCGACCTCGATCTGCGCCGGATCGATCTGTGAAAAGGCGGCGAGCAGCGGGCGCATGACGAACGGGGTGTAGACCGTTACTTCCGACAGGATCACGCCCCACTGCGAGTACAGGAAGTCGATCGGCGGCAGCCGCAGATGCAGCAAATGCATCAGCGACTCATTGAGGATGCCGGCCGAGCCGTAGATGAAGGTAAAGGACAGCGCGACCAGGAACGTGGGCAGCGCGATCGACGTATCGATCAGGCGCGACATCAACTTCGCCCCGGGAAACGGGATGAAAGCGATGATCAGCGAGAACACGAAACCCAGGATCAAGCAGCCGGCCGTGGCGCTCACGGCGATCGTGATGGTGTGAAACAGCGCGTTGCGAAACATCGGCGAGCCCAGCACGGCGGCAAAATGACTCAACGTCACCGTTGCTTGCCCGCCGGTCAGCGCCTGGCGCGCGATCAGGAAAAGCGGATAGAAAAACAGCGCGCCGAGCACCAGCAGCGGCGGCACCACCCACAAGTGCGCGGCCGATCGCTCGACGGCGCGGTGCGGCACGGGGATCGCGAGTTCAGCCATGGGCGCTGCCTTCGGGCACCAGTGTTACGTCGGCCGGGTTGAAATGGAGCTTGAGCACCGAGCCCGCCGCCGGCGCCTCGCCGTGTGGCGGGCACGCCATGCGCAGCCGATGGCCCTCGATCTCGAGCACCATGTTGCGCACGTCGCCCTGCCATTGCACGCTGACGACGGTGCCGCTCAGCGCGTTGTCGGCGTCCGTGCCGGCCTGCAGACGCAAATTGTGAGGCCGCACGCACAGCAGGCAGTCGCTGCCCTCGGGCAGGCCGTGGTGATTGCGCGCGAGCAGCGGCTTGCCGCAGAAATGCACGCGCGCGGCATCGCCGTCGATCGCGGCGAGCGATTGCACCGGCAATAGATTGGCCGATCCGAGGAACTCCGCGGCGAACCGGTTGGGCGGGTGACGGTACAGCGACTGTGCATCACCGAATGCGACCAGCTTGCCGTCGCGCATGATGCCGATGTGATTGGCCAGCGTGAGCGCTTCACTCTGATCGTGCGTGACGTAGAGCACCGTCAGATTCGGCAGGCTGCGATGCAGCTTGGCCAACTCATCGAGCATCGCGCGCCGGATCTGTGCATCGAGCGCCGACAGCGGCTCGTCGAGCAGCAGCACTTGCGGGCGGATCGCCAGGGCGCGGGCAATCGCCACGCGCTGCTGCTGCCCGCCCGAGAGCTCGCGCGGATAACGCTTTGCATAGGCGGCCATGCCGACCATGCGCAGGCATTCTGGCACCATCTCGCGAATGACCTCGGCCGAGGCGCCGCGCGCGTGCAGCCCGAAAGCCACGTTTTCCTCCACGCGCATATGCGGAAACAGCGCATAGTTCTGCACCACCATGCCGATGTTGCGGGCATGCGGCGCGAGACGCGTGACGTCGCGGTCGCCAATCGTGATGCGCCCGGCGCTTGGGCGCACGAAGCCGGCAACCGCCCGCAGCGCGGTCGTCTTGCCGGAGCCGGAGGGGCCGATGAGCGCAACGATTTCACCGGGCTTGATGGCCAGCGAGAGCGAGTCGAGAACGACCTGGCCGCCATAGGCGACCGAGACGTTCTCGAAACCGATGCCGCAACGCTCCACGCTGCCCGAGAGGCCGCTGGTCAGTGATGCCACCGACTGCGCCTGATCCACAGTCATGGTGCCGGTCATCGTTATTGGCCCGAGATCGCTTGATTGTAGGCGGCGACGTCCTGCTTAAGGTCGGCCAGCACGGTCGTCCAGTCCGGGTTCCAGATTTCAACCCCGTTGAGCGCCGCCTGCAGCTGTTTGAAATGCGCGTCGGTCGGATGCACGTCGGAGCGCACCGGGAAGCCGTAGGCCAGCGAGCTGGCTTGTTGCTGGGCCTTGGCCGAGAGCAGGAAGTCGATCAGCTTCTTGCCATTGGCCGAGTGCGGCGCGCCGGCGGTCAGGCCGATGTAGTACGGCAGCGAGAACGCGGTGCGCTGGCCGTTCGGACCGGCCAGGAAGAAAATCTTGATATTCGGATTGTCGGCCTTTTGCGCTGCGTTCATCTGCAGGTCGCCGTTGGCAACATACAGCTCGCCCTTGTTGACCAGGCCGGTCAGCTTGCCGGTCGAGGCCGACGGGCCAACGTTGTTGGCCTGCAATTTCTTCATGTAGGCCAGCCCGGCCTGCTTGCTGCCATAGGCATGAAACACCTGCAGCAGCATGGCGGTGCCGTCACCGGCTTGCCCCGGCGTGGAATACTGGATCTTGCCCTTGAATTGCGGTGCCAGCAGATCGTTGTAGGTCTTGGGCGTCTGTTTGAGGACCGCGGCGTTATAGATGTAGTTCGGATAATTGCCCATCATCACCACGAAGCGATCCTTGGGGTCGCGGTCCGTAGCCGGGATCTTGTTCCATTCGGTCGGCTTGAACGGCTGCAGCAAGCCTTCGGCGGCGGCTTTTTGCATGAACGGCGGCAGGGTGACCAAAACGTCGGCCTGCGGGTTGGACTTCTCCATGGCGAGCCGGTCGACCACACCGCCGGAGCCCGCCTCGATGTATTGCACCTTGATGCCGGTGGCCTTGGTGAAAGCATCGAACTCGGTCTGGAACCAGTTGGGCGAGCCGTCATGCAAGCCGTCGGCGCTGTAGATGGTGACCACATTGGATTGCGCCAGAACCGGGCTTGCTACCACGGCCAGCACACTTGCGACTGCGATGATCAGCTTTGCTTTCATGTTCGATCCTCCGGGGGATGAGTGATGACTGAATGCCAAGAAACTGGCGTGGTGCGCAATCTGCTGCCGATGCCGGTCCTGCCTGTCGAAAATTCGGGTCAAGGATCCGGATGGATCGCCCGGCCCGGTTCTGTGTCGTACCCTGCACGCCATGACAACAATTTGCGCCCCTCCATCGTATTTGCAAAATATGTCATTTCTGTGAATTTTTAATCAAATTGGAAGAAAATGCAAAAAATATCAAAATATGTTGTTTTTCAATATTCTAGAAGCATTTTCCCTTTGCTGTGTTAGTGATTTCCCTAGCAAAATGTCTCGGATTTTCGCTTTCTGGTGACTGTGGATTGTATGTTGTTGACAATCTAAGCGCGCTCGTGGTGCAATGTCAAGCATCCAATGTCCGGGCCTGACAAGCTCCTTATGACGACCGTTTCTCCTTCTTCCAACGCCATCGAGCTGCTGCAAAGCCAGTCGCTCACTACGCTTGTGCAGCACGAACTGGAGCGGCAGATCATGGCCGGCGAACTGATGCCCGGCGCCAAGCTCAACGAAATCGAGGTGGCCGGGCGGCTTGGCGTGTCGCGCGGGCCGGTTCGCGAGGCGTTTCGCGCGCTCGAAGAGGCCGGACTGCTGCGTACCGAGAAAAACCGCGGCGTTTTCGTGCGGGTCGTCTCGCTGCAGGAAGCCGAAGAGATTTACGAGTTGCGCGCGGTGCTCGACGAGTACGTCGGGCGCACGCTGGCCGAGCGCATCACCATCGACCAGCTCAACGGCCTGCGCGAGATCGTCGAGGCGATGCATGCGGCCAACCGCGGCGGCGATGCCGAGGCGTACTACCGGCTCAATCTGTCCTTTCACGAGGCGATGGTCGCGGCGGTGGGCAACCGCAAGCTGCTCGAGACGTATCGTGGTCTGGTCAAGGAGTTGAACCTGTTCCGGCACCAGGCGCTGACCGCCAGCGCGGAAGCCGCTCCGGCCTCGGAGCGGGAGCACCGGGAAATCGTCAGCGCGATCGCCTCGCGCGAGCCAGAGCGAGCCGGCCAGGTAGTGCGCGAGCACGTCGAGCGGGGCCGTGCGCGCATGCGGCAGGCGCAAGGTCAGCGAACCGGCGAGCCGCAGGACCCTGCATGAATGGATCGCCCGGCGCTGCTGGCGTGCTTTTTAAGGAGATTGTCGTGAACGCGTCCCGAATGATTGAAGTCAACGGCCGCAGCTACCGCTTGCCTCGGCAACCGACCGTGATCATCTGCGTCGACGGTTGCCAATACGAATATCTGGAGGCCGCGGCGGCCGCCGGCGTCGCGCCCTACATCGCGCAATTACTGGCGGGTGGCGCGGCCTTCAAGGGCGATTGCGTGGTGCCCAGTTTCACCAATCCAAACAATCTGTCGATTGTTTGCGGCGCGCCGCCGGTGGTACACGGCATTTGCGGCAACTACTTCTTCGACCGCGGCGCCGAAGGCGGGCAGGGCAAGGAAGTCATGATGAACGACCCGCAATACCTGCGCGCGGGCACGGTGCTGGCCGCCGCGGCGGCCGCCGGCGCCAGCGTGGCGGTGGTCACCGCCAAGGACAAGCTGCGCGCGCTCCTGGGGCATGATATGCGCGGCATCTGCTTCTCGGCGGAAAAGGCCGATCAGGCGAATCTGGCCGCCAACGGCATCGACGACGTGCCGGCACTGGTGGGCATGGCCGTGCCCGACGTCTACAGCGCGGCGCTGTCCGAGTTCGTGTTCGCTGCCGGGGTGCGCCTGCTGCAGACGCGCAAGATCGACCTGATGTACCTGTCGACCACCGACTACGTCCAGCACAAGTGCGCGCCGGGCACCGAGGGCGCCAACGCGTTCTACGCCATGATGGACAAATATCTGCGCCGCATGGACGAGCTCGGCGCGGTGATCGGCCTGACCGCCGACCACGGCATGAACGCCAAGCATGATGCAGCGACCGGCGAGCCCAATGTCATCTATTTGCAGGATCTGCTCGACGATTGGCTTGGCAAGGGCGTGGGCGCGGGCGGCGCACGGGTGATCCTGCCGATTACCGACCCCTACGTGGTGCACCACGGCGCGCTCGGCTCCTACGCCACGGTTTACCTGCCGGCCGGGCTGGATGCGGCCGAGATCCGTGCGCGATTGAGCGCTCTGCCGGGCATCGAGCTGGTGCTCGACAACACCGAGGCGTGCGCCCGTTTCGAGCTGCCGCCCGATCGCGTCGGCGATCTGGTGATCGTGAGCCAGCAGCCGGTGGTGCTCGGCACCAGCGCTGCGCGCCACGACCTGTCGGGACTGAGCGTGCCATTGCGCTCGCACGGCGGCATCTCGGAGCAGACCGTGCCGCTGCTGTTCAACCGACCGACGGCGGGCATCCCCGGCAAGACCCGTTTGCGTAACTTCGACATCCTGGATGTGGCGCTCAACCATATTTGAGCCGGATACATTCAGGATGCCTGCGAGATTTTTTATCGACTCTGCCTGGAGAAAGCGATGAGCGCGCCGCATAAAATCCATCCGCAATTTCGCGCCGAAGCGCTGCGCATCGGCGGCGAAAAAGTCCTGCGCGAGCGGGTGATCGACGTATTCAATCCCTACACCAACGAACTCGTCGGCACGGTGCCCAAGGCGACGCAGGACGACGTGCGCCGCGCGTATGGCATCGCCAGGCAATATCGCTCCAGGCTGACACGCTTCGAACGGGCCAACATCCTCAACCGGGCCGCCGCGCTGCTGCGCGAGCGCACGTCGGAGGCGGCCGGCCTGATCACCCTGGAGTCGGGGCTGTGCAAGAAGGACGCCGTCTATGAAATCGGGCGGGTCGCCGACGTGTTGAATTTCGCCGCCACCGAAGCGTTGCGCGACGATGGTCAGGCGTTTTCCTGCGATCTCACGCCGCACGGCAAGAAGCGTCGCGTGATCACGCAGCGCGATCCGCTGCTTGGCGCGATCTGCGCGATCACGCCGTTCAACCATCCGATGAACCAGGTCGCGCACAAGGTCGCGCCGTCGATCGCGACCAACAATCGCATGGTGCTCAAGCCGTCCGAAAAGGTGCCGCTGTCGGCCTTTTACCTGGCCGACGTGTTGTATGAGGCGGGCCTGCCGCCGGAGATGCTGCAGGTCGTCACCGGCGATCCGCGCGAGATCGCCGACGAGCTGCTCACCAACGAGAACGTCGATCTGATCACCTTCACCGGCGGCGTGCAGATCGGCAAATACATTGCCGCCAAGGCGGGTTACCGGCGCATCGTGCTGGAGCTCGGCGGCAACGATCCGCTGATCGTGATGGAAGACGCCGATCTCGACAAGGCGTCGGATCTCGCCGTGCAGGGTTCGTACAAGAACTCGGGGCAGCGCTGCACCGCCGTCAAGCGCATGCTGGTGCAGCGTGACGTGGCGGCGCGCTTTACGGAACTGGTGGTGGAAAAGACCCGGGCCTGGAAATACGGCGATCCGAACGATGGCGGGGTCGACATGGGCACGGTCATCGACGAGGAAGCCGCCCGCCTGTTCGAGAGCCGCGTCAACGAGGCAGTGGCACAAGGCGCGCGCCTGTTGGCAGGCAATCGGCGCGATGGTGCGCTGTATCCACCGACCGTGATCGACCGGGTCGACCCGGCCATGACGGTCGTGCGCGAGGAGACCTTCGGCCCGGTCTCGCCGATCATCACCTTCGGCGATATCGCCGAGGCGATCCACATCTCCAACGGCACGGCGTTCGGCTTGTCGTCCGGCGTATGCACCAACCGGCTCGACTACATTACGCGCTTTGCCAGCGAGTTGGAGGTGGGCACCGTCAATGTGTGGGAAGTGCCGGGCTACCGCATCGAATTGACTCCGTTCGGCGGCATCAAGGACTCCGGTCTCGGCTACAAGGAAGGCGTGCAGGAAGCCATGAAAAGCTTCACCAATCAAAAGACCTTCACGCTGCCGTGGGGGCTTTGATGCGCCGCAACCTGAGGGGGCCGGCGTTGTCGTGAGCGCGTTGCGGCCGGGCCGGCATGGGTGTACGGTGTCAACAGAGCCGTCGCCCGTGCCTTGCGCATCGGCGCAATGCGCATGTGCTGGGTATCGTGGCGACATGGGCGCTCCCTTCGGCGCGCCCGTTATGGAAACACGGGATCGCATGGCATGTTGACGTTGCTCAATCTCCTGTCGGGTGTGGCGCTACTGATCTGGGGCACCCATATCGTGCGCAGCGGCGTGCTGCGCGTGTATGGCGCCGACTTGCGGCGCGTGTTGAGCAGAAGCATCGCCAACCGATATCTCGCCTTCGTGGCGGGCCTGGGTGTCACCGGCCTGGTCCAAAGCAGCAACGCCACCGCGCTGATCGTCGCATCGTTCGGCGCACAGGGCCTGATCGCGCTGGCGCCGGCCCTGGCGATCATGCTGGGCGCCGACGTCGGTACGGCGCTGATGGCGCGCATCCTGATTTTCGATTTTTCCTGGCTCTCGCCGTTGCTTATTTGCTGCGGCGTGGTGCTGTTTCTGTCGCGCAAGCAGTCGCGCGCCGGACAACTGGGGCGGGTTGCGATCGGTCTCGGGCTGATTCTGCTGGCGCTGCAGCTGATCGTCGCGGCGGCCCATCCGATTACCCAGGCCGCGGGTGTCAAGGTACTGTTCGCCTCGCTCACCGGCGACGCCGTGCTCGACACGCTGGTCGGCGCGGTATTTGCGATGGTGTCGTACTCGAGCCTGGCGGCGGTGCTGCTGACCGCCACGCTGGCGGCGTCCGGCGTGATCTCGCTGAAGGTCGCCCTGTGTCTGGTGATCGGCGCCAATCTGGGTAGCGGCATGCTGGCCATGCTGAGTTCGTCGGCGCAAAATGCGGCCGGACGGCGGGTGGTGTTCGGGAGCCTGATATTCAAGCTGATCGGCGCCGCGGCCATGCTGCCCTTTATCGATCTGGCCGGCGGCTGGGTCGGCGCGGTGTCGCTTGATCCGCAACAGACGGTGGTGAATTTTCATGTGCTGTACAACCTTGCGCGCTGCAGCATATTCCTGCTTTTCACCACCCCCATGGCGCGCCTGTGCATGCGTGTGCTGCCCGACAGGCCAGAGCAGGACGGCACGATGCGGCCACGCCACCTCGACGAAGCAGCGCTGGCTACACCCACGCTGGCACTGGCCAATGCCGCGCGTGAGACGCTGCGCATGGGCGACACGGTCGAGGCAATGCTCAATGGCCTGCTGGGCGTGATCATTGACAGCGATGTCGAGCGCGCACGCCAGACGCGGCGCATGGACGACGACGTCGACCAGCTCTACACGGCCGTGAAGATGTATCTGGCGCGCATCTCGCGCGAAGAGCTCGACGAAGCGGACAGCCGCCGCTGGACCGACATCATTTCCCTCGTCATCAATCTGGAACATGCCGGCGACATCATCGAGCGGGCGGTCGCCGATGTCGAGGAGAAAAAGATTGCTCACCGGCTGTCGTTTTCGCAGGCCGGCTTGCAGGAAATCTGCGACATGCATCGACGCCTGGTCGACAATCTGCAGCTCGGGCTGTCGGTGTTTCTCAGCGGTGATCTGAAAAGCGCACAGCGCTTGATCATGGCAAAGGAGCGCTTCCGCGATCTGGAACGGGAGTATGCCTACACGCATTTGAATCGCCTGGCCGGCCAGTCGGTGCAGAGCATCGAGACCAGCTCGCTGCATCTGGACATCATCAGCGATCTGAAGCGGCTCAATTCGCTGTTTTGCTCCACCGCTTACCCGGTGCTCGACGATGCCGGCGCACTGCGCAAGAGCCGCCTGCGCGGCAAGCGCAAGGGCGAGCAGGGGGCTTCACGCACCGCCGAGGCGCCGTTCGCCGCACCACCGCAACCGACAGAGGAAAATACCGATGGCACTGAGCATCCCGGACATCCGCAAATTATTCGATGAATTTGGCGCAATGGCCTACAGCGGCGAGCCGGTCACGCAACTCGAGCATGCGCTGCAAAGCGCGCAGCTGGCCGAGCAGGAGAGCGCGGGCGACCCACTGGTGGCAGCCAGCCTGCTGCATGATCTCGGGCATTTGCTCAATCGCCAGGGCGAAACGCCGACCGCGCGAGGCATCGACGATCTCCATCAATATTACGCATTGCCGTTTTTGCGGCCGGTGTTCGACGACGCCGTGCTCGAGCCGATCCGGCTGCATGTCGACGCCAAGCGCTGCCTGTGTGCGATCGATGCCGAATACTTCGGGCGGCTGTCCGCCGACTCGGTGCGCAGCCTGGCGTTGCAGGGCGGTGTCTACAGCGCGCCGCAGGTCCAGGCGTTCATGGCGCAGCCGTTCGCCGCGGATGCCATGCGCCTGCGTCGCTGGGACGATCAGGCCAAGCGTGCCGGGCTGCCGACGCCCCCGCTGAGCCATTATCTGGCGGTGCTCGAGCGCGTGGCGCGCGCCGCGTGACGGCGCGCCGGGCGGCAGACGCCGCGGCCCGTGCTCAGACCAGGCCGCGCCTGGCCAGCTCGCTTTTCAGATACCCGTAATAGATCGGCGCGGCCACCAGGCCGGGCAACCCGAACGCGGCCTCCATGACGACCATGGCCAGCAGCAGCTCCCACGCGCGCGCGCGGATTTCGGTGCCGACGATGCGTGCGTTGAGGAAGTACTCCAGCTTGTGGATGACGACCAGGAATATCAACGCCGCCAGCGCGACATACAGCGACATCGACAGCGCCAGCACGACGATCACGGTGTTGGAAATCAGGTTGCCGATCACCGGCAGCAGGCCGACGATAAAGGTCACGAGAATCATCGTTTTGCGCAGCGGCAGTTGCACGCCGAACAGCGGCAGCGCCCCGACCAGGAAGATTGCCGTGAAAATCGTGTTGAGCGTGGAGATCTTGACCTGTGCGAACACGATGCGCCGGAACGCATCGGCAAACAGTTGAACGCGCTGCGCCAGGGCCGCGGCGAGCGGCCGCATGTCGCCCAGCGGGCGGATGCTGGTGAGCGTGATCAGCGCGCCGAGCACCATGCCGACGACGATGTGCACGAACGCGTTGACGGCTTCCTTGCCGAAGAATTGCACCTCCTGGGTGTGGTCGCGCAAATAGCCGAGCAAGGCGTTGCCGATATCCTGCGAGTCGTCCGGCAAGCGGTTGACGATCCACAGCGGCAATTGGGTGCGCGCCTGATCGACGATTTCCATGAATTTGCTCATCAGGCGCGCCATGTGGCCGGCGTCGCTGCGGAAAAACGTCACGACGGCGAAAATCGCCAGGGTGAGCAGGCTGACGATCAGTATCGTCAGCAGGGCCACCGCGACGAGCCGTGCGCGCTCGTTGGAAATGCGCAGCTGCAGGCGCGGCGCCAGCATGTGCACCAGGTGGTACACCAGCAGGCCCGACAGCAAGGCCGAGAGCAGATGGATTTGCAGCACCAGCCACAGCAGCAGCGCTGCGATGACCCAACTGGCGATGTCGACGACGCGCTGATTCAAAGCCTTGACTCCAAGATGCGCTCTAGCGGTCCCGCTCGAGCAACGGCGCCAGATACTTGCCGGTGAAGCTGGCCTTGTTTCCGGCGACTTCCTCGGGCGTGCCGTAGGCGATGATCCGCCCGCCGCCGGCGCCGCCCTCCGGCCCCAGGTCGATGACCCAGTCGGCCGTTTTGATCACATCCAGATTATGCTCGATGATGACCACCGTGTTGCCCTGATCGCGCAGACGATGGATGACCGTGAGCAACAGTTCGATATCGTGAAAATGCAGCCCGGTGGTCGGTTCGTCCAGAATATACAGGGTCCGTCCGGTGTCGCGCTTGGATAGTTCGAGCGAGAGCTTGACGCGCTGCGCCTCGCCGCCCGAGAGGGTGGTCGCCGACTGGCCCAGCCGGATATAGCCCAGCCCGACGTCGAGCAGCGTCTTGAGCTTGCGCGCGACCACCGGCACCGGCCGGAAAAACTCATGCGCCTGCTCGACCGTCATGTCGAGCACCTCGTGAATATTCTTGCCCTTGTATTGAATCTCGAGCGTCTCGCGGTTATAGCGCTTGCCGTGGCAGACGTCGCACGAAACGTACACATCCGGCAGGAAGTGCATTTCTACCTTGAGCACGCCGTCGCCCTGGCACGCCTCGCAGCGCCCGCCCTTGACGTTGAACGAGAAGCGGCCGGGGTCGTAGCCGCGCTCCTTGGCTGCCGGCACGCCCGCGAACAGTTCGCGGATGGGCGTGAACAGACCGGTGTAAGTGGCCGGGTTCGAGCGCGGCGTGCGCCCGATCGGCGACTGGTCGACCGCGATGACCTTGTCGAAATGCTCCAGCCCGTCGATCGCCTCGAACGGCGCCGGTTCGGCCGACGAGCCGTACAAATGACGGGCCACCGCGTGATAGAGCGTATCGTTGACCAGGGTCGACTTGCCCGAGCCGGACACGCCCGTCACGCAGGTCAGCAGCCCCACCGGCAAATCGAGCGTGACCTGCTTCAAATTATTGCCGCTGGCCTCCGAAATGCGCAGCCGATGCTCGCCCGGCGCATGACGCTGCGCCGGCAGCGCGATCTTGCGCTTGCCCGCCAGATACTGGCCGGTGAGTGACACATCGTGGGCGGCGATCTGGCCAGGCGTGCCTTCGGCGATCACCTTGCCGCCGTGCTCGCCTGCGCCCAGACCCATGTCGACGACGTAATCGCTGGCGCGAATCATGTCTTCGTCGTGCTCGACCACGATCACCGAGTTGCCGAGGTCGCGCAAGTGCTTGAGGGTGGCGATCAGGCGGTCGTTGTCGCGCTGATGCAGGCCGATCGACGGCTCGTCGAGCACGTACATCACGCCGGTCAGGCCCGAGCCGATTTGCGAGGCCAGGCGGATGCGCTGCGCCTCGCCGCCCGAGAGCGTATCGGCGCTGCGCTCGAGCGACAGGTAATCGAGCCCGACGTTGTTCAGGAAGGTGAGCCGCGCGACGATCTCCTTGATGATCTTGTCGGCGATGTCGCGCTTGGCGCCGGTGAGCGTGAGCGTGTGGAAATACCCCAGCGTCTCGCGCAGCGGCCACACGTTGATCTCGTAAATGGCGCGCGCCTTCGGCCCGTCGCCGATCTTGACGAAACGCGCCTCGCGGCGCAGCCGGGTGCCGTCGCAGTCGGGGCAGGGGCGGTTGTTCTGGTATTTGGCGAGCTCTTCGCGCACGGCCAGCGAATCGGTCTCGCGGTAGCGCCGCTCCAGGCTCGGAATAATGCCCTCGAAAGCATGTTCGCGTACGGTGGTGCGGCCGCGTTCGTTGACGTAGGTGAAGGGAATGGTCTGCTTGTCCGAGCCGTACAGAACGGTTTTCTGCACCGTTTCGCTGAGTTCCTCGAACGGCGTGTCGACGTCGAAATCGTAGAATGCCGCGAGATTTTGCAGCATCTGGAAATAGAACTGATTGCGCCGGTCCCAGCCCTTGACCGCGCCCGAGGCGAGTGACAGGCCGGGAAAGGCCACCACCCGCTTCGGATCGAAAAACGTCATCTGGCCCAGGCCGTCGCAGCTCGGGCAAGCGCCCATCGGATTATTGAAGGAAAACAGCCGCGGCTCCAGTTCCTGCAGCGAGTACGAGCATATCGGACAGGCGAATTTCGAGCTGAAGACATGCTCCTTGCCATTGTCCATCTCGACCGCGATGGCGCGGCCGTCGGCCAGGCGCAGCGCGGTTTCGAACGATTCGGCCAGGCGCTGCTTGAGGTCGTCGCGAACCTTGACGCGGTCGATCACGACGTCGATCGAATGCTTGTCGTTCTTTTTCAGCCTGGGCAGGTTGTCGATCTCATGGATCTTCGCCTCGCCCTCGTGAGCGGCGCCGCCGCCCGAGCGAATCCGGAATCGCACGAACCCTTGCGCCTGCATCGTGTCGAACAGGTCGGCGTGCTCGCCCTTGCGATTGGCCACCACCGGCGCGAGGATCATCAGCTTGGTGTCGGCCGGCAGCGCGAGCGCCGCATCGACCATCTGCGAGACGCTTTGCGATTCGAGCGGCTGGCCGTGATCGGGGCAATGCGGCGTGCCTACGCGGGCGTACAGCAAGCGCAGATAGTCGTGAATCTCAGTCACCGTGCCGACGGTCGAGCGCGGGTTGTGGGAGGTCGCCTTCTGTTCGATCGAGATTGCCGGCGACAGGCCTTCGATCAGGTCGACGTCGGGTTTTTCCATCAGTTGCAGGAACTGCCGGGCGTACGCCGACAGGCTCTCCACGTAGCGGCGCTGGCCCTCGGCATAGAGCGTATCGAACGCCAGCGAGGACTTGCCGGAACCGGACAGGCCGGTGATGACGATCAGTTGATGACGGGGTAAATCGAGATTGATGTTCTTCAGGTTGTGGGTGCGAGCCCCACGAATACGTATGGTTTCCATCGGCGCTTCCGGAGGATCGTCGCTCTGTGCCCGTGCCGTGCCGTCAGTGGCGGCCAATCAGGCGGGGGGTCAAAACCGGGCGAACAAACCTGCTAATATACCTAAGTTTGAAGTTCAGGGTCGGCTCTCCCGGAGCGGACCGGCCAAGATGCCCGCCAGGGCGCTCTCACGTACAACGTAGTTCTTCATATCCATGGCTATTGACACCGCTTCCCGTGCGACTCCCGCTGCCGGCGACAATCGCATGACTCCCCTCGAGCGGCGCGCCAGCGCCTCGCTGGCCGCCATTTTCGCGCTGCGCATGCTGGGCCTGTTCCTGATCATGCCGGTCTTCACCGTCTACGCGAAGACCGTGCCGGGCGGCAACAACACGATCCTGATCGGTCTGGCCATCGGTATCTACGGCCTTACACAGGCGTTGCTCTACATCCCGTACGGCTGGCTCTCCGACCGCCTGGGCCGCAAGCCGGTCATCGTGTTCGGACTGGTGGTGTTCGCACTCGGCAGTTTCATCGCGGCGTTCTCGCACGACATCCTGTGGATCATCGTCGGCCGTGCGGTCCAGGGTGCTGGGGCGATTTCCTCGGCGGTCATCGCGCTGGTGGCCGACCTGACCTCGGAGGCGCATCGCACCAAGGCCATGGCAATGATCGGCGGCAGCATCGGCATGTCGTTCGCGGTGGCCATCGTGGCCGCGCCCACCGTCTATCACTGGCTCGGCATGGGCGGCTTGTTCGGTGCCATCGGCATCCTCGCGATCGTGGCGATCTTCGTGGTGATCTGGGTCGTGCCGAATCCGCCGGCCGCCCCGAAAATCACCCATGCGCCGTTTCGCGAGGTGCTGCGCAACCCCGAACTGCTGCGCCTGAACTTCGGCGTATTCGTGCTGCATGCGACGCAAACCGCGCTGTTCGTGGTGATGCCCCGCATGCTCGAGGCTGCCGGCATGCCGGTCACCTCGCACTGGAAGATCTATCTGCCGGTGATGTTCGCGTCGTTCATCGTCATGATCCCAGCGGTGATCGCTGCCGAAAAACGCGGCAAGATGAAAGCGGTTCTGCTCAGCGCCATCGGCCTCGTGCTGATCGCGCAGTTCGCGATGGCCGAATTGCCGCCGACCCTGTTCGTGCTCACCGTGCTGCTGTTCTTCTACTTTGCCGGCTTCAACGTGCTCGAGGCGTCGCAACCCTCGCTCGTCTCGAAGCTCGCGCCCGGCGCGCGCAAGGGCGCCGCCACCGGCATCTACAACACCACGCAGGCGCTGGGCCTGGCCAGCGGCGGCGTGCTGGGCGGCTGGCTGCTCAAGCATCACGGCCAGCATTCGATCTTCTTCGTTTGCGCCGGCATGGCCCTGCTGTGGCTTATAATCGCCGGCTCAATGACAGCGCCGGCGCCGCGTAAAGCGTGAATCGGCCCCCGCATTAAATCTGGAGAACGTCCATGGCATCAGTCAACAAAGTCATTCTGGTCGGCAACCTCGGGGCTGACCCGGAAACCCGCTACATGCCAAGCGGCGACGCGGTCACCAACATTCGCCTGGCCACCACCGATCGCTACAAGGACAAAAGTAGCGGTGAAATGAAGGAAGCGACCGAATGGCACCGCGTGGCGTTCTTCGGGCGCCTGGCGGAAATCGCCGGCGAATACCTGAAGAAGGGCTCGCCGGTCTATATCGAAGGCCGTATCCGCACCCGCCAGTGGGAAAAGGACGGCCAAAAGCAATACACCACCGAAATCGTCGCCGAGCAAATGCAAATGCTGGGCGGCCGCGGTGAAGGCGGTGGCGGCGGCGGTGGTGGTGGAGGCTACTCGCGCGAATCGTCGGGCGGCGGCGCGCCGGCCCGTTCGGCCCCGTCGCGCTCGGCACCGGCCGCATCCAAGCCGGCCGGCGGCGGATTCGACGACATGGACGACGATATTCCGTTCTAAACGCTACTCCAATCGTCCGGTGCAGCGAGGGCCGGAGAAATGCATACCCCACTCGGGCAGCGCATTTCTCCGGCCCTTGTTTTTTGGAGGCGCGTCAGCGCGCCGCCTTGCGCGGCGGGCCGCTGGTACCGCGCGCGACGAGTTCGATCGGCAGGCACTCGTTGGGCGGCATCTGGCCGCTGGCGAGCCACTGCAGCAGCAGCCCGGCGGCGTGCTGGCCCAATTCGTGGGTCGGCAGGTGGATGGTGGTCAGGCTCGGCGTGAGCTGCGACGAGATCGGCAGGTTATCGCAACCGACGATCGACAATTCCCCCGGCACGTCGATGCCCAGCGCCTGGGCTTCGAACAGGCACCCCATGGCCAGCACGTCGTTGCCGCAGAAGATACCGGTCGGGCGCGGACGCAGCTCGAGCAGCGCCCTGAGCCCGGCCCGACCGCCCTCGAAGCCGAACGGCTGTTGAATCACGTGGCTCTCGGGCAGTTGCCGGCCGCGCTGCTCGAGCGCTTCGCGAAAACCTTCGACGCGGCTGCGGGCACGATCGTTGTGCAGGCAATGTCCCGATATCACGCCCAGATGACGATGTCCCAGCGCGAGCAGATGCTGCGCCGCCAGCCGGCCGATCTGATGATTGTCGAAGCCGATCGACGGCTGCAGATCGGTCTTCGACCAGGTGACCAGCAGCGGCACCCGGCTGCCGCGAATCAAATCCCACGTCTGTGGCGAATGATCGGTGCCGACCAGCAGCAGCGCGTCGATCGAGCGCTCGAGCAGCGCCCGCACCAGGGCCTGCTCGGTGTCCGGATTGTATTCGTGCGCGGCGATCAGCAATTGATAGCCCGAGTTCGATAGCGTGGTCTGCAGTCCCTGCACGGCGCGCGCGAAGATCGCGTTGTCGAGGGTCGGCACGATCGCGCCGATGGTGTGCGCGCGGCCCGAGGCAAGCGCGCGCGCCGAGCCGTCGAGCACGTAACCGAGCGCGGCGATCGCCTCGCGGATGCGTATCTGCGTGTCGGGCTTGACCAGCGCAGGATTGGACAGCGCGCGCGAGACGGTCGCGGTGGAGACGCCAGCCCGGGACGCAACGTCGCGGATACGGGGACGTGAAATCATGCGTTGGCTCTGAGGGTGATCGGCAGTGGCAATGTAACTGCTTTCATTATGAGGGATGCGCAAAATACCGTTTATAGCGTAAACGCTAACTTGAAGATCACCGGCAAATGAAATATCTTGAATGAAAGCGGTTACATTAACGCATCAATAGCAACGGCAGTCGAGTTGCAAGGAGACAGGCAGTGCGAGGATTCGGCAATACGCAGCGCGCTTGGGTCAGCCTTATGACATTGATCGCCGCGTTGCTTCTCTGGTTTGTCGCCACCGGCCCGGCCGGCTGGGTGACGCCGATCACTTTCCCGACCCCGGCCCAAACCTGGGACTCGTTCGTGCAGATCTGCACCACCGGCTACGCGGGCGGACGGCTCGACCAGCATATCGAACAAAGCGTCAAGCTGGTTTTGCTGGGATTTTTCAGCGCCACGATCATCGGTGCGCCGCTCGGCCTGTGGATGGGTTGCTCGCGCCGTGCCGAGGCCTATTTCAATCCGGTGTTCACGCTGATCCGGCCGATTCCTCCGCTGGCCTGGATCCCGTTGGCGATTGTCTGGCTTGGCCTGGGCGCCGCGGCCAAGGTGATGGTGATCTGGATGGCGGCCTTCGTGCCGGTGGTCATCAACAGTTATGCCGGTGTGCGAAGTATCGAGCCGCAACTGCTCGAAGCCGCCGAGATGCTTGGGGTGCGGGGCAGCCGGTTTGCCTGGGAAGTGATGATTCCCGGCGCGCTGCCGATGATCTTCACTGGGCTGCGGCTGTCGCTGCAGGCCGCCTGGACCACGCTGGTAGCCGGCGAATTGATCGGCGCGGTGCGCGGGCTGGGCCACGTGCTCACGCAGGGCTCGCTCGACATCTATCCTTCGATGATTCTGGTGGCGATGCTGGCCGTCGCGCTGTGCGGCTGGCTGATGACCTGGGCGCTGGGCTGGCTGGAGCGGCGAGCCATGCCGTGGAGGGCCAAATCATGAGGAGCGCCGATCTGAGCAACGACAAGAATCCTGCGGCCTCGAATGCCGCCAATCCGGCCGGCGCCTCGCGCGCCCGACCGGCCAACCCGGCAGGCCGGGCCCGCCGGCCTTCAAACTCTCGCTATTGGGGCCTGTCGCTGGCCGGGCTGCTTACCTTCTTCGGTGCCTGGTGGATAGCCGCGGCCACCGGCCTGGCGCCGCCGCAATTCCTGCCCACTCCGCTTGCCGTGGCGGAAAAATTCATCCAGCTGCTGCACGAGCCGTTCGCCGGCTACACACTGCAGCAGCATCTGTGGTCGAGCTTGTTGCGGTATTTGATGGGCTTTGGCCTGGCCGCGGTGATTGGTTTGCCGCTGGGCTTGCTGATGGGCTGGTTCCGCTGGCTCGACTACATCGTCGCGCCGCTGTTCGAGGTGATTCGTTTCATCGCGCCGATCGCCTGGGTGCCGTTCGCGGCGCTGTGGTTCGGCACGGGCATCGGCGGGCCGATTCTGATCATTTTCACCGGCGCGTTTCCACCGTGCGTGGTCAACGCCTATCGCGGCGCCAAATATGTCGACAACACCCTGCTCGAGGCCGCCCGCATGCTTGGCGTGCCGACGCGGATGATCCTGTTCGAGGTGCTGCTGCCGGCGGCCACGCCGTCGATCATCGCGGGCTTGAGAGTGTCGGCCGGGCTCGGCTGGATGTCGCTGGTCGGGGCCGAGCTGATCGTCGCCTCGAGCGGCATCGGCTACATGCTGGTCAAAGGGCAGAGCAGCATCAATACCGCCATTGTGATGAGCGGCATGATCGCCATCGGCATGGTGGGCGGCGCGATCGATCTGGTGCTGCGCAAGATCGAGACGCTGGCGATGCGCAATCGCCCTCGCGCTCACCGCTAAACCCATACAAATCAAGGATACGAAAACATGAGCAGCATCGTCTTTGAAAATGTATCGCGCGTGTTTCAGCGTAACGGCGAGGACCTCCTGACGCTCGATGGCATTTCGCTGGACATCCACGATAAGGAATTCGTTGCGGTGGTCGGCCCGTCGGGCTGCGGCAAAACGACTTGCCTGCGCATGGCCGCCGGACTCGAATTCCCCTCGTCGGGCGCGGTCTCGGTAGCCGGCAAGGAGGTCAAGCGGCCCGGCCCCGAGCGCGCCGTGGTGTTCCAGCAGTTCGCGCTGTTTCCGTGGAAAACCGTGTGGGAAAACATCGACTTCGGCCTGCGCAGCAAAGGGCTGGCGCAAGGCGAGCGGCGCGACATCATCGAAAAATATCTGCGCCTGATGAATCTGACGGGCTGCGAAACAGCCTATCCGCATCAACTCTCGGGCGGCATGCAGCAACGTGTGGCGATCGCGCGGGCCTACGCGCTGAACCCCGGGGTGCTGCTGATGGACGAGCCGTTCGGCGCGCTCGATGCGCAGACCCGCGTGGTGATGCAGGAGGAGCTGGTGCGCCTGGCGCGGCTCAGCCCGCGTACCGTCATGTTCATCACCCATGCGGTGGAAGAATCGGTGTACCTGGCCGACCGCGTGGTCATCATGACCAGCCGTCCGGGGCGGGTCAAGGAAATCATCGACATCAAACCGGTACGCGAGGCCCACCACTGGGACCAATACAACAAGATCGAGGACGTGATGGATCTCGAGTCGTTCGTGCATTTGCGAACGCACATCTGGAAGTCGTTGCGCGAGGAGCATGCCGGACGGGAGCATTGAGCCGCCAGTCCATGGCTTGCTGGGTATCAATCGTTTGTTTGCCACAACACACAATACGAGGATGACACAATGAAACGCATTTTCCGCAGTCTCGTCAGGGGAGCAGCACTATGGGCGGCCATCGGCACGATCGGCGCATCCGCGTTCGCGGCGGAGCTCACACCGATCAAGGTCAGCTACCAACCGGCGCTTTACTGGGCTTTGCCGTTCTATGTCGCCACCGAAAAGGGCTGGTGGGCCGAACTCGGCCTGAAACCTGAATTCTCGATTTTCCCGGCGGGCGTGCCGCAAATGGCAGCGTCGGCCTCGAAGTCGTGGGATGTCGGCGGCACCGGCTCAGTGCCGGCCGTGCTCGGCTCGCAACGCTTCGGCATCAAAACGATCGGTCTGACCAACGACGAATCGCAGGCCAACGTGCTGATGGTGAGCAAATCGCGCTACGCGCAGGTCAAGGCCGATCCGAAGCTGCTTAAGGGGCAGACCATCGTATTGACCTCTAACTCGACCGGCGACTATGCCGTGCAGGCGTGCCTGAAAAAGTTCGGCCTGTCCAAGGACGACGTCACCCTGAAGAACATGGGGCAGGCCGAGATCATCTCGGCGATGTCATCCGGCAATGCGGATTACGGCGGCGTATGGGCGCCCAACGATTACACGCTGGAAGAGAAGGCGGGCGCCAAAGTGCTGTGCACCGGCAAGGACGGCGGCGCGGTGGTTCCGGGCGCGTTGATCGTGCGCGGCGACTACGCGAAGGAGCATCCGGAGAACGTGGCGAAATTCCTGGCGATCTATCTGCGCGCATGGGCGTGGATGAATGCGCATCGGCCGCAGGCGCTGGAGATGATGAAGAAGTTCTACGCGCAGGGCGGCGTGTCGATCTCGGAAGCCTCGATGGAACAGGAGTTCAACACGCGGCCGACCTTCGACCTGAAGCAGCAACTGCAGGCGATGGACCGCGCCAAAGGGCCGTCTGAAATGGATCGCTGGTTTACCGATATTGCCAAGTTCATGCACGCCGCCGGCTCGCTGAGCACGGTGCCGGCCGCGCACAGCTATATCACCAATACCTACATGAAACGTGTCGAGGCCGACCCGAAGCTGGCTGCGTTCGCTTCGCAGACGAATTGATGCAGTAGCGCGACAGAGCCGTCGCAGCATTGTCTGATTAAGGCTGCTGCCGTGAGCTGTAAAGGGGGCCGGCCTGCCGGCCTTCTAAAAACTTCATGATGTAACCGCTTTCATTTTGTGCAAGGAGATTGTCATGGCAGTGACCTATCTGAAAAAGGCGACGAAAACCCCGGAGACCGAGACGGCAACCGCCCAGAAGGTCGTGACCGAAATGCTGCACGAGATCGAGACGCGCGGCGAGGCGGCGGTTCGCGAATACGCCAGCAAGCTCGACAAATGGACGGGCGATCTGATCGTCTCGCCGGCCGAGATCGAGCGCCGCGCCAAGGAGGTGCCGGCGAGCGTGCGGGCCGACATCGATTTCGCCGCGAAACAGGTGTTCGATTTCGCCGTCGCGCAGCGCGAGTCGCTGCGGGAATTTTCGGTCGAGCTGTATCCGGGCGTCACCGCCGGCCAGCGTGTGGTTCCGGTCAACGTGGTGGGCTGCTACGCGCCGGCCGGCCGCTACGCGCACATTGCTTCGGCCTACATGAGCGTGGCCACCGCCAAGGCTGCCGGCGTCAAGACCATCATCGCGTGTTCCAGCCCGTTTCGCGGCGAGGGCATTCACCCGTACGTGCTGTATGCGTTCAAGTCGGCTGGTGCCGACATCGTCATGACGCTGGGCGGTGTGCAGGCCATCGCGACCATGGCTTATGGACTTGTCACCGGCAAGCCGGCCGACGTGGTGGTGGGGCCGGGCAACAAGTTCGTTGCCGAGGCCAAGCGCACATTGTTCGGCAAGGTGGGTATCGACGTCTTCGCCGGTCCGTCCGAAGTCGCGGTGATCGCCGACGATACGGCCGATGCCGCGATCGTCGCGAGCGATCTGGTCGGGCAGGCCGAGCATGGTCACGAGTCGCCCGCGTGGCTCTTCACGACCTCGCGCGCCCTGGCCGAAGACGTCATGCGTCGCGTGCCAGAGCTGATCGCGGCGTTGCCGCCGATCGCGCGCGACGCGGCCGGCAGCGCCTGGCGCGACTATGGCGAAGTGGTGTTGTGCGATACGCGCGAGGAGGTCGCCGAGGTGTCGGACCGCTACGCGTCGGAGCATCTCGAAGTGCATGCGGCCGATCTCGACTGGTGGCTGGCCAACCTGACCTGTTACGGCTCGCTGTTCCTCGGCGAGGAGACCACCGTGGCGTTCGGCGACAAAACCAGCGGCCCGAACCATGTTCTGCCAACCAAAGGCGCGGCGCGCTATTCGGGCGGGCTGTCGGTCCATAAATTCATGAAGACCCTGACCTGGCAAAAAATGTCCCGGCAGGCTGCCCACCAGATCGGCCAGGTGACCGCGCGCATTTCCCGTCTCGAAGGCATGGAGGCGCATGCGCGCACCGCCGACGATCGTCTCGCCAAGTATTTTCCCGATGAACGCTTTGCGCTCGGCGACGCCGTGACGCAGTAACCTGGCGATGCCACCGAACCACAGGCCGACGACATGAACCTACCGACACTGTTTGATCTGAGCGGGCGCACCGCGCTGGTCACCGGCGGCAACGCCGGCATCGGCGAGGCGATGGCTACCGCGCTCGGCCTGGCGGGCGCAAGCGTGGTGCTGCTCGCGCGCCGCGAGACCGAATTGGCGGCGGCGGCTGACCGCCTGGGGCAATCGCGCATCAAGGCCGACTACCTATGCGCCGATCTGGCTTCGGCCGACGGCGCCCGGGAAGGAGCCGAGCGCGCGCAGGCACGCGCCGGGCACATCGACATTCTGGTCAACGCGGCCGGCATCAATTTGCGCCAGCCGTTTGCCGAAGTCACGCCGCAAGCCTGGCAGCAGCAACTGGCGCTGCATCTGGGCGCGCCGTTTTTCCTGACGCAGGCGCTGGCGCCGGCGATGCGCGAGCGCGGCTGGGGGCGCATCATCAATCTTGCCTCGCTGCAGTCGTATCGGGCCTTTGCCGACAGTGCGCCCTATGGCGCCGGCAAGGGAGGCGTGCTGCAGTTGACGCGCGCGATCGCTCAGGCGTGGTCCCCTCATGGCATCACCTGCAATGCGATCGGCCCGGGTTTTTTCCCCACGGCGCTGACCGCGCCGGTATTCAACGACCCGCAGCTGTCGCAGCGGCACGCGGCCCAGACCTGCATCGGCAGAAACGGTGCGCTCGAAGACCTGTACGGCGTGACGCTGTTCCTGGCCAGCGACGCTTCGGCCTATATCACCGGTCAGACGATCATGGTCGACGGCGGCTACACGGCGAGATGACCGACGTGCAGCGGATGTCCTCGCATGAAGCCTTTGTTTGCATCGGATTGACGCAAAAGAGAACACACCCATGAAAGCTTTGGTCTACACGCAGCCGAACGAAGTCGCGGTGCAAGAGCGGCCCTATCCGGCGTTGGCCGCCGGCGAGGTGATCCTGAAAATCGACGCGGTCGGCATTTGCGGCTCCGACATGCATGCCTATCACGGTCACGACCCGCGCCGCCAGCCCGGCCTGGTGCTGGGGCACGAGCTGGCCGGCACGATCGTCGAGAGCGCCGTGCCGGCATGGCCGGTGGGGCGGCGCGTGAGCGCCAACCCGCTGATCACGTGCGGCGTATGCGCGTACTGCGTGCAGGGACGCGACAACCTCTGCGCGAACCGCACCATGGTCGGCATGACGCGGCCTGGCGCGTTTGCCGAATATATGGCGATTCCGGCGGCGAGCCTGATCGACATTCCGCAGGACATGCCGGCGCTCAAGGCGGCCGTGACCGAGCCCGCGGCCACCGCGCTGCATGCGATCAACCTGTCGATGCGCGCGTTCGCACGTCCGCTGCCCGAGACCCGTACGCTGGTCATCGGCGGCGGCGCGATCGGGCTGCTGGCGGCGCTGCTGCTGCGCTCGTACGGCTGCCGCCATGTCACGATGGCCGAAGTCAATCCGCTGCGCCGCGCCTCGGCGCAGCAGCATGCGGGCTGCCTCGCTTTCAATCCGCTCGACACCCCGGCCGAGGAGAGCGCTTACGACTATGTGATCGATGCGGTCGGCGCCAAGCCCACGCGGGCCGCCGCGCTGCAGGCGGTCAAGCCGGGTGGCGTGGTGATGCACATCGGCTTGCAGGACTGGGCCAGCGAGATCGACATGCGCAAATTGACGCTCGCCGAAATCACCCTGATGGGGACGTACACTTACTCGACCGCCGACATGCGCGCCACCGTACAGGCGATCTACGAAGGCGCTTTCGGCGACCTGAGCTGGGTCGAGTCGCGCCAGCTGGAGGCAGGGCCCGCCGCCTTCGCCGATCTCGACCAGGGGCGCGCCGCCTCCAGCAAACTGGTGCTGCTGCCTCACGCCTGAGGGCGTGCGCGCCATGACGCGGGCGGCATCGGTTAGGCCGCCGCCCCGGTGACTTGGCAGAACGATCCTTTTCTTCCCGCGGTAAGACTTGCGGATGGTCGTGTATGATTTTCCTGCGCCGACAACAATAAACAAGTCGTGGGGAAATCGGGGACCCATCTGGACGTTACCGCAAGAAGAACAGGAGAAGGCCATGTCATTCATGCAACACCTGCGATCCCTCATTCGTCTGTCCTGCCGGGTAAAGCTGTCGCCCCGGGTTTTGGCCGTCTTTGCCGCATTGGTGCTGGCGCAGGCCGCCCACGCGGTTTCGCCGCCGCCGGCCTATGGCAGGCATGGCATGGTGGTGACGACTCAACATCTGGCCACGGAAGTCGGCCTGAAAATTCTGAAGGAGGGCGGCAATGCCATCGATGCCGCGGTTGCGGTGGGATACACGCTGGCGGTGGTCGATCCGTGCTGCGGCAATATCGGCGGCGGCGGTTTCATGACCCTGCATCTGGCCGATGGCCGTAATATCTTCGTCAATTTCCGCGAGCGTGCGCCGCTCAAGGCTACCCGCGACATGTACCTGGACGCCAAGGGCAACGTGGTGCCGGGGCGCAGCACGCGCGGCTACCTCGCGGTGGGCGTGCCGGGTACGGTGATGGGGCTCGATACGGTGCTGCGCGAATACGGCACGATGACCCGCCAACAGGTCATGGCGCCGGCGATCAGGCTGGCCGAACATGGTTTCGTTCTGCAGCGCGGCGACGTCGACATCATGACCGGCAGCGGCAAACAGGGCGATCTCGATGCGCTGCGCGGGCCGAGCAAGCTGTTTGCGCAAGAGCCGAATATCGCGGCGATCTTCCTCAAGCACGGCAAGCCTTATCAGGTCGGCGATCGTCTGGTGCAGACCCATCTGGCGCACACCTTGCGCCTGATCGAAAAGGACGGCGCCAAGGCGTTTTATAAGGGGCCGATCGCCGACGCGATCGTCAAGGCGAGCAACGAGCACGGCGGCATCCTGAGCAAGGCCGACTTCGAAAACTATTTCGTCGAAGAAACCAAGCCCATCGAATGTGATTATCACGGCTACCACGTGATCTCGGCGCCGCCGCCAAGCTCGGGCGGCACTACGCTATGCGAGATCCTGAATATCATCGAGCCGTATCCGCTGGCCAAAATGGGCTTTCACTCGGCCGCCGCCACCCATGTGATGGTCGAGGCGATGCGTCACGCCTATGTCGACCGCAACACCTTGCTGGGCGATCCCGATTATGTGAAAGCGCCGATCGCGCGCCTGATTTCGAAGGACTATGCGGCGCGGATTCGCGCGGCCATCAAGCCTGACCAGGCCACGCCGTCGAGCGAGGTCAAGCAGGGCGTGGCGCCGCACGAAGGCACCAATACCACCCACTTCTCAATCGTCGACGACAAGGGCAATGCGGTGTCCACCACGTACACCATCAACAATTACTTTGGCGCGAACGTGATGGCCGGCAATACGGGCTTTTTCCTCAACGACGAAATGGACGACTTCACCTCGAAGGTTGGCGTGCCGAACCTTTATGGCCTGATCCAGGGCGAGAACAACGCAATCGCGCCGGGCAAGCGGCCGCTGAGCTCGATGACGCCGAGCATCGCCACCAAGGATGGCAAGCTGTTCATGGTATTCGGCAGCCCGGGCGGGTCGCGCATCATCACGATCGCGCTGGAAGTTTTCTCGGACGTGGTCGACTACGGCATGAACGTGCAGGAGGCGGTCGATGCGCCGCGCTTCCATCACCAATGGCAGCCCGACGTGATTCAGTATGAGCCTTATGCGTTCTCGCAGGACACCATCGACAAGCTCAAGGCCATGGGATATCACTTCAAGGCCTACAGGCCATGGGGCGCGGCCGAAGCGATCGTGGTCGATCCGGCCACTGGCATGCTGACCGGCGGCACCGACCAGCGCCACCCGGCGGGCGCGGCGATGGGCTACTGAGCCCGAGTCCGACCGATCGCGGCAACAGGCGCCCAAGCATTCATGCTTGGGCGTTTTTCACGAATGCCGCAGCGCATGGCGACGATGCCTGCACGGCGGGTCGGGCGCAAAGGTATACACAGCCGCGGCAAAAGCCTCTACAGTGGGCGCCGTTGTGCGCGTGCGCCGCGGGAGTACCCGGCTTCCTCCCGGTCGCTCGCTGCCGCAGCCCCTTTTCTGGAATTCCCGATGTCGATCATCACTCCATTCGTTGCCCCGATTTCCCGCCAGCATGGCTGGCACCCGCTGACCCGGCGCACGCGAGGTGCATCATGACCACGACTGACACCGCGACGATCGCCTGGACCGAGGACGGTCAGGCGCGTTCGGCCCGCTGGCGCGCCGAGGGCGGCATGCCGCCGCCCAAGCGGGTGGTGGTCGCCGACGACCGCATGACAGCGGACGCCGCTTTCCGGCTGGCCAGCGAAGGCACGGCGCTGTTGTGGCGCGGCGACTTCCAGAACGCGCGCCAACTCTTGCAGGCGTTGGCGCGTCGGGTCGATCACAAGCCTCGCAAGGCGGCCAAGGTGCCGTCGTCGCTGACCGAAGCGTTTCACTGGCAGCGTCAGGCGCAGTCGCAGCGCGCCCGTACCCTGGGCATGCTGTTGATCCCGTTCGAGAGCGGCCACCGCATTCCATTGCGCCGCGCGCCCGACGTCGCGCTGGCCTGCGAGCAAGCGTACGGGCCGGCGGCCGAACCGTATGTGACCTCGCTGCGCGAGTTGCAAGGCATCATCGGCGCGCACGAGTGGCGCAAGAAGGGGGTCGAAATACCGGCGCTGAATGCGCGAATTCATCCGCATTACGGGGTGTTTTCGCCGGTTCGCGGCGAGTACGTCGAGCTGGTCGCCTCGGCACCTTTGCCGGCGCGCACGCTGGCGTTCGACATCGGCACCGGCACGGGAGTGCTGGCCGCCGTGCTGGCGCGCCGTGGCGTGGCCAGCGTGATCGCGACCGACCAGCAGCCGCGGGCGCTTGCCTGCGCGCGCGAGAACATCGAGCGGTTGGGCTTGACCCAACAGGTCTCGGTGCTCGAGGCCGATCTGTTTCCGCCCGGCCGCGCACCGCTGATCGTCTGCAATCCGCCCTGGCTTCCGGCCCGGCCCAGTTCAGCGCTGGAGTCCGCCGTGTACGACCCTGACGGCCGCATGCTGCGCGGCTTCCTGGCGGGCCTGGCGGCGCACCTGAGCCCGGGAGGCGAAGGCTGGCTGATTCTCTCGGATCTGGCCGAGCATCTTGGCCTGCGCACTCGTGACGAATTGCTGGCGGCCATTGAGGCGGCCGGCCTGAAGGTGCTCGGCAAGATCGACACCCGGCCGCACCACCCGCGTGCCGCCGACGCGAGCGACCCGCTGCACGCCGCGCGGGCTGCGGAGATAACCTCGCTGTGGCGCCTGGCGGCGCAATAGAAGGTCAGCGGCCGGCCAAATAGGCCAGGACCCCCTCACCGGCGACCACACCGCTGGCAAAGCAGGCGCTCAGCAGGTAACCGCCGGTCGGCGCTTCCCAGTCGAGCATTTCGCCGGCGCAAAACACGCCCGGCATGTGCTTGATCATCAGGTGCGCATCGAGCGCCTCGAGCGCGACGCCGCCCGCGCTGCTGATGGCCTCGGCGATCGGGCGCGGGCGCAGCAAGCGGATCGGCAATGCCTTGATGCCTCGCGCCAGGCGAGCCGGGTCGGCGAATGCATCCCTGGATAGACACTCGCGCAGCAGCCCGGCCTTGACGCCGGCGATGCCGAGCCGGCTTTGCAAATGGCTGGACCACGAACGCGCGCCGCGCGGATGCGAGACTTCGCGCATGACGCGCTCCTGCGGGACATCCGGGAGCAAATCCATCAGGACCTCGGCCGAGCCATTGGCGGCAATAAGGTCGCGGATCGGGGCCGAGAGCGCGTAGATCAGGCTGCCTTCGAGACCGGTGGAGCTCGCCACGCATTCGCCGCGCCGCGCAACGACGCTGCCGTCGAGCGCGGTGACGCTGAGTGCCACCGTCTTGAGCGGGGCGCCGGCGAAGCGGGCCTGGAAGTGGTCGCTCCAGTCGGCGTCGAAACCGCAGTTGGCCGGCCGCAGCGGTGCCACGGGCACGCCGCGTTGCGCCAGGCGCGGCACCCACGCGCCGTCCGAGCCCAGGCGCGGCCAGCTGGCGCCGCCCACGGCCAGCACCACGGCGTCGGCATGCCGCGTGTATTCGCCTTCGGGCACGGCAAAACGCAGCGCGATCGCGCCTTCGTTGCCGTCCGCGGCGCTCCCGGGGTTGTCGTCAGTGTCCCAGCCGATCCAGCGATGCCGCATGTGAAATTGCACTTGCGCGCCGCGCAGCCGGTGCAGCCACGCGCGCAGCAGCGGCGCGGCTTTCATGTCGGTCGGAAAAACCCGCCCGGAGGTGCCGACGAAGGTCGCTACGCCGAGCTCGTGCGCCCAGGCGCGCAGCGCCTGCGGGTCGAAGCGCGCGAGCCACGGCGCGAGGTCATCGCGCCGTGTGCCATAGCGCGCCAGAAACGGCGCCATCGGCTCGCTATGGGTGAGGTTCAGGCCGCCGCGGCCGGCCATCAGAAACTTGCGCCCGACCGACGGCATCGCGTCGTACAGGTCGACGCGCGCGCCGCCCGCGGCAAGCGTTTCGGCAGCCATCAGGCCGGCCGGGCCGCCGCCGATCACGGCGACGCAACGGGGCGCGAGCGCGCTCGAGACTCGACTCATGGGGCGCTCCGTTTACCGCGCGGGCGAGCGCTTGCGCGTTTTGGCCGACGAAGCGCGCGCGACCAGTTCCGGGGCGGGCGGCGTCATGTGCCGGAGATGGGTGTCGCCGCCCAAATGTTCGAACAGCAACTGCACGCCGAGCGAGGCGACCGCGTCCAGATGCAGGTTGACCGCCGTGAGCGCCGGCGTACTGGTGCGCGCGCGCAGGCCGTCGTAACGGGTGACGAGCTTGATGTCGTCGGGCACCCGCAAGCCGTGTTCGGCGATCGCCTGGAGCGCGCCCACGGCGAACGCATCGACGGTGACGTACAGCCCGTCGATGTCCGGGTATTGCCGCAGCAATTCCGCGCAACGATCGTGCCCGGCCTGCTCGCCGCCGGCTTCGTCGGCCATGGAGATGCGCGGGCTCATGCCATGGGCTTCGCAAAAAGCGCGATACGCAAGATCGGCCTCGACATAGGAATTGCGTCGCTGCGCGCCGATGAGCAGCGCGATGCGCCGCGCGCCCTGCGCCCACAGATGGGAGAGCAGCAACTGCGTGGTGGCGGCCGATTGCAGGTCGACGTACGGCACCGGGTCGTCGGCAGGCTGGCGCCCGATCGAAACCACCGGCAGCCGTCGGCTTTGCAGGTGCGCCACGTTAAGGTCATCGTCGGTGGGTTCGATCACGATCGCCCCGTCGATGTCGAGTCGCTCCAGCGGCAGCTGATTGCCCTGCATCGGCGGCACCAGGATCAGCGCGAGGCCGCGCGTGAGTGCGGAGGCAGCGGCCACCGCCGCGATCTCCATCAGAAAGCCCAGGCGCGAGGCGCCGCCCGCCACCTCGAACGGCATCGACGAGAGCAACGCGATGGTTTGCGCCTCGCCGGTGCGCAGGCGCTGCGCGCGCATGTTGGGCCGATAGCCGAGCGCCTGCGCCGAAGCCTTGACCCGCTCGCGGGTTTGCGGATCGACGTAGCCGCGCTCATTGAGCGCATGCGAGACCGTCGTGGGTGAGACGCCGGCGTGGCGGGCAACGTCGAGAATGGTCGGGCGGCGGGGGGCGGAGGATGGCATCGATCGGCAAGGGTTGGACAAAGAGGGCGGCGAGCAGACCTCTGACAGGGGCCCGAGGCCAGCGGCTAGGGAAAATCCTGAGCCGCGCCGTCTCGGTTCGCCGCACACCGCGCAAAGCTTACCTTTGCGGGGCGCTGGAGGCAATTATGCCGACGCATGCGCGTCCGGGTTTCGATAGACCATCGCAAAAGTATCTTGACAGTGCTGTTTTGATGAACAAGTATACATACCAAATCGTTTTGGGATCGGCGATTATTTTTTTAATTTCATCCCAAATCGTTTTGGGGTTGCGCGACCAGGAGGGCAGCGCAACGCACCGAACCCGCTGAGGGCGGCCAGGCGCGGCAATGCAGACCGGCGCCGGAGCGCCATGGAGACACAAGCATGACAAATGAAAAAACGACGGCCGATCCGGTCGATGAACGGCTGCCCTGGACCCGGCTGGCGCTGCTCGGATTGCAGCACGTGCTGGTAGTGGCGGCCTCGCCGATCACATCGGTATTCCTGGTGGCCAAGGCGCTGGGCTTGCCCGAGACGCTGATCGTCAACCTGATCGGCGCGACTTTCCTGGTGTGTGGTCTCGGAACGCTGCTGCAGTCGTTCGGCGTCGGGAAGTTCGGCGCGCGCCTGCCGTTCGTGATGGTGCCGGGCGGCGCGCCGGTCATCATGTTCGTGCTGATTGCGCGGCAGACCGATCTGCCGACCGCGGCGGGCGCGGTCATTCTGACCAGCCTGTTCTATTTCGCGGTGCTGCCGGTGTTTGCCCGTTGCCTGAAGTTTTTCCCGCGCGTGGTGATCGGCACCATGCTGATCCTGGTGGCGGTCAATCTGATCAAGATCTATGGCTCGATCATCGTCGGGCGGGTCGGCACGCCCGGCTTCGCCGAGCCGTTGAATATCGGCCTGGCGGTCGCGACGATTGCCTTTACCGTGGGCTTTGCGAAGATTCTGCGCGGCATCGGCGGGCAATTGGCGGTGTTGCTCGGCTTGCTCGCGGGCGCCGTGCTCAGTGCGGTGCTCGGCGTCATGCCGCTGGGTGGCGTGGCGCACGGGGCATTGCTCAGCCTGCCCAGGCCGCTGCCGTTCGGCTGGCCGCATTTCAATCTGGCCGCGACCGTGCCGCTGCTGATCTTCAGCGTGATCTCGATGGCCGAGGCCACCGGCCAGACGGTGGCGATTGCCGAAGTCGTCGGTAAGGAAATCGACATACGCGACCAGGTGCCGCGCACGATTCGCGGCGACGCCCTGATGTCGTTGCTGGGCGGGATCTTCGGCACCTCGCTGATCATCACCAGCAGCGAGAACATCGGCATCGTGCAAGCCACCGGCGTGCGCTCGCGCTACGTCACGGCGGCCGCCGGCGTGTTCCTCGTCATCATCGCCCTGTGCGCGCCGCTGGCGCGCCTGGCCAGCGCGATCCCGGCGCCGGTGGTTGGCGGTACCGCCCTGATCGTGTTCGCGATCATCGGCGTGATGGGGGTCAATCTGTTGCGCGGCGTCGAGCTGCGCGAGCACGCCAATATGTACATCCTCGCCGCGGCGCTGACGATGGGGCTGCTGCCGATCCTGGTGCCCGGGCTTTATTCGAAATTCCCCTCGAGCCTGCAGGTCGTGCTGGGCAACGGCCTGGCCATGGGCGCGATGACCGCGGTTCTGGTGAATATCCTGTTTCATCACTTGCGGCGTTATCGCGCCGCGAGTCCTTCCTTGGCGAGCGAGGCGAAAAAAGCTTCGTAATCCATCGCAATACGCCTCACGATGCCGCCGGCGCAAGCGCTCGGCCGGCGCAATGAGTTCGACACACGCGGGAACGCTTTCATGCACTTATCGATACCAACCAAGAATGGCGCACCGGACAGTTTGCGCGCGCCTGAAATGCTGCTGTTGCCCGAATGGCTGCTATTGCCCGACGGGCCCGTGCGCGAGCACGCGGTGGTCGTCAGCGGCGGCAAATTCCATGCCGTCGGTCCGGCCGCCGAGGTCGCCGCCGCGCATCCGGGGCTGCATGCCCGGCGCCTGCCCGGGCGGCTGATGATGCCGGGCTTCGTCGATGCGCACCACCATCTGACGCAATCGTTCGGCAAGGCGCTGGCATTTGGCGAGCCTTCGGAGATCTACCGCCGCATCTGGGTCCCGATGGAGCACTGCCTGGATGAAAGGATGCTGGCACTGTCGAGCAAGCTGGCGGCATGGGAAGCACTGCGGGGCGGCTTCACGACGGTTTGCGACGCCGGCACGCGATCGCCGGGCAGCGTGAGCGCGATTGCCGCCGCATGCCACGAGGTGGGCCTGCGTTGCGTGCTCGGCCTGATTTGCAATGATCTCGCCGACGGACAGCCGCAGCGGCCGCGCGATGCCGTGATGGCCGCCGCGGATGCGCATCTGGCGCGCTGGGCGAGCGACGCGCTGGTGCGGCCGTCGCTGGCGATCTCGGTGCCGGAGGCTGCTGCCGACGGCACGCTGCATGCGGTGGCGGCACTGTGCCGCGAAGCGGGCGCGATGTTCCAGACGCATATCAACGAGCACCTGGCTTCGGTCGAGCGTTCGCTGGTGCAGCGCCGCCTGCGCCCGCTCGAGCTGCTCGCGCAGGTCGGTGCGCTCGGCCCGCAAACGCTGCTGGCGCACGCTAGCCTGGTGACGCCAGGCGAGCTGAATTTGCTGCGCGACAGTGGCGCGGCGGTCAGCTACAACCCGGTGGCCAGCCAGTGGAAGGGCAATGCGGTGGCCCCGGCGCTGCAGATGAGCGCGCTGGGCATCCGTCTTGGCCTGGGCACCGACGGCACGCGCAGTGACGCGTTTCGCCTGATGGACGCGGCCGAAGCCGCACAGCGTCTGAGCTACGGTCTAGCGGCGGGTGATTCGTCGTGCGGTGGCGGCGCGCTGTGGCTGGCGCTGGCCACGGCCGGTAGCGCGCAAGCGGCCGGGCTGGGCGAGAGGGTCGGCAGGATCGCGCCGGGGCACTACGCCGATTTCCTGTTGGTCGATCTGGACGTGCCCGAGATGCTGCCGTCGTGGGATCTGTCGTGGGAACTGGTGCGGCTGGCCAATCGCTCGCAGATCGAAGCGGTGTTCGTCGCGGGCGACCTGCGCCTGTGGCAGGGATGGCCGCTCGACTGGGACGGCGCGGCGCTGATGGCCGAGGCCGCCGAGGCGGCGCGCGCGGTGGTCGCGCAAGCGCCGATCCAGAA